>JBIIYH010000355.1:0-2842 GCA_044346905.1 Pirellulales bacterium
CGCATGAAACCGACGCTTCTCGTGCTCGCGGCCGGCATGGGCAGCCGCTATGGCGGCCTCAAGCAGATCGACCCGATGGGGCCGGCGGGCGAGACGCTGCTCGACTACTCCGTGTTCGACGCGCTGCGGGCCGGCTTCGGCCGGGCCGTGTTCGTGATCCGGCCCGACTTCGAGGAGGCCTTCCGCGAGCGGGTGCTGGCCCGGTTCGCCGGCCGGATCGAGACGGCGCTCGCCTTTCAGACGCTCGACCGGCTGCCGGAAGGGTTCGCCGTGCCGCCGGGCCGGGAGAAGCCCTGGGGCACGACCCATGCGATCCTCTGCGCCCGCGACGCGGTGAACGAGCCGTTCGCGATGATCAATGCCGACGACTTTTACGGCCGCGACTCGTTCGCCGTGCTCGGCCGGCGGCTGGCCACGCTGCCGGTGGACTCGACCGCCTACTGCATGGTCGGCTTCACGCTCGCCGGCACGCTCTCCGATCACGGCACGGTGGCCCGCGGCGTCTGCCGCACCGACGACCGCGGGTTCTTGGCCGACATCCAGGAACTCACCGGCGTGGGCCGCGTGCCCGGGGGCGAAGTCCGCGGGGAGGGCAAAGCCGGGCCGGTGGAGCTCTCCGGCGCCGAGCCGGTCTCGATGAACATGTGGGGCTTCACGCCGCGGATCTTTTCGCAGCTGGCCGACGACTTCCGGCAGTTCCTCACGGCCCACGGTGGCGAGCTCAAGAGCGAGT
Organism: Pirellulales bacterium; assembly: GCA_044346905.1. Taxonomy (GTDB): domain Bacteria; phylum Planctomycetota; class Planctomycetia; order Pirellulales; family UBA1268; genus QWPN01. Next base: position 734 of record JBIIYH010000355.1, read on the forward strand.
GCTACATCCCGATGTCGCTCGGGAGCCTGGTGCACTCCCGCCAGGCCACCTGCGAGGTGCTGCCCACCAGCTCGACCTGGTTCGGGGCCACCTACGCGGAAGACAAGGCGGCGGTGCAGGCGAGCCTGCGGGCGCTCGTCGCCGCGGGTGAGTATCCGGCGAGCCTGTGGGGATGACGCGTGCGATGGCTGCGGCCGGCTGGCGGTTCGACAACTCCTACGCTCGGCTGCCCGAGCGGCTCTTCGCGCCGGCTGAGCCCGTGCCGGTGCGGGACCCGCGGCTCGTGCTTTTGAACGACCCCCTGGCGGCGGAGTTGGGACTCGATCCGGGCCTGCTGCGGGACGCGGGCGCCGCCGTGTTCGCCGGCAACGAGCTGCCCCCCGGTGCCGAGCCGATCGCCCAGGCCTACGCCGGCCACCAGTTCGGCCACTTCACGAACCTGGGCGACGGCCGGGCGATCCTGCTCGGCGAGCAACTCACGCCGGCCGGCCGCCGCTCTGACATTCAGCTCAAGGGGGCGGGCCGCACCCGCTACTCCCGCGGCGGCGACGGCCGCGCGGCGCTCGGGCCGATGCTCCGCGAGTATCTCGTGAGCGAGGCGATGCAGGCCCTGGGCATTCCCACCACCCGCAGCCTGGCCGTCGCGACCACCGGCGAGGTCGTGATGCGATCGACGCCGCTGCCCGGGGCGGTGCTCACTCGGGTGGCGTCGAGCCATATCCGCGTGGGCACCTTTCAATATGCCGCCGCGGTCGGCCGCCGGGAACTGCTCCAGGCCCTGCTCGATCATGCGATCGCGAGGCACGACCCTGAGCTCGCCGATCTCGACGCCGGCGACCGGCCGGCCGCCTTCCTCGAGGCCGTCGTGGAGCGGCAGGCCGCGCTCGTCGCGAAGTGGATGCTCGTGGGCTTCGTCCACGGCGTGATGAACACCGACAACATGGCGGTTTCCGGCGAGACGATCGACTATGGGCCGTGCGCGTTTCTCGATGCCTACGACCCGGCCACCGTCTTCAGCTCGATCGACGAGCACGGCCGCTACGCCTACGCCAATCAGCCCGGGATCGCCCACTGGAACCTGGCCCGACTGGCCGAGAGCCTGCTGCCACTGTTTCCGGGCGAAGGCGATGCCGTGATCGACCGGGCCCGGAGCGTGCTCGACACTTTTTCCGAGCGGTTCGCCCGAGCCCACCTCGCCGGGGCCCGGGACAAGCTCGGCCTCGCGGCGGAGGAGGCGGGCGATCGGCCGCTGTTCGACGAGCTGCTCGAGCGGATGCACCGCGTCGGGGCCGACTTCACGGCGACCTTCGCCGGCCTCACGGCGGTCGCGGAGTCGCAGGCCTCGGGCCAGGCGTCTGCGGCCGCTGCCCTGCCCTTCCCGGAGTGGGTTGCCGGCTGGCAGGCGCGGCTGGCCCGCGAGCCGGGGCCGCCGGCCGAGGCGGTGGCCCGCATGAAGCGGGCCAATCCGCTGATCATTCCCCGGAATCACCGCGTGGAAGAGGCGCTCGACGCGGCCGAGGGGGGCGATCGCGGGCCACTCGAGCGGCTGCTCGACGCACTGCGTGATCCGTACACACCGACGGCCGCCAACGAGCCGTATCGCGGCGGGCCGCCGGCAGGCTGCGGACGGTATCGCACCTTCTGCGGCACCTGACGAGCCGGGATCTGTCCGCCGGCACGCCGGCACGCTCGCAGGGCCGGCGTCGATATACTCGCGTCCGCGGTCGTGAAGTCGATCGCCGCCTGAGCCGGCCCGCGAGACCGAATCCCCCGCATGGACATCCGCATCGACCGCGTGCCGCGGGAAGACGGCGTCGAACTCGCCGTGGTCGGTCGGCTCGATGCGGAGTCGGCCGGCGAGCTGCGGCATGCCGTGGCCGCCGAGGTTCGGCGTGGCGGGCACCTGATCTCACTCGACCTGGCCGGGGTGACATTCCTGAGTTCGGCCGGGATCCGCGTGCTCTTCGAGACCCAGCGGGAAGCGAGGGCGGCCGGCGGCGAGTGCCTGGTGTGCACCGCGAGCGGCCCGGTGCAGAAGGTGCTGGAGCTGACGCGGCTCGACCGGATCCTGATGCGGCCCGGCGGCGGCGGCCCCCAAGGCCCGGCCCC
>JBIIYH010000023.1:0-19985 GCA_044346905.1 Pirellulales bacterium
CTTGGGCATCGCGGCTGGTGCCCACCACCGTGTAGCCGAGGCCGAGCAGGTGGGCGGCCAGGTAGGCGCCGTCCTGGCCGCCGATCCCGCAGATCACGGCGGTGCGGCCGGCGAACTCGCTCGGGGGCGTGTCTGAATACACCATGAGGGCGGGGACGATAGCGATCGCCCCGCTTCCGGCAAATGGCAGTTCCGCCCGGGGGCCGAGGCCCTCCGGCTCCCGCCCGCCGGGCGGACTACTCCCCGGCGAACCAGGCCGCGGTGCGGGCCAGGCCATCGGCCAGAGCCACGGCCGGCCGCCAGCCGAGCACCGCGGCGGCGCGGCCCGGATCGACCAGGTTGCTTCGCAGGTCGCCGGGCCGCGCCGGGCCGTGCTCCGGCGGCGGCAGCGTCCGCGGCTGGCCGCGGCCGGCCAGGTTCCGGGTCATCGCCTCGCGCGCCATGGCTTCGAGCTCGTTGACGTCGGTGCCCAGGCCGGTGCCGATATTCAGGCTCTCGAGCCGGCCGGGGCGGATCTCTGGCAGGTCGGCAGAGAGGGCCACGAGGTTGGCCCGGGCCACGTCGGGCCCGTAGACGTAGTCGCGGACATAGCGGCCGTCGCCGTTGATCCGGGCCGGCTCTCCCGCGAGAAACTTCTTGCAGAAGATCGCCACCACTCCCGCCTCGCCGTGCGGGTTTTGCCGAGGGCCGTAGACGTTGGAGTAGCGGAGCGCCACGGCCGCGAGGCCGTGCTCGCGGGCGTAGAACTCGAGGTATCGCTCGCCGACCCATTTGGTGATCCCGTAGGGGCTCACCGGGGCCGCGGGCGTCGTCTCCGGTGCGGCCTCGGTCACGTCGCCGTAGAGCACGCCGCCGGAGGATGCGAACACGACCCGGCCCGCGCCGTGTCGCACCGCGGCGTCGAGCACGTTGACGAGCCCCATCACGTTGACCCGGGCGTCGAAGGCCGGTTCGCGGACCGAGCGGCTGACCGACATCTGGGCCGCCTGATGGCAGACCGCCTCAGGCCGCTCGGCAGCGAACACCCGCTCGACCGCGTCGGCGTCGGCGATGTCGGCGACGTAGAGCGGCACGCCTGGCGGCAGGTTCTCCCGCGAGCCGCTCGAGAGATCGTCGAGCACCGCCGGGGCGTGGCCGGCCGCGAGCAGAGCATCGACGATGTGGCTGCCGATGAAGCCGGCGCCGCCGGTGACGAGGATTTTCATGGGCGAAAGATGCTCGGAGAGCGACAGATACTTGGAGTTACAAACATCGGTGCAGGGGACATCACCCGCACGCTGGCGGCCGCGTGAGTCGGCAGCATACCCGCTCTGCCGCCGCGGTCGATCGGGTCGCGCCGCCCGGGGCTCGGGCCCCGCCGCGAGAGCACGATCAGCGTCTTGCCGTCCAGGCCCGCCCCCCGCAGCAGCTCGACGAGGCGGGCGAGCCCCCGGTCCACCCGTCACGGCGACACAGTCGCCGTAGCAGCCGAGGATCGGCGACTCGTCATCGGTCACGAACAGGACGATGTTCCGCTCGGCTGACCCACAAGCATCCTGGCAGCACCCGGAGAGTCAACTCAGGATGCCCTCCACCACGTGGCCGTGCACGTCGGTCAGCCGGAAGTCGCGGCCCTGGTAGCGGTAGGTGAGCCGCTCGTGGTCGAGGCCCAGGCAGTGAAGGATCGTGGCCTGGAGATCGTGCACGTGCACCTCGTCCCGGGCGACGTGGAAGCCGAGCTCGTCGGTCTCGCCATACGCGATGCCCCCGCGGATGCCCCCGCCGGCCAGCCACATCGTGAAGGCGTTGGGGTGATGGTCGCGGCCCAGCGAGCGGCCGAGCACCGCGCTCGACTCCACCATCGGCGTGCGGCCGAACTCGCCCCCCCAGACCACGAGCGTCTCGTCGAGCAGGCCCCGCCGCTTGAGGTCGGCCACGAGCGCGGCCGAGGGCTGGTCGGTGGCCTGGCAGTTTTTCTTGACGTTGCCCGCCACGTCGGAGTGGGCGTCCCAGCCCTCGTGGTAGATGGTCACGAACCGCACGCCCCGCTCCACGAGCCGCCGGGCGATCAGGCAGGCCCGGGCGAAGCTCGCCTCGCCCGCAGAGCAGCCGTAGAGCGCGAGCGTCTCGGGCGACTCGTCAGCCAGGTTCATCAGCTCGGGCGCCGAGGTCTGGAGCCGATGGGCCATCTCGTAGGCCGCGATCCGGGTGGCGATCTCGGGGTCGCCGTCGGCGGCGAGCCGGCGGCGGTTCAGCGTCGAGACGAGCGCCAGCGTGTCGGCGGCCAGCCGGCCGTCGGCCCCCGCGGGGGAGTCGACGTTCAGGATCGGCGGGCCGGCGTTGCGAAACCGGGTGCCGGTGTAGACGCTCGGCAAAAAGCCGCTCGACCAGGTGGCGCTGCCGCCGCTGATCCCGGAGCCCGTGCTCATCACCACGAACGCCGGCAGCTCGTCGCTCTCGCTGCCCAGGCCGTAGGTCACCCACGAGCCCATGCTCGGCCGGCCCGGCTGGGCGAAGCCGCAGTTCATGAAGATCTGGGCGGGGGCGTGGTTGAACTGGTCGGTGCGGCAGCTCTTGACGATCGCGATCTCGTCCACGACCGTCGCCAGATGGGGCAGCATCTCGGAGATCTCGGCCCCGCACTGGCCATGCCGGGCGAAGCGATACTGCGGCCCGAGAACGGCCGCGTCGGGGCGGATGAAGGCGTAGCGTTGGCCGCCGATCACCTCCGGCGGAATCGGCTTGCCTTCGATCTGGGCGAGCTTGGGCTTGTGGTCGAAGAGCTCGAGCTGGCTCGGTGCCCCCGCCATGAAGAGCTGGATCACCGCCCTGGCCTTGCCGGGGAAGTGGGGCGGCCGCACGGCCAACGGCCCGGCCGGCTGCACCGCCGCCGCGGCCGGCTGCCGCAGGGCACCTGTCAAAAGCCCGGCCAGCGCGATCTTCCCCACGCCGATCCCGCAGTCGGCGAAGAAGTGCCGCCGGGTGATGTCGAGCGGATGGTTCATGGCATCACCTCTTGACGATCGTTTCGTCCAGGTTCATCGCCGCCCGGGCCAGGAGCGTCCAGGCGGCCCGCTCCTGGATGTCGGCGTCGGGTTCGCCGCCGGCCAGCGCCGCCGCGTCGAGTTCGCCCGCGGCCAGCCGCCGCCGCTGCTCGGCGAGGTAGTCGGCGAACAGGGCCGCCTCGTCAGCTTCGAGGCTGCGGGAGAACAGCCGCCGGGCCAGAAGATCGAAGCGGGCCGCGTCGTCGGGGCCGGCGGTGGCGGCCAGGCGGCCGAGGGCCTGGGCGATCTCGACGAACATCGGGTCGTTCAGGAGCGTGAGCGCCTGCAGCGGCGAGTTGGAGACCTCGCGGCGGGCGATGCAGGCCTCGCCCGAGGGGCCGTCGAAGGTGGTGGTGAAGGCGAAGGGAGCCGTTCGCTTCTGAAAGGTGTAGATGCCGCGGCGATAGCGGTCCTCGCCCTGGCTCGGCTGCCAGGTGGGGGCCCCGTAGGCCACCTCGGTCACGCCCTCGGGCTGCGGCGGGCGGACGCCGGGGCCATCCATCTTGGTGGAGAGGAGGCCGGCCGCCTTGAGCATGCTGTCGCGGATCACCTCGGCCTCGAGCCGCACCCGGGGCCCGCGGGCCAAAAGCAGGTTCTGCGGATCGCGGGCGGCGAGTGGCGGCGTGACGGTTGAATCCTGCCGGTAGGTATTGCTCGTGACGATCAGGCGGTGAAGCTGCTTGAGCGACCAGCCGAGGCCGCCCGCCTCGACCGGCTCCCTGAACGAGACCGCCAGCCAGTCGAGCAGCTCCGGGTGGCTCGGCAGGTCGCCCTGGTAGCCGAAGTCTTCGACGGTGGCCACGATGCCCCGGCCGAAGAAGGCCTGCCACTGGCGATTGACCGTGACTCTCGCCGTGAGCGGGTTGGTCGGCGAGACGAGCCACTTTGCCAGGGCCAGCCGGTCGGCCGGGGCGTCGGCGGGCAGCTGCGGCAGGAAGGCAGGCACCGCGGGCGACACCTTCTCCTCCGGCTGCGTGAACTCGCCACGATGATGGCGATGCGTGGGCCGCGGGTTGTCTTTGGGCCGCTCCTGCATCACGAGCGTGGAGAGCCCGCCCCGCAGGGTGGCCTCGAGCCGCTCGATCTCCTTGACGCGGTCGCTCACCTCGGGCGCGGTCGAAAGAAAGCGGCGGAGCAGCGCCTCCCGCTCCTCGCTCGAGCGACTCTGGGGAGCCTTCGTGAGGGCGGCTTCGACCTCGGCCGAGTGGCCGCGGGTCTCGGCGCCGTCGGCGTCGGTCACCGACAGCCGGAATCGGCCGAGCGGGCAGGCGAAATGTCGCTCGAACCGCAGCGTGACCACGATCGGGTCGCCGGCAGCGATCGGCTGGGCCAGCTCGAACACGGCCGCCTCGGCGCGACCTTGGCGGCCGTTGGTGCTCCAGCCGCTCGACATCACGCCGTCGGTCGCCGCGGCGGCGCCGCTGACCCCTTTGCCATGGGCGGCCGTGCCGCCGAACGACTCGCTGGCCTTGGCGACCTCGATCCGGGCCGCCTTGGGGGGCACGCGAACCTCGAACTCCGAGAGGAAGAAGTCGCCCCGCGGGCCTTCAGAGGCGCACAGTCCCGGCCCCCAGTCCGGCAGCGACTCGTGCGGCAGCACCTCCAGACGGATCGCCTTCACGGGCTTCCCGACCCGCGGCAGCGAGATCGTGTAGACGTCGCTCTTGGTCTGGTCGCCGCTGGCGAGCACCGAGCCGTCGTCGAGCACCACGAGGTGGGGCATCGAGCTTTCCAGGGCGTCGGGCCGCACCACCTGCCAGTTCACGGCCCGGGCCGACTCCGCGCGGCTCCAAGCGTCGAATCGCTCGGCCAGGCTCACGGCCCGACGGCCCGCTTCAGCCGGCTCGCCGCCCGGCTCGCTCGACCCGGCGAGTTGGTTGGCGGCCGGGCCGGGGGCCGGCCAGTGACCGGGCAGCTCCTTCCAGAGCGACTCGACCTTGGCCCTCGTCGTGGCGAGCCGCTGCGACCGCTCCTCGCTCGGGATGATCCATTCCGGCTCGTCGGCGTTGTTCAAGAGCGCGAAGAGCGAGAAGTAGTCGGTGTGGGTGAGTGGGTCGTACTTGTGCGTATGGCACTGGGCGCAGGCGGTGGTCAGCCCCAGCCAGGTGGTGCCCGTCGTGCCGACGCGGTCCACGATCGCCAGGTAGCGGAACTCGAGCGGATCGATGCCCCCCTCCTCGTTGAGCATCGTGTTGCGGTGGAAGCCGGTGGCCACGAGGTCGTCTACGCCCGGGTCGGGCAGCATGTCGCCGGCGATCTGGCGGATCGTGAACTGGTCGAAGGGGAGATCGTCGTTGAGCGAGCGGATCACCCAGTCGCGATAGGGCCAGATCGTGCGGGGGCGGTCCTTCTCGTAGCCGTTGGTGTCGGCGTAGCGGGCCAGGTCGAGCCACTTCCGCGCCCACCGCTCGCCGTAGCGGGGGCTGGCCAACAGCCGATCCACGAGCTGTTCATAGGCGTCGGGAGACTCGTCGGCGAGGAAGGCGGCCAGCTCGTCGGGCGACGGGGGAAGACCAACGAGGTCGAGGTGCACGCGGCGGCAGAGCGTGGCGGAGTCGGCCGGTTGTGCGGCCGCGAGCCCCTCGGCCTCGAGCCGGGCGAGCACGAACCGGTCGATCGGGTTTTTGACCCGGCCCTCGTCGCGGACGGCCGGCGGCTCCGGTTTGACGGGCGGAAGGAAGGCCCAGTGCGGGGCATACGCGGCGCCGGCCTCGACCCACGCGGCGAGCATCCGCTTTTCATCAGCCGAGAGCGAGACCTTCGTGTGCGGCGGCGGCATCACGAGGGCGGGGTCGTCGCTCATGATCCGGGCGACGAGTTCGCTCGAGTCGGCATGGCCCGGCACGATCGCCCGCTCGCCGCTGTCGAGCTCCTGGATTGCCGCCTCGCGGTGGTCGAGCCGCAGGCCGGCCTCCTGGTTTGCCTCGTCGGGCCCGTGGCACTTGAAGCAGCGGTTGGAGAGGATCGGCCGGATGTCGCGGTTGAAGTCGGGCCCGGCGGCCGTGGCGGCGGCCGGGAGGGCCGCGGCGGCGATCACGAGCAGCAACCCCGGGGAAGCGTGTTTCATCGGCCCACTCGCAAGGAGGCTCGGGAACACCACCCACGTCGCCGGTCCTGGGCCCGAGGGGCCTCACGACCGCGGATCCCCGCGGTGCTCGGGCGAGCGGGGGAATCGATCGGCGGGTAGACGAACGGCGGCCCTGCAGGGCCACAATCGTTAATAAAGATAGCATCGACCTGCGGCGGGGGCATCTGTCGGGGAAATTGGTGAGCCGGGCCCTGGAGGTCGACCCGTCGCAGGAAACCCGCTCCCCAATCCTTGTTACGCTCGGGTTCCGATGCCGTTCGCCGGCCGCGGGCGACCGCTCAGACGATGGTCGCGCAGGAGGCGATTCCGCGGGATGACCCCGATGCCATGATCCTGTTGCACGAGCAATACGCCTCGCCCGATCCGGCCCGCGCGGCCGAGCTGGCCCGGGTCCGGGAAGCCAATGCGGCCGCGGGCGTGTTCGCCGAGATCGTGCCGCTGGCCGAGGGTGGCCGCAAGTCGTTCGCCGACTTCTTCAGCCTGGCTGCGGAGCGGTTCGCGGGGGAAGTGTGCGCGGTGGCCAACGCCGACATCGCCTTCGACGACTCGCTGCGCGGGGCGGCGGATTTGCTCCGTGCCTGGCCGCGGCCCCTGCTCGTGGCGCTCTCCCGCTGGGACGACCCCGCGGGCCCGTCGATGGAGGGTCGCGTCGATCCGAACCGCTGGCGGTTCTATTCGCAGTCGCAAGACGCCTGGCTGTTCATCGCCGGATCGCTGCCGGCCTTCGAGGCGGGGTTCACGCTCGGCCGCCCGGCCTGCGAGAACCGGCTGGCCTACGAGGCCTTCCGGGCCGGCGTCGGCGTGGTCAATCCGGCGCTCTCGGTCCGCACCTGGCACCACCACGCATCCGGCATCCGCACCTGGAAGCTCGCCGACGCCTATCGGGGGCCGCTCTATTTTCCCCGGCTGACCACGCTGGAGGGGGCCTGCTGCGAGGGCTACGTGCTCGACCGCGGCCGGTTCCGGCGGCGGAAGGAGATCGTCGGCGGGCCGTAGGCGGCCGGGCCTTTCGGGCCGTCTGACTGCTTTGTGCTCAATCGCGCCTGGGGGCTTCTCCCGCCCCTGCGTTGAGGCCATACTTGTGGGTGCTTGCCTTCCCGCCCGTCACCCTTGCCCGGTGGCTTCCCGCCCGCTGGTTCGTGATCGCTGGTTCGTGATCGCTGGGGTCGCGTGATGCGTCGTCTGGATTCCACCGCTGGAAATGCCGCACAGCCGGCCGGGTTCAGCCTGGTCGAGTTGCTGGCCGTGGTCGCGATCCTCGGCACGCTCATCTCGCTCTCGCTCCCGGCGGTGCAGGCCGCCCGCGAAAGCGCTCGGCGGGCCGCCTGCACCAACAATCTCCGGCAGATGGGCGTGGCGATCCTCAACTACGAGTCGGCCCGCCGCTGGTTTCCTCCAGGGAGCGACGCCTACTCCCGCCGCGACCATGCCTGGAGTTCATTCATCCTCCCTTATCTCGAGGAGACGAAGACCGCCGACAGGATCGACTACACGCGGCCCTGGAACGACCCGCAGGGCAACGCCTCCATCGCCGACCTCACCATCCCGACCTATGTCTGCCCCAGCGGCATCAGGGCGTTCGAAGGCAAGCAGGACTACGGCGGCGTGATGGGGTCGGCCGTGCGGCTCGCCGAGAACGAGCGGCTGCCCTCGGGATTCGAGCGTGGCGGCGTGCTGTTCGCGACGTCCGAAGACTGGCGCCGACCCTGCCGCGCCGCCGAAGTGAGCGATGGACTCTCCCGCACGCTCCTGGTCAGCGAAGGTGTCGATCGCGGCACGGAGGGGTTGGACAGCGACACGCGGATCGGCAACGCCCGCTGGGCCTGTGGCACCAACTGCTTCCTGCTCAGTTCCCCGGTCCTCAACACGCCGGACGTCGATGGGTTTCACAGCCATCACCTCGGCGGTGTGCACGGGCTGTTCGGCGACGGGCGGGTGGTTTTTCTGGCCGACGAGACCGGCCCCGAGGTGCTGATCGCGATCTGCACAAAGGCCGGCGGCGAGCCGGCCGCACATACTCCCTAGGCCGCCCAGCCACGCAAAACCGCAAAAATCCCGCAGTTGTCCGATATTTTGACCTGGCCCGTGCCGGCTGTACCATGAAGCGGTCGGAACGCAAGCTCGCCGCGTCCCCCCTGGCACCACCATCCGTCCTTGTCCATCATCCCCCTGGTCCCCCTCTAAGGAACTCACCATGATTCGCAACCTCGCCGCCGTGGCTCTGCTGGCCACCATCGCAGCCGTTTCCGTCCCCGCCTTGGCTGGCGGTGGTGGTGGCAGCGGCAACATCCCGGTCCGGATGAAGAACGTGGGCAGCGCCCCGGTCGGCGTGAACGCCGTCTCGGGCAATGTGCCCCCGTCCCAGTTGCTCAACGGAGGCAGGACGATCGCCGCCAACGGCATCGCTCAGTTCAAAGTGCGGGCGGGCGGGTTCACGGCCGGCGCCGCCGACCCCAATGCCGCGCAGACAGTCAACAAGGTGCGGAACTTCAGCACCCGCAACTTCAAGACGATCTATCTCTACGCCCAACAGGACACCACCACCGCCACGCTCGTCGGGGCGCCCGGCGGCGTGAAGTTCTGAGCCTGCGGCCTTCACGGCCGAGCGTCACACGCGGCGGGCGGATCGAGTTCGGTCCGCCCGCCGTCGGCGTTGATGCGGCCCCGGTCGATGCGGTTCGGATGGATGCTTTCCGAATGGAACGGCGATGACGACCGAGACCGGGCCGACTGACGGGATGCGAGCCGCTCTCGCTCGTTCACCCCGCACGCACCTGCCCGGCGTCGTCATGCTCGCCTGGATGACGGCGATCGTGGCGACCGCCGTGCTCGCGGCCGCGCCCTGGCTCGACGAGCGGCTGGTGCCCGCCGGCTGGCTCGGAATCGCGGCCGGGTTGATGCTGGCCGTCGGTCGGCCGGGCTGGCGGGGAGAGCTGGCGGTGCTGGCGGCGGCGGTGCTCGCCATCGCCCTGGCCTTCCACTGGACGCCCGAGGTGCTCGCCGAGGCGATGCGGACGAGCACGGGTTTCGGGCTCGCCTTTGCCGTGCCGATCGTGCTCTGGGATGCCTGCCGGCTGGCGCTGCCGTTTTGGGTGGTGGGGCGGACCTGTCGTGATCCCCGCTCGGCCTGGCTGCCGGCCGGACTGGTGGCCGTGGTGGCCGAGAGCGTGATGCCCGGTGTCTTCCCCTGGAAGCTCGGCTATTCCCAGCTCGCCTGGCCGGCCACGGTGCAGGTGGCCGCCATCGGTGGCCCGGAGGCGGCCACCCTCACGCTGTTTGCGACCGCGGGAGCGATCGTGGCCCTGGCGGTCGCGTTCGGGCCCGGGGGAGACCGCCGGCTCACGCCGCCGGCGGTCGCGGCCCTCTTGGTCGCGGCCGCCAACCTGGGCTGGGGCACGCTCGCGATCCGCCAGGTCGAGGCTCGGATGGCGGCCGCCCCGCGGCTGCGGCTGGCCCTCGTGCAGGCCGATGCCGAGGCGGCCGGCGGGATCGACAGCCTGCGGCGGCTCACGCGCGACGCGTGTGCCGGCCCGTCGCCTTCCGAGCTCGTCTGCTGGCCCGAGTGCAGCGGCGGCTCGTACGAGGATGGCCTCGACTCGTTCGCCGACGAGGCGGCGGTGTTTCGCCGCTCGCGGGACCCCCAGCGGGGCCTGCGGCCGCTCCCCGACCCGCCCTGCCCGCTGCTCCTCGGCGGGCGGATCTACCAGGGCTTTCGCGAGCGGCCCCGACAGATCTTTCAGGCGGCGCTCTTGATCGACACCGCCGAGCGGCTGGCCGGCGTCTCGCAGAAGCGGCACCTGATGCCGTTCGGCGAGTACGTGCCCTTCGCCGACGTGATCCCCGAGTTGCGGCTCTCGTTTCCGCTCGATACCACCTACACGGCGGGCCGGGCGGCCTGCCCGCTGGCCAGTGGGCCGGCCCGGATCGGGCCCCTGCTCTGCTACGAAGACATGGTGCCCGCGGCGGCGGCCTCGCTGGTCGCCGATTCGGCGAACCTGCTCGTGTCGCTGATCCACGGGGCCGCGTTCACCAATCCCCTGACGCTGCGGCAGCACCGCCTGCTCGCGCAGCAGCGGGCCATCGAGTGCCGGCGCTGCCTGGTGCGGGCGAGTTCGACCGGCGAGACCTGCTTCATCGACGCCGCCGGCCGGATCGTCGATCGCCTGCCGCTCGGAGGCGAAGGCGTGCTCCGGGCCGACGTGCCGCTGCTCGACGGCACGCCGCCTGCGATCCGCTGGCGCTGGGCCCTGCCCGTGGCCTGCGGCTTGGGTCTGGCGGTCCTCGCGGCCCGGGGCAGGCTGCGGGGCCTGGGGGGCCTGGTGGGCGGCCGCTGAAGCGGTTCGGCCGACTTGGAGGCCACCGCGGCTCGCCGGTCTTGCGGCGGGCCGGCCCGGTCTGGGATAGCCCCCGGTCGGTCCGCGGTCATCTGCCGCGGGAGCCCAAACCCCTCGCGAGCCCGTGCCTCGTGCGCAGCTTCAGTCTCTTCCGCTCGACGCGGCGCCGCCGGCCCCCGGCGGTGCCCCCCGACGTCGATCCCCGCACCCGCACGGTCATCGACCGGGTTCGGCCGTTCACGATGACGAGCCCGGAGCGGATCCTGGCGCTCAGGGAGGCGGTCGCGCACGTCTGCCGCCACGGGATCGCCGGCGACATCGTGGAGTGCGGCGTGTGGCGGGGCGGCAGCATGATGGCCGCGGCCCTCACGCTCTTGGAGCTCGGTGACCGGCGGCGGCTGCACCTGTTCGACACCTTCTCCGGCATGCCTCCCCCGACCGACGTCGATCGCGACCTCACGGGCACCGCCGCCGCCGGACTGCTCGCGGCCGAGGATCGCGCCACGGGCTCGACCTGGGCCTCCAGCCCGCTGGCCGACGTCCAACGCAATCTGCTCGGCACCGGCTACCCCGCCGCGCTCGTCGAGTTCGTGGCTGGCCGGGTCGAAGAGACGATTCCCGCCCGAGCCCCCGAGCGGATCGCCGTGCTCCGGCTCGACACCGACTGGTACGAGTCGACGCGGCACGAACTCGAGCATCTCTATCCGCGGCTGGCCGCAGGCGGCGTCTTGATCATCGACGACTACGGCCACTGGCAGGGTGCCCGGCGGGCCGTGGACGAATACCTCGCCGCCACCGGCGCACGGCTGTTTCTCTCCCGCATCGATTACACCGGCCGGCTGGCCGTGAAGCCGGCAGCCTGACCCACCGCCCCCCTGCCCTCGGTGACAATTGTGATCCGCTTCGCCGCCGCCCGCCGCCGCCTCGCCGCCCCGCCGCGGCCGCGGCTGAACCTCGGCTGCGGGTCGCGGCGGCATCCCGAGTGGACCAACGTCGATCTCGTGCCGGCCGGTCCCGACGTGATCGCCTCCGATCTCCGCCGGCCGCTGCCCTTCGCGGCCGGCAGCTTCGAGGCGGTCTATGCGGCGCACGTCCTCGAGCACCTCGCCCCCGTCGAGGCCGCCCGCCTGCTCGCCGAGGCCCGGCGGCTGCTCGCACCCGGCGGGATCGTGCGGATCGTGGTGCCCGACCTCGAGGGGATCGCGCGGGCGTATCTTGCGAGCCTCGAGCGGGCCGCGACCGAGCCATCCGCCGACCGCCGCTGGGAGCACCGCTGGACCACGGTCGAACTGCTCGACCAGCTCGTCCGCGACACCTCCGGTGGGCTGATGCGGCGGTGGTGGTCGTGTGACCCGGTGCCGGCCCGCGGCTTCATCGAGCGGCGGCTGGGCGAGGAGGCGGCCGCCGGGATCGCGGCGGTCGTCGCCGCCCGGGAGACGGCCGGAGCGGCACCGCTCGACGCCGCCGCGATCTATGCCGCCGAACCGGCTTCCCCCCGGGCCGCCGCCCGCTACGCCGGCCGCGGCGAGCGGCATCGCTGGATGTACGACCGGGTCTCGCTCGCCGACTTGCTGACCGAGGCGGGCTTCGTGGAGGTGGGCCGGACCGATGCGGTCGGCTCGCGGATCCCCGGCTTCGCCGTCGCCTGCCTCGATGCCGACCAGGCGGGGCGGCCCCGCAAGCCCGACTCCCTCTATCTGGAAGGGGTCCGGCCATGACCGCCCGACCCCGGCACCCTCACGGCCCGCCCGCGCCGCGGATCGCGATGCTGGCGACCCAGGCCGGCCGTGCCGGCGGGGCCGCCATCGCGCTGGAGCGGCTTGCGACCGCCGTTCGCGCCGCCGGCGGGCTGGTCGATGTCGTCACCCGCGCTGCCATGCCGCCGGTGCCCGCGGCCGCCCGCCGGCTGGAACGGCTCGTCCGCCGCAGCATCCGCCGGGCCCGCACGCCCGTCTCGAACACGCTGTTTACCGCCGACTGGCCCGCCTGGGACCTGACCGACCAGCCGGCCGTGGTCGGGGCCGATCTCGTCAACGTCCATTGGGTGGCCGGCTTCGTCGCCGCCGCCGGCATCCGCCGGCTGGTGGAGTCGGGCCGGCCCGTGGCCTGGACGCTCCACGACATGCGGCCGTTCACCGGCGGCTGCCACTATGCGAGCGGCTGTGAGGGCTTCACGGCGGCCTGCGCCGCCTGCCCGCAAGTCGCCGCAGCCTTGGGCCCGCTGCCGGAGCGGTCGCTGGCCAGGGCCCGCCGCCGGCTCGCGGGGCTGCCCTTGGTGTTCGTCTCGCCGAGTCGCTGGCTGGCCGGGGAGCTCGTGCGGTCGAGCCTCTTCGATCCGAGAGCGCATCGAGTCACGGTCATTCCCAACGGGATCGATCTCGAACGCTACGCGGCGGGAGATCGCCCGGGAGCGCGGCGGCGGCTCGGCCTGCCCGAGGCCGGCCTCGTCATCCTGCTCGGCAGCGTGTCGCTCGACGAGCGCCGCAAGGGGGCCGGAATCGCGGCCGCGGCGGTGGCCCGGGCGGCGGCCGAGCTCGCCCGCCGCGGCACCGCCCCGCCGCCGGTCGTCGTCACCTATGGGTCGGGCAAGCTCGAGATCCCGGGCGTCGCCTGCCGGCACCTCGGCAGCCGTGACGAGGCGGGCGTGCTCGAGGCCCTCCAGGCCTGCGATCTCCATCTGACGATGGCCCGCGAGGACAATCTTCCCAACACCGTGATCGAGGCGCTCGCCTGCGGCCTGCCCGTCGTGGCCACCCGGGCGGGCGGCCACCCGGAGATGATCACCGATTGTGCGTCGGGCTGGCTGGTCGGCGTGGACGACGCGCCGGCCGCCGCCGCCACCCTCGTGAGGCTGGCCGAGGATCCGCCGCTCGTGCGGGCCGCGGCCGTGCAAGCCCGCGCGCGGGCCGAGGCCGAGTGGGACGCCCGGCTCCAGGCCCGCCGCTACCTGGAACTGGCGGCCGAACTCCGCTCCACCAAGCCGGCGGGCCAGCGGCCCGAAGTGGCTCCGGCCCCGGCGCGAGAGCGGCTCACGCCCGCGGTCGCGACCGCTCTCCATCGCGGAGCGCCGCTCCGCGGCCCCCTCCGCCGGCTCCGCAGGCTGGCGGGGCTGGCGCTGAAAGCCTCTCCGCACTGAGCCACTTCCCATGACGCCCCGCCTTCGTCTCCATCCGCCGCCCGGCCGCTCGCCCCCGCTCGATGCGGCCGACTTCAGCGGGCCGCTGTTTCCAGAGCACGCCTTCCCGCCGCCTCCCGGGCGGGCGGAGGATTATTTCGCCGCCTGCCGCCGCGGCTACGCGGCGATGGCCGACACCCGCGTGGCGATCACCGGCCTGGCCCGTGACGTCGGCCGGATTCTGCCGCTCACGATCCGGCGGATCGAGAACCTGGCGCGGCTGTTCGCCGACTCCCAGGTGGTGGTGTTCGAGAATGACTCGCAGGACGACACCCGGCTGCTGCTCCGCCGCTGGGCCGGCGCGAACCGCCGGGTCGATGTCACCAGCGAACGGCTCGATGACCCGGTCAACCCTGCCACCCGCTGCCTCGATCGGGCCGGGCGGATGGCCTTCTACCGGCAGCGGTGCCAGGAGCGGGTGCTGGAACTCTGCCCCGGCTTCGACGCCGTGATCATCGTCGATTTCGACGTCCTCGGCGGCTTCAGCCTCGACGGGATCGCGAGCAGCTTCGGCTGGCCCGGCTGGGACTTCGTCGGCGCCAACGGCCTGATCTGCCGCCGGCACGGCCTGGCGATGAACGCCCTGCGGCAATACGACACCTGGGCGATCCGCTTCGACGCCGACCTGACCCCGCTTTCGAGTGCGGCGGCCGGCGGGCTGGTCTACGAGCGGGGCGGCCCGCTCGTCCCCGTGACCTGCTGCTTCGGCGGCCTGGGCATCTACACGATGGCCGCCTACCGCCAGGGTCGCTACGGAGGCACCGACCTCGAGCATGCCACGTTCCATCGCTCGCTGATCGCCGCCGGCCACGACCGGCTGTTCCTCAACCCGAGCCAGCTCGTGATCTACGGCCGTCGGCACCGCTTCGGCGACGGCCTGGTGGCGGCGGTCGGGGCCGGCTGGTCGCGGCTGTTCGGCGGTGGCCCGCGAACCGGGCTGTTTCCCCGGGTGCGGCCCGCTTCGCCGCCCCCTGCTGCCGCGGCCCGCGGTCATCGCGCGGCCTGAGCCGCCGGCGAGCAGTCATGGTTGGCGTCACGGTGCCGGGCACCCGACCCGTGCAGCCCTCGGCTCGCGAGGGCATACTAGTGTTCCAGTCTGGGCCCGGGCCTGCCTCCGGTTCCCCCCGCCACCCCCCCCTTCCCCCGGAATCCCGTCCATGGCCACTGCCACTGAAGCGACTCCGCGCCTGGGCGACGACGACGTCGCCGCGCTCGACCGGCTCCGCGCGATCCACGCCCGGCTCAAGGCCGAACTGGGCCGGGTGATCATCGGCCAGGAGGAGACGATCGAGCGGCTCACGATCTGCCTGTTCGCCCGTGGCCACTCGCTCCTGATGGGCGTGCCGGGCCTGGCCAAGACCCTGCTCGTGAGCAAACTCGCCGAGACGGTGTCGCTGAAGTTCAGCCGGATCCAGTTCACGCCGGACCTGATGCCGATGGACATCACCGGCACCGACATTCTGCAGGAGACGGCCGAGGGTCGCCGTGAGTTCCACTTCGTGCCCGGGCCGGTGTTCGCCAACATCGTGCTCGCCGACGAGATCAACCGCGCGCCTCCCAAGACCCAGGCCGCGATGCTCGAGGCGATGCAGGAGCACAAGGTCACCGTGGTCGGCAAGACCTTCAAGCTCGACCAGCCGTTCTTCGTCCTGGCCACCCAGAACCCCGTCGAGCAGGAGGGCACCTACCCGCTGCCCGAGGCCCAGCTCGACCGGTTCATGTTCCTGATCGAGCTCGACTATCCAAACGAGGACGAGGAGGTCGCGATCGCCCGTTCGACCACGGGGGGCGCGCCGCCGGCGCTCGAGCATGTGCTCACCGGTCCGGAGATCATCGCCTATCAGGAGCTCGTCCGTCGCGTGCCGGTGCCCGACCACATCTACCAGTTCGCCGCCCGGCTGGTCCGCAAGACCAGGCCCCGCGGGGAGACGGCCCCGGCCTGGCTCAAGCCCCTCATCTCCTGGGGCGCCGGCCCCCGGGCCGTCCAGTATCTCGTGCTCGGCGCCAAGTCGCGGGCGGCGCTTTCCGGCAGCTACATGGCCAGGCTCGAGGACGTCGAGGCGGTGGCGGCGCCGGTGCTCACCCACCGTTTGATCACCACGTTTGCGGCGCAGGCGGAGGGCATCGACGCCAAGCAGATCGTCGCGCGGTTGGTGCAGGAGACGATCGCCGAGCAGGCCGGGTGAGGCTGCCATGCTCTCCGATCGCCAGCCTCGCAGTTTTCTCGAACCGGCCGTGCTCGCGCGGCTCTCCGGCGTGCCGCTGCTCTCGCGGCGGCCGATGGTGGGGAACGTCTCGGGCCGGCACTCGAGCCCCCATCGCGGCTCGAGCGTCGAGTTCGCCGAATACCGCAAGTACGTGCCCGGCGACGATCTCCGGCGGCTCGACTGGCGGGCCTTCGGCCGGTCCGACCGGTTTTACGTCAAGGAGTACGAGGCCGACACCAACCTCCGGCTCGTGCTCGTGCTCGACACCAGCGGGTCGATGGCCTTCCGGTCGCCGGCCCCGGCGGTCGGCGTCCAGCCGCTGGCCAAGATCGACTATGCCCGGCGGATCTGCGGGGCGCTGGGGTATCTGGCCAGCCAGCAGGGTGACGCCGTCGGCATCTCCTGTGCCGCCGAGGGGATCGTCCGCACGCTGCCGCCGCGGCGGAGCCCGGCCCACCTGCGGCTGGCGTTCGACGTGATCGAAGAGGCCCAGCCGCAGGGCACGACCGGCCTGGCGCAGGTGCTCCACGAGCTGGCCGAGACGATCCGGCAGCGGGCGCTGGTGGTGATCGTCTCCGATTTGTTCGTCGATCCGACCGTGCTGGCCGGGGCCTTCGGGCACCTTCGGTTTCGGCGGCACGACATCGCGGCCTTCCATCTGCTCGACCCGCAGGAGCTGGCCTTCACGTTCCAGCGACCGACGCGGTTCCTCGATCTCGAGGGGGGCGGGGCAATCTTCGCCGATCCCGTGGAGATCGCCGACCGTTACCAGACCGCGCTCACGACCTATCTGGACGAGCTGCGGCGGATCGTGCTCGAGAATGGCATCGACTACCACCGCGTGCTGACCGACGAGCCCTACGAGCAGGTGCTGGCCAGGTTTCTCGTGGGCCGGGCGGCGGCGAGGGGCTTGCGATGACATTTCTCCAGCCCTGGATCCTCGCCGCGCTCCCCCTGGTGGCCCTGCCGATCATCATCCATTTGATCAACCAGCGGCGGTTCCAGACGGTGCAGTGGGCCGCGATGCAGTTTTTGCTGGCAGCCAAGGCGCTCTCGAGCGGCTACTCGAAACTGCGGAACTGGCTGATCATGCTCCTGCGGATGCTGGCCGTGGCGGCGGTGATCCTGGCGATCGGCCGGCCGCTGTCCCGGGGCTGGCTGGCCTTGGCCGGCGGGGCTCGGCCCGACACGGCCGTCGTGGTGCTCGACCGCAGCCCGTCGATGCAGGCCCGCGATCCTTCCGCCCCCGGCACCAAGCTCGCCACCGGCCGGCAGCAGCTGGCCGAGTCTCTCGCCACGCTCGCGCCCCAGCGGTGCCTGCTCGTCGAGGGCGACAAACTCGTCGAGACCCCGCCGGCCGTGCTCACCGACCTGCCGGCCGCCGGGCCGGTGGCCGCCGCCGCCGACATCCCCGGCATGCTCCGAGCCGCCTATGACCACATCCGCGAGAACGCCGCCGGCACGGCCGAGATCTGGATCTGCTCCGACGGCCGGGCCAACGACTGGGCGATCGACGAGGGGGGCTGGGCCGGGCTGCGGGACGCGTTCGCCAAGCTGCCGCAGCAGGTCCGCTTCCAGCTGCTCGCTTACGACCAGGCCCCGGCAGGCAACCTGGCGGTGCGGGTCAGCGAGGCCCGGCTCGAGCGCCGCGGCGAGGAGCGGGAGCTGCTCGTGAGCGTGTCGCTGACACGCCAGCAGGAAGGGGAGCCAGCGACGGTGCCGGTGAAGTTCGAGATCGACGGGGTCTCGACCACGGTCGACGTCGAGCTTGCCGGGGGTGAGGCGGTGCTCGCGGATCATGCCCTGCCCCTGGGGCGGGGCGAGTCGGCCAGCGGCTGGGGGCGGGTCTCGATCCCCGCCGACACCTGCGAGGCCGACAACGAGTTTTATTTCGTGTTCGACGAGCCTCCTCCCCGGCTGGCCCTGGTGGTGGCCGAGGAGGCCGCGGCCGGTCGGGTGCTGGAGCTCGCGGCCTCGATTCCGCCGAGCAAGGACCTCAAGGCCCGGGCCGAGCAGGTGCCCCGCGCCGGTCTGGCGACCGCTCCCTGGGCCGAGACTGCAGCCCTGATCTGGCAGGGGGCGCTGCCCGAGGGCAGCGAGGCGAAACTCGTCGAGGAGTTCGTGGCCCGCGGCGGCCAGGTGGTCTTCTTCCCTCCCGAGGCGGCCGACGCGGCCTCGTTCGCCGGCGTGTCGTGGGGCGACTGGACGGCCCACCCCCAGCCGTTGAAGCCGGAGCAGTGGCGGAGCGACGAAGACATCCTCTCCAACACGCTCGCCGGCGGCGCCCTCTCGGTGGGCGAGCTGGAGGTGCGGCGGTCGTGCGGCCTGGCCGGGGAGATCGTGCCGCTGGCGGCGCTGGCCGACAGCCTGCCGCTCGTGGCGCGGGTGGCCGATGGTCGCGGCATCTATTTCTGTGCCACGCTGCCTCGATCGCGTGATTCGTCGCTGGCGAGCGAGGGCGTCGTCCTGTACGCGGTCCTGCAACGGCTGATCGAACGGGGTCTCGAGCCCTTGGCTGGAGCCCGGCAGATCGATGCGGGCCCGACGGCCGCCTCACTCCTGGCGGAATCGGGCGGAGCCACGGCCGGACCGCGGTGGGAGCGGCTGGCCGGGGCGGCGGACGCGGTGTCCACCGAGGCCGGCCGGCAAGCCGGGGTGTTTGCGGCGGCCGGCCGACTCGTCGCGGTCAATCGCCCCGCGGCGGAGGATACGGCGGGCATCGTCGCCGCCGAGCGGATCGACAGCCTGTTTCGCGGCCTCTCGTTCAACCGGATCACGGGCACCGCCGGCCGCACCGACAGCCTCGTCCAGGAGATTTGGCGGGCCTTCCTGATCGCGATGCTCCTGGCCCTCGTGGCCGAGGGACTCCTGAGCCTGCCCCGGCGCCGGCCGGCGACGGCTCCCTCAGCCTTGGAGGCAGCCGCATGATCGCCGCGACCGGCTTCGAGGGCCTGCGATTCTTCACCACTCCCTGGACGATCCTGATCTCCACGGCGCTGGTGGCGGCCACGGTCGTGGTCGCTTTTCTCACCTGGCGGCGGAGCGGCTATGCGTCTGGCACGGGTCTGGTCGAGCTGTTGCGGGTGGCGATCGCCGGCCTGGTGGCGACGCTTCTCAATCAGCCCGAGTGGGTCGAGGAGTTTCGGCCCGACGAGAAGCCGGTGGTGGCGGTGCTCGTCGACGGCTCGCGGAGCATGGACACCCGCGACGTGGTGGTGGCCGCAGCGGCCCCGGCTGGCCCGCGGTCGCGGCGGGAGGCCGTGGCGGAGCTCACGACGAGTGACTTCTGGCGGCCGCTCGAGGAGCGGTATCGGGTCGTGGTCGAGCCGTTCTCACCGGCGCCGGACTCATCGGGCACCGATCTGGCGACGCCCTTGGCCGGCGTGGCCGAGCGGTTCGCCGGCCTGCGGGCCGTCGTGCTCGCCAGCGACGGCGACTGGAACGAGGGAGCGGCCCCGCTGGAGGCGGCTCGGCGGATGCGGCTGATGCAGGTGCCGGTGTTCGCCGTGCCGGCCGGCAGCCAGACGAAGCTTCCCGACATCGAGGTCGTGAGCCTCGACTGCCCGACGATGGGCGTGGCCGGCAAGCCGGTCCGGATCCCGTTCACGATCCAGTCGTCGCTGCCCACCGAGCGGGTCGTGCCCGTCACGCTGGCCACCGGCTCGGGCGAGACGCTCCGCAAGGATGTCCGCCTGCCGCCGATGGCCACCGTCACCGACTGGATCTACTGGACGCCGCCGGCCGAAGGCGACTCCACGCTCACCCTCACGCTCCCGGAGCAGCCGGGTGAGCTGCTGCCCGACAACAACGCCCGCACCGCGCCGATCGCGATCCGCCGCGAGCAGCTCAAGGTGCTCGTCGTGGACAGCGTGCCCCGGTGGGAATACCGGTATCTGAGAAACGCGCTCTCCCGCGACCCCGGCGTGGACGTCTCCTGCCTGCTCTTTCAGCCGGGTTTGAGCAAACGGGGCGGGGGCAACAAGGACTACATCGACCGGTTTCCGGCCGGGCTCGACGAGCTGTCGCAGTATGACGTCGTGTTCCTGGGCGACGTGGGGGTGGCGGCGGGCCAGCTGACCGAGGAAGACTGCCGGCTGCTCAAGGGGCTCGTCGAATACCAGGCCAGCGGGCTGGTGTTCATGCCGGGCTTGCGGGGCG
>JBIIYH010000147.1:0-6523 GCA_044346905.1 Pirellulales bacterium
CGAGGGCGGCCGGCGGCGAGTGCCTGGTGTGCACCGCGAGCGGCCCGGTGCAGAAGGTGCTGGAGCTGACGCGGCTCGACCGGATCCTGATGCGGCCCGGCGGCGGCGGCCCCCAAGGCCCGGCCCCTGCCGCGGCGACCGCTCGCGACATCGATGCGGTGGGCGTGCGGCTGGTGGGCTTCGAGCCGCCCCCTGCCGGCCCGCTCCGGGCGCGGCTCGTCGGCTCGGCCGCGGCGGTCTCCGGTGGCATCGCCCGGGCCGAGCGGCTCCTGCTCCCGCCGCACCGGTTTGCGATCGGGCTCGGCGGCGTCGCCGAAGAGGCGGCGCCGGCCGAGACTTCGGGCGAACTGCTCGCCGCCTGCGGTGTGGTCTTCCACCGGC
This sequence comes from Pirellulales bacterium, assembly GCA_044346905.1. GTDB lineage: Bacteria > Planctomycetota > Planctomycetia > Pirellulales > UBA1268 > QWPN01. The sequence continues at coordinate 382 of JBIIYH010000147.1, forward strand.
CGCCGCGGGCCTTCGCCGCAGTGGACTACCTGATCGGCTCGGGCGGGCTGGTGCCGGAGATCGACGTCGTCACCGGGCTCGTCTGGGAAGGGCTGCCGGGGGGCCGCGCGGGCTTCGAGGCGGTCGGTGACGCGCCTGCCGTCGGCGTGGCCGAGCTTGCGACGGCTCTGCTCGATCAGACGTCGGCCGACGCGCTCGCGGTCGTGTTCGCTGGCGAGGTGCACGGCCTCGTGGCGGCCGAGCTGATCCGACCGCTTGCCGAGGCGACGCCCGCCGATCATCCGCTCGCCGGCACGAGTGCCGCGGCCGCACGCTGGCTCTGCTTCTCCCGGGAGCCCGTGCACGCGGGGCGAACGAGCATCGTGGTGGGCGTCGTGACCCGGGCCAGCCGTGTCCCGCAGGGCGAGGGCGGCGGTCCGCTTGGCGAGTTTGTCGCGCCGCTCGGGCGGGGCGCCGCCCTCGGCCACCTCCATGCGGTCGTGTTTCCGCACCGGCCGCTCAAGCGGACCGCCGGCGACCTGGCCGCGGTGGTGGCCGATCTCGCGGCCTCCGAGCCCGTGGCCGTGGTGCATCTCATGGCTGACGACCGCCCGGTGCTCGGCAGCGGCATGAGCGAGCTCGTCCGAGGCCGCTGCTGGTTCGCGCCGCTCTCGCTCGCGGGAGGCGAGGCATGATCACGTTGCTCTCCACCTGGACCTTCGGCCTGGCGCTCGCGTTCGTGGCGCTCGGGGTCTACGTGAGCTACAAGCTGTTTTCGTTTCCCGACATCACCACCGACGGGTCGTTCACGCTCGGGGCGGTGGTGACGGCCGTGCTGCTTTCGGCCGGCTTCGATCCGGCGGTGGCCACGGTCGGCGGGATGGCGGCCGGGGCGATCGCCGGCACCACGACCGGCGTTCTCCATGCGGTGCTCGGCGTCGAGCCGCTGCTCTCGGGCATCCTGGTGACGACGGCGCTGGCGAGCGTGAACCTCGTCGTGCTCGGCCGCAGCAACGTGCCGCTGACAGGCCTGACCACGCTCTTCGATCGGGCCGCCGCGGCGCTCGGCTCCGCCGTCGCCACCGTCACCGGCTGTGACTCGGCCGTGGCCGACGAGGCGGCCCGGATGCTGTTCGCGCTTGCCGCCGTGGCGGTGGCCTGCGGCGGGCTGTATTGGTTTTTCCGGACCAGCCTGGGCACGGCGATGCGGGCCGGCGGAGACACGCGGTCGATGGCCCGGGCGCTCGGCCGCGACACGGGCGGGCTCACGGTCGCGGGCCTGGCCCTGGCCAACTCGCTGACGGCGCTCGCGGGCGGCCTCGTGGCACAGTATCAACGGTTCGCCGACGTACAGATGGGGATCGGAATGGTGGTCTGGGGCATGGCAAGCGTGTTTCTCGGCGGCGCGCTCGTGGGTCCGGCCCGGCTGGGCGGGGCGCTGGTGGCGGCCGCCGCCGGGAGCGTGGCCTTCCGCCTGCTCGTGGCCACCGCGCTTCGTGCCGGGCTCCACCCCGACTGGCTCAAGGCCGCCACCGCCCTGGTAGTGCTCGCGGCGCTCGTCGGGCCGCGGCTCTTGGCCCGCATTCGCACCGCGCCGGCGGTGCGGTCATGACCGACCCAACACTCGACATGCTTTCACTCACCGCCGCCACCGTCGCCTTCACGTCGCCCGGTGGGCCGGTCGTCCGCGCGGTGGACGGCGTCACGCTCGCGATCCCCGCGGGGCAGTTCGTGGTGGTGGTGGGCACCAACGGTTCGGGCAAGAGCACGCTCTTGGGCGCGATCGCGGGCACGGTCGCACTCGATGCGGGCCGGATCGAGCTCTCCGGCCGCGACATCACCCGCTGGAGCGAGCATCGCCGGGCGGCGCTCGTGGGCCGCGTGTTCCAGGATCCGCGGGCCGGCACCGCCGGCAGCCTGAGCGTGCTCGAGAACATCGCCGTGGCCGCCCGCCGCGGCCTGTCGGCCGGCCTCGACTGGGCGACCACGCGGGCCCTGCGAGCGGAGGCGGCCGAGCGGCTCGGCCGGATCGTGCCCGGCCTCGAGGGGCGGCTCGACCAGCCGATCGGCTCGCTCTCGGGCGGCCAGCGGCAGATCGTCACGCTCGTGATGGCCAGCTGGCGCCGCCCCGAGCTGCTCCTGCTCGACGAGCACACGGCAGCCCTCGACCCCGCCGCCGCCGACCGCGTGGTGCAGGCCACGGCGGAGATCATTCGCTCCGGCGGGCTGACGGCGCTGATGGTCACCCACTCGCTCGCCCAGGCAGCCTCGCTCGGCGACCGGCTCGTGCTCATCCACCGTGGCCGGATCGCCCTCGACGTCGCCGGCCCGGCCAAGCGCCGGCTCACCGCCGAGGCGATCGCCGACCGCTTCGACCGCCTGCGGCGGGCCGACCAGCTCGACGATGCCGCCGCCCGCACCCTCGCCGCCACGTATCGCTGAAGCCATGACATCCTCACCGCTCGCCTCGTTTCTCCGCCGGTCGCTGCCCACGGTGGCGCTCCTGGCCGGCGCGTCGGCGCTCTTGCTCGCCACCGATCAGGCGGGCACCCGCCGCAGCCGGCCGGCCGTGGCCGTGCTCAAGCAGGTGAGCACCGCCGTGCTCGACGACGCGGTCACCGGGATGATCGAGGGCCTGGCCGAGAAGGGCTGGCGGGACGGCGACACGGTCACGATCCGGCAGTTCAACGCCGAGGGCGACATGGCCCAGGCCAATGCGATCGCCCGCGAGATCACGGGCGGCGGCTTCGACATGGTGCTCACCTCGAGCACGCCGTCGCTCCAGGCCGTGGCCACGGCCAACGAGCGGGGGCGGGTGATGCACGTGTTCGCGGCCGTCGCCGACCCCTTCTCCACGGGCATCGGCCTCGACCGGGCCGATCCGCTCGTGCACCCGCGGCACCTGGTCGGCTACGGCAGCCTCGCCCCGGTGGATGCGACCTTCGGGATCCTGCAGCGGATCAATCCTCGCGTGGCCAGAGTCGGCGTGGCCCACAATCCCTCCGAGAGCAACTCGCGGCGGTTCATGGAGCTGGCCCGGGCGTCCTGCCGTTCCCGCGGGATCGAGCTTCTGGAGGCGGCTGTCGAGAACTCCTCGGGCGTGGTCGAGGCGGTGCAGGCGACGATCGCCCGTGGGGCGGAGGTGATCTTCATTCCGGGCGACACGACCGTGGCCAGCGTCTGCGATTCGGTGGTGAACGTGGCAGCGAAGGCCGGGGTGCCGGTGTTCACGGTGGTGCCCGGCAAACCGGATCGCGGCACGCTCTTCGACGTGGGCTTCGACTTCCGCGAGGTGGGGCTGCTCGCGGGTCGGCTGGCGGGCGATCTGCTCGCGGGCCGCGATCCGGCCACCGTGCCGATCGGCGAGACGGCCCGCGAGATTCCGCCGCGGCTGACGGTCAACCTCGTCGCACCCGGCATTGACCGCCAGGCCTGGCGGATTCCCGTCGAGCTCGTCGCTCAGGCAAAGATGGTGATCGACGAGCGGGGTCGCCGCGACCAGCCCGAGGCCGTGCTGGCGGGCCCGTTCGAGGAGCCTGCGGCCGGCGACCGCTGAGTCGGACGGTCGGGAATGCGTATAGTGCTCCGGAAAGACAGTCTCGTGGACCCGCCATGATCGATCTCACAGCCGACATCGGCCGCCTTGCCAGTGGGGCGGCCGCCTGGGCCGGGCAGCCGGCCGCGGCGAGGAGTCGGCTGGCGCTCGAAACGGCTCGGACCACGGCCGCGGTCGCCGATGCGTGGATCGCGGCCGCGCTGGCCATCAAGCAGGCTGCCGGCCCAGCGGCCAACCCCGCCGTCCGTGCCGAGGAGACGGCGACCGGCCCGCTCGTCACGTTGCGGCTGTTGCTCGTCACCGCGGGCTCGCTCGCCGACATCGGCCGCACTGGCCTGCCTGGCCTGCCGCGACCGCCTCGGCTCGCCCATCGGGGAAGTGACGCCGCCCGGATCGAGGTCGAGGCGATTCCCGCCCACGGCCCGAGTGGATCGCTCCACGACGCGGCGATCTTCCCCGGCCACCGCGCGACCGTCCGCTGCGTGGATCCCGGCGGTGTCGAGGCCTTCCTGCGGTCGTGGCGGGAGGAGGTGGCCCGCCGGCCGCGGACCGGGGACGTGGCCCTCGTGCTCGGCGCCGGCAACGTCACGGGGCTGGCTCCGGGAGATTGCATCAGCCAGATCTTCGAGCACGGTCGGGCCGTGCTGCTCAAGCTCCATCCGCTCCATGCGCCGCTCGCGCCGGTGCTCGCCGCCGCGCTCGAGCCGCTGATGACGGCGGGGTTGCTGGCGATTCACGTCGGCGGGCCCGAGGTCGTGGAGGCGGCGGTCGCCGCACCGCAGCTCGGTCACGTGCATCTCACGGGCGGCGCCAGTGCCTTCGACGCGATCGTCTGGGGCGGCCGCGATCGGCACGGACCGCCCCGGCTCGCCCAGTCGATCACCTGCGAGCTGGGCAACGTCACCCCGTGGTTCATCGTGCCCGGCCGGTATTCGCCGCGGGCGCTCGCCCGCCAAGCCGAGATGGTGGCCGCCTCGATCCTCAACAACACGTCCTTCAACTGCATCGCCACCAAGCTCTTGGTCACCGCCCGGTCGTGGGGCCAGCGGGAGGCATTTCTTGGTCTCGTACAGCAGCGGCTCGCCGCGGCGCCGTCGCGGGCCGCGTGGTATCCGGGCGCCGCAGCCGCCTGGGCGTCGCTCGCGGGCCGGGAGGCACCGGCCGACGGCACGCTCCCCTGGGTGTTTCGGACGGGCATCGATGCCGATGGCGACTCGCAGTTCATCGAGCGAGAGTGGTTCCTGCCGGTCGCGGCGGAGGTGCCTGTCGCGGCCGACTCGATCGAGGGCTTTTGCACGGGCGCACAGGCGCTCGTGGCCCGGTTGCCGGGATCGCTCGCGGCGAGCGTCACCATGCCCGACTCGCTCGCGGCCCGCGACCGGGCCAGGGCCGAGTTGCTCGTCGAACATCTCCCGTTCGGCGTGGTGGCGGTCAACACCTGGTCGGCGCTCGCCTACTCGTTCGCGAGCGTTCCTTGGGGGGGCTATCCCGGGGCCACGCTGGCGGCGCCGCGGAGCGGGATCGGCTTCGTGCACGATCCCCTGCTGTTGCCACTGGTGCACAACACGATCCTGCGGGCCCCGCTCGCGCCGCGGCTGCTGCCGGCCTGGTTTCCCTGGCACCGGCATGGGGCGACGCTGGCGCGGGGCCTCATCGATGTTTACGCGGGCATCGCGCAGGGCGGCCGGGGCCTCTGGCCGCTCGCCCGGATGCTGCCTGCGGTGTTCAACGGCTGAAGGAGCATCGGATGGCCTGGATCCAGCACCAACTGCGGCTGGCCCCGCGGCGGCGAGGCTTTCATCTGATCACGTCGGAGATCGAGGCCGCCCTGCCCGAGTTGGAGCGGATCCGCGTGGGGATCCTGCACGTGTTTCTGCAGCACACGTCCGCCAGCCTGTGCCTCAACGAAAACGCTGATCCCGATGTGCCCCGCGACCTGGAACTGGCCTTGAGCGCGATCGCCCGTGAGGATTTTCCCTACGCCCACACGGTCGAGGGCCCCGACGACATGCCGGCCCACGTGAAGTCGGCCATGCTGGGCGCGGCCGTGAGCGTGCCGATCGCGGCGGGCCGGCTCTGCCTCGGCACCTGGCAGGGCATTTATCTTTGCGAGCACCGCGACCACGGCGGCCCCCGCCGGCTGGTGCTCACCGTGCATGGCGACATGGATTGACGCCCGAGCGACGCCTGCCTCACCGCTCCCGGCTCTCCGCTGAAGCTTTCCGGGGGGCGCCGAGCTTCGGCGACTCCGGCGAAGTGTCCGGTAGCCTTGCTGGCCCCGAATCGTCGGCTCGGAGGTGCCTCGTCACCGCGGAATCCCGGCCCTCGCTATCGTTTGCCCGCTCCCGGGATGGCAGCCCCGCGGAGGTGCTGCGGTGTGGATGCCCGGGCACCTTCGAGGGTCTTGACCATGAATCGGAAGTTTTTCGTGTGGTTGATGGGTTTGACGACCTGCGCTGTCACGTTTGCGATGTCGAACGAGGCCGAGGCCGGCCGCCGGCACCGCCGGCACGCCTGCGAGCCGGTCTGCTACGAGCCGGTCTGCTGCGAGCCGGTCTGCTGCGAGCCGGTCTGCTGCGAGCCGGTCTGCTGCGAGCCGGTCTGCTG
>JBIIYH010000148.1:0-6497 GCA_044346905.1 Pirellulales bacterium
TTCATCGCGACAAAAATATCGACAAGGAGATCGTGTTCCAGGCCATCGAAGCGGCGCTGGTCACTGCCCTGGCTCGGCAGTACGGCGAGACGGCGGCGATCGTGATCGCGATCGACCGCAACGACGGCACGATCTCCGGCACCCACGACGGCCAACCGATCGAGTCGGCCGAACTGGCTGGCCGGATCGGCGCCCAGACCGCCAAGCAGGTGATCATTCAAAAGATCCGCGAGGCCGAGCGGGACGCCATCCACGACGAGTTCGAGGAGCAGGTGGGCCACATGGTCTCCGGTGTCGTGACCCGCTTCGAGGGGGCGACGGCGACGGTGACCCTGGGGGCCAACGAAGCGATCCTGCCTCGCAGCGAGCAGATCCCGGGCGAGAGCTACCATCCCAACGAGCGGATCCGGGCCACGATCTTCGAGGTCCGCAAGGTCGGCAGCCGGGTCAAGATCATCCTCTCCCGGATCCGCCCCCAGCTCGTCCAGCGGCTGTTCGAGCAGGAGATTCCCGAGATCGCCGATGGCGTGATTGAGATCCGGGCGATTGCCCGGGAGCCCGGCTACCGCAGCAAGGTGGCCGTCATCAGTTCCGACAACCGGATCGACTGTGTGGGCGCTTGCGTTGGCGTCCGCGGCAACCGGATCAAGAACATCGTCGAGGAGCTCGGCGGCGAGCGGATCGACATCGTCCGCTGGAGCGACGACCTGCAGGTGCTCGTGCCCAACGCCCTGCAGCCGGCCGAGGTCGACGAGGTGATCCTCTGCCAGATGCTCGGCCGCGGCATCGTGCTCGTTCGCGAGGACCAGCTGTCGCTGGCGATCGGCCGCCGCGGCCAGAATGTCCGCTTGGCCAGCAAGCTCTGCGGCTGGGACATCGAGATCATGACCCAGGAGGAGCTCGACCAGCAGATCGAGCGGGCCACCGCGGGCTTCGCCTCGATCGAGGGGCTCGACGACTCGCTGGCGGAACGGCTGGTGGGCGAGGGCTTCCTCTCCTATGACGACCTCTCCGTGATCGAGCCGGAAGACCTGATGGAAATGGGCGGCTTGTCCGCCGAAGCGGTCGATCAAATAGTTGCGGAAGCAGAAGGCCGAGCGGCGATGGCCGAAGAGGCCGCGGCCGACGAGCGGCGGAAGCAGCGGGAGCAGGAGCGGATTGCCAAGGCGACCGCGGAGGCCGAGGCGGCGGAGGCCGCCCTGGCCGGCGGTCACGGCCTGGCGGCGGAGGGCGAGCCGGCCACACCCGAGGGTGCGGCCGAGGCTGCCGGTGAGTCGCCGTGATGGCCGGAGCACATGGCCTGCAGGGGTCGGTAGCAGAGGCAGAAGAGACGAGCGGGAGCGGCCGGCAGCAGCCGGCAGAAAGAGGCACGAGTGGCTGTTCGGATCTACACGCTGGCGAAGGATTTGAAGCTCGACAGCAAGGAGCTCGTCGACCTGTGCACCCGCGCCGGCATCCAGGACAAGGGCTCGGCGCTCGCCAGTCTCACCGACGACGAGGTGGCGAAACTCAAGGAGTTCATGGCCGGCAAGGCCAAGGCTGCTGAGAAGCCCACCGCGCCGGTCCGGCCCGCTGCGCCGGTCCGGCCCGGCACCCCGGTTCGCCCGGCCACGCCCGCACCCGTCAAGCGGGAAGACTACATCGCCCCGGCCGGCGTGTCCGGCAAAGGCAAGCCGCCGGAGGTGGCTCCCCCCGCCCCCGCGGCCGACAAGCCCGCGGAACCTCGCTTGCGGCCGGGGCCGAGGCCCGGCGGCGCCAAGCCGATGCCCAGGCCGGCCTTCAAGCTCGCGCCGCTCCCCGCGGCCGGTCGTGCGGCCCCGCCGCCTTCCCGGACCTCGCAGGAGCCGGTGGCCCAGAAGCCCGATGTGAAACTGCCGCTCGACGCGATCCGTAGTGCCAAAGCCGGCGGTGCCAAGCCGCTGGCCGACCACATGCGGAAGGCCGAGCAGCGGCAGGCCGGTGAGGCGGCGCGGGCCCGCACGGGCGGCCTTCTGGGCGGTGCCGGCAGCCCCGCTCCGGCCCCCCTGCCCCCGCTCCAGCCCGGCATGCGGCCGCGGCGCACGCCCTCCAAGACCGGCGCGGGCGGCGACGACCTGCTCGGCGGCCGCGATCTCCGCCAACTGCATCGCAAGCGGTTGTCCGACAAGGGGGGCGGGCTCGACGACGACGACGGGGCGCTGCGGCGGCGGCGGGCGAGCCGGCCGCGCAGAGGGTCGGGCGTGTCCACGGCCGCGCCCCGCAAGACCAACGCCTCGATCCAGGTTCCCTGCACCGTGCGGGCGTTCTCCGAGGCGATCGGTCTGGCCGCGAGCGAGGTGCTGAAGAAGCTGCTGTCCTTCGGCATGGACTCGATGCCCAGCATGAGTTCGATGCTCGACCGCGACACGGTCGAACTGCTCGCCTCCGAGATGGGCGTGCAGCTCGACATCAAGACGGCCGAGGACCTGGAGAAGGAACTGCTCGCCGGGTTCGACGCCGTGGACGAGGATCCCGAGCTCCGTCAGCCCCGTGGGCCGGTGGTCACCTTCCTCGGCCACGTCGACCACGGCAAGACGTCGCTGCTCGACAAGATCCTGGGCATCGACGTGGCCGCCCGCGAGAGCGGCGGCATCACCCAGCACATCCGGGCCTACACTGTCGATCGCAACGGCACGCCGATCACGTTCGTCGACACGCCGGGCCACGAGGCCTTCACGCAGATGCGGGCCCGCGGGGCCAACGTCACCGACTGTGCGGTGATCGTGATCGCGGCCGATGACGGCCTGATGCCGCAGACGGAGGAAGCGATCAGCCACGCCAAGGCGGCCGGCGTGCCGATCGTGGTCTGCATCAACAAGATCGACCTGCCCGGCGCCGACATCGACCGCATCTACCAGCAGCTGGCGGCCAACGAGCTCCTGCCGAGCGAGTGGGGCGGCGAGACGGAGGTGGTGAAGACGAGCGCCCTGACGGGCGCGGGCGTCGAATCCCTGCTCGACACCCTGTTGACGATCGCCGACCTCCACGACCTGCGGGCCAATCCCGACCGCGCGGCCGTGGGCGTCTGCCTCGACGCCTCGATCCACGAGGGCCGGGGCGTGGTGGCCTGCCTGATGGTGCAGAAGGGCACGCTCAAGGTCGGCGATGCGATCGTGTGCGGAGAGGCGAGCGGCAACGTCAAGGCGATGACCGGCACGCTCAACCGCCGCAAGATCGCCGAGGCCGGCCCGGCGCTGCCGGTGTTCGTGACCGGCCTCGACGTGGCCCCGGGGGCCGGCGAGCGATTTCAGGTGGTCGACTCCATCGCCCTGGCCCGCGAGGTGGCGGTCAAGCGGAGCGACATCCGCCGTCACAGCACGCTGGCGAGCGCCCCGGTGCACGTCACGCTCGAGACCCTGGCCTCCCGGCTGGGCGGCGACAAGGCCCCCACCCTCAACCTCATCCTTCGGGCCGACGTCCGCGGCTCGATCGAGGCGATCCTCAAGGAGTTGCAGAAGCTCGAGCATCCCGAGGTCAAGATCCGCGTGCTCCAGGCGATGGTAGGCGGCGTGACGGAGGCCGACGTGGCCCTGGCCGACGCCTCCGATGCCGTGATCATCGCCTTCAACGTGGTGCCTGACGAACGGGCCCGCTCGGAGGCCGAGGAGCGGGGCGTGCAGGTCCGCCGCTACGACATCATCTACCAGGTCACCGACGACCTGCGGAAGGCGCTCGAGGGCATGCTCGCGCCGGAGAAGCGGGAGACCGAGTTGGGCCGAGCCCTGGTCCAGCGGACCTTCAGCATCAGCCGCCTGGGCGTGATCGCGGGCTGCCGTGTGATCGCCGGGGTGATTGCCCGCAACGCCCGGCTGCGGGTGATCCGCGACAGCCAGGTGCTCGGCGACTACGGCATCGACTCGCTCAAGCGTGAGAAGGACGACGCCCGCGAGGTGCGGGACGGCCTCGAGTGCGGCATCAAGCTGGCCGGCTTCAACGACCTCAAGGAGGGTGACATCCTCGAGTGCTACCGAATCGAGGAAGTCGCCCGGACCCTCTCGTGAGCACGCGACGACTCCTCAAGGCGGCCGAGGCGGTGCGGGGGGTGGTCAGCATGGCCATCCTGACCGAGGTGCGCGACCCGCGGGTCAAGGACGTCACCGTCACCCGCGTGGAGATGGCCCCCGACATGCGGTCGGCGACGGTGTTCGTCTCGGTCATGGGCAATGCCTCCCGCGAGCAGCTCGCCCTCCGCGGTCTGGCCAACGCGGCCGGGTTTCTGCAGTCGCGGATCGCCGACCGGATCGAGACCCGCTACACGCCCCGGCTGCGGTTCGAGGTCGACGCCGGCGTGAAGCACTCGCTCGAGATCGCCCGCGTGCTCGGCGAGGTCCTGCCCACTGCGACAGCCGTTGACTCACCGCTCAGTCAAGAAGCCCCTCCCCAGGACGACGTATGACCGCACGCAAGCGACCCGCTCCCCCCAAGTCTCGCCCCGCTGCCCCGGCCAAGCCGGTCAAGGCCGGCCCGTCGGCCAAGGCCGCGGCTCCGGCCAAGGGCGGCTCGAAGGGCGACAAACCGGCTGCGAAGGCGGGCCCACCCAAGCCGGCGGCGAAGGACGCCAAGCCCGTGGCCGCTGCCCCCGAGCCAAAGCCGGTGCCGGAGAAGATTCCGCCGCGCGGCCAGTTGCTTCCCAAGCTGCACAAGGCGCTCAAAAGCCAATACAAGCCGTTCGCGGCCAACACCACCCGGGATCTGCTCGACCAGGTGCTGCTCGCATGCTGCCTGGAGAACGCACCGGTGGACGTTGCCGAGAAGGCGTTCGCCCGGCTCAAGCAGGCCTATGCCGATCCGAACGAAGTGCGGGTGACGACGGTGGCGGAACTCGCCGAGACGCTCCACGATCTGCCCGACCCGACCCGGGCGGCGCTCTCGTTGCGACGGGTGCTGCAGGGGGTGTTCGAGTCGACCTACACCTTCTCGCTCGACCATGCCAAGAAGCACTCGCTGGCCCACGGACTCAAGGTGCTCGAGGGGCTGCATGGCGTGCCGCCCTTCGTGGTGCACTATGTGGCCTCGACCGCCCTGGGCGGCCATCTGATCCCGCTCGACAAGGGCGCCCTCGCCGGCCTCTGGCTCTGCGGGCTGATTACGAAGCACGAATACGACTCTGGCAAGGTGCCGGGACTCGAACGACTCATCGGCAAAAAGGCGGGCGTGGAGTTCAGCTCGCTGCTCCATCAGTTTGGCGTTGATGTGCTGACCAACCTCCATGGCAACACCGTCCGCAAGATCACTCAGGCCGTGAACCCTGCCGCCAAGGACCGGTTCCCGAAGCGGGGGGAGCAGGTGCCGGAGCCGGTGCCTCCGGTGGTAACCGACAAGGCCGCGATCAAGGCCGCGGATGCGGCCCGGGCGGCGGCGGAGGAGCTTCGCCCCGCGGGGCCGCAGGCGGCGGCCCGGCCGGCCGGCAAGACACCGCTCCCGCCACCGGGCTCGGGGCCCAAGAAGCCGGGCGACGGCAAGGGGAAGAGTGGGCCGAAACCGTTCGTCGTCAAGCCGCTCTCGCTCAAGCCGTCGGCACCGCCGCCGGCTCCGGAGCCGCCCCCGAAGGCCGCGGCCCCTGCCAATCCAAAAGCACCGGTCTCGCCGGCCAAGCCCAAGCCGCCCGCCAAGCACTCGGCCCAGCTGACCAAGCGGAAGCCTCGCTAGGAGGGACCCACCATGGCCGGACATTCCCACTGGGCGAACATCGCCCGCAAGAAGGCGGTCGTCGACGCCAAGCGAGGGAAGCTTTGGAGCAAGCTCGCCAAGGCGATCATCGTGGCCGCGAAGCACGGCGGAGGTGATCCCGACGCCAACCTCCGGCTCCGCTACGCGATCGACGCGGCCAAGGCCGTGAGCATGCCCAAGGACAACATCCAGCGGGCCATCAAGACCGGCACCGGTGAGTTCAAGGGGGGCGACCTCGAGGAGTCGCTCTACGAGGGCTACGCCGCCGGCGGCGTGGCCGTGCTGTGCGAGATCCTGACCGACAACAAGAACCGCACCGCCCCCGAGATCCGCAAGATCTTCGAGATCTGCGGCGGCAAGCTCGGCGGCACCGGCTGCGTGGCTTATCTCTTCGAGCGGAAGGGCGTGATCCGGCTGCCGCTGGCGGCCTGCGACGAGGACCGGATCATGGAGCTGGCCCTCGAGGCCGGGGCCGACGACGTCAAGCGGGCCGACGACCAGTGGGAAATCGTCTGCGACCCGGCGGCGATGAGTGGCGTGCTCGACTCGCTCAAGGCGGCGGGACTGGAGCCGGCCTCGAACGAGATGGCCAGGATCCCGACCAACACCGTGGACGTGGATGACGTCGAGACGGCCCGCAAGGTGTTGAACCTGATGGAGCGGCTCGACGACCACGACGACGTGCAGAGCGTGGCCGCCAACTTCAGCATCCCCGACGCCGCCCTGGCCGAGCTCTCCTGACCGCAGGCTCGGGGCGGCCTCTCACGCATGGGCTCGGGGGAGCCCATGCCATCTCGCCGGACGTCGTG
>JBIIYH010000150.1:0-6442 GCA_044346905.1 Pirellulales bacterium
GCACCTTCGAGGGGGGCCAGCGGGTGCCCTGCCTGATCCGCCGGCCGGGCATCCCGGCCGGGAGCGTGTGCGACGGACTGACCGGCACGATCGACATCTTGCCGACGCTGGCGGCCCTGACCGAGAGCAGCCTGCCGGGCGACAAGCCGATCGACGGAGTGGACATGAGCCGGCTCTGGCGGGGCGAGGCCGACACCTCGCCGAGGGAGGAGTTTCTCTTCTATTCAGCGGGCGGCGAGCTCGAGGGCATCCGGCTGGGGCGGTGGAAGCTGCTCGTGAAGCAGCCGCCCCCCGAGCACGACGCCCCGCCCGATGCGGCCCGCCCCCGGCCGCGGCTCTTGCTCTTCGACCTGGAGAACGACGTCGGCGAGCAGACCAATCTGGCGAGCGGACACCCGGCCCTCGTGACCCGGCTGCGGGAACGGATGCTAACGCTCGACGGCGACATCACGGCCCACGCCCGCCCCCGCTGGACAAAGTAACCTGCGCGGCCCCGAACTGCCGACCCCAGCCGCCGCTGCGTGCGGCCGGCATCCGCACAAGCCCCGCGATCCGACCGGCGGCCATCAGGTCTCCGGAGCCGGCGAGCCGCTGGGCTAGGATCGCGTAGAAGACCCGCACGTTGGGGTATCGCCCGAGGATGCTTCCGTCGCGGGTGAACCGGTCGATGCCATCCTCGCCGAAGGGTGTCGGTCAGGGCTCAGGTTCGAACGCAAGCGTTCCCCACAGGGACGGCTTGAGGCGGATTTCGCCGGGAACGTCCATGACCAGGCCGGTATCGCGGTTCGACCAGTAGAGCCGCTCGCTTACCGCCCCGCCGCCGTCAGCGGCGAACAGAATCCCAAGATCGCCCCGCAGCGAGCGACCGGCCACCGGGGCCTCCGCGTGGAGGGCCTTCCATTCGACCGCCGCCTCGACGACGTACCCGCGATTGGTCCGCGCAATCCCGATCATCGCAGGAACCTGCTCGACTGCATCGATGACGACCGCGCCGACGGGTGAGGCGAACGTGACGGGCTGCCTGCCGGCGGCATCCGGCACGCGGTAGCGGTAGAGCACAGCGATCGGCTTGCCCGCGAGGCGGCTCAGGGAAAGCCGCACGTCACCAGCCACCGGATCGACGCGGGCCGGATCGGCCGAGGGGTCGGTCCCGATCTGGAGATCGACCGAGTCGCCGCTCTTGAAGAGGAGCCTCCACTCGTCGCCGCCATTTTCAAGATCGGGACGGCCCCGCACCTCGACCGCCAGCCAGAGCCGCTGCGGATCCCAGGCCAGCCCGACGCGGCCCGCGTGGTCGCCCGTACCCCGCAGATCCTCGAATGTCGCAGCAGACCAGTCGGCGAGTGATCCGTCCACCTGCATGTCCGCGCCGGCCCGCGTCACCGCCAGCGACCTGGCGGCCGCGTCAACCCGCTGTGCGACGATCCGCCGCTCGGCGGCCTGATGCTGCGCGGGCGTGAGCTCGACCCGCCCCCGAAACCGGCGGATGCCCTCGAGGCCTTTCACCTCCACGACGCTGTTGTGATTGTGGCCGACGACGAGCAGGATCCGGCCGTCACTCATCTGCGTGAGGGTGCCGCCGAAATGCTCGCCATTGATCGACACGCCGCCCACTTCCATGCCCGGCTTCGCCTCCGGAAAATTGAAGGCCTTCCCATAACGCTTGTCGCGGAACAGCCTGGCGACGAACAGGCCGTCGGTCGTGAACACGTAGATCTCGCCTTTGTCTGCGACGAAGGCGAAGAGCTCCCCGACGCTGGGCAGTTCCACCTTCCCGATCACGCCATACTGGCCCACCACGAGTCCTTCCCGTGGCGGCGGCGCCTGGCCGGCCATCTGCGTGCCCGGCCAGGGCGCGGGATAGGTCCACGACGCTTTCTCTGTGCGGGGCCGCACGCTCACCCCGCCGCTGAGTTCGATGATCCGGTCGTCGCCGGTGAGCCCCATGCCGTGGTAGTTGTCGCCGTATGCAGCCGTCGGCGGCCCGCCGATCGGCGGACTGGGCCTGGTGTGCGCGAAGGAGTAGACCGGCACACCGGCGGGCGTGAACCGCACCGGCGCGAGCGCCAGCCGCGGAAACTGCAGCGTGAGATCGTCGCCGGCCCGCACATGCCAGCAGTGGCCCGGCGGATGGTCGGCGGAGAGCTGGATCTCGCCGGCCTGCACCCGGCCGTCGCCGTCGAGATCGCACCAGATGAAGGTCTTGTCTTCGAGATTGGGATTCCCGAGGGCAGCGAGGATCGCCGGATCCTGGAGCGCCGGAAACGGCACCGTGCCCTGCATGCTGTAGCTGCCCTTGGCCGCGCCGGCCGCGGCCACCGGGATCGCGATGCCTCGGGCGGCGTCGAAGCGGGCGACCGTATAGAACGAGTTGCCGTAAAAGATGTGCGGCTCGCTCACAAGATAGAGCCGGCCGGCGACGACGATCGGCCGGTCGGGCGATGCCCCGGCGAAGCACTGCCCGCGGCCGGGCCGCCAATAGATGTTCTTGATCCGGCTCGTGCCGGTGGCCCAGTCGGCCTCGAACTCCATCCCCTGAAAAAAGAACCGGGAGGGATCCCGGGGGTCGGGATACATGAATCCGCCGCCGTAGGGCGACGGCCCCAGATAATACGACTCCAGCTTCGGGGCGTCCCCGGCGACCGACCACACCGCCACCTTCTTGGGTCGGGGCTCGTGCTCGGCCACCCAGAGGCGGCCCCGGGAGTCGATGGCCAGGCCCCGCGGGTGCGACATTCGCTCGGGGTCATATGGTCCCACGTCGATGCCCCCCGGCGTGCCGATCACCATGTCGGCGCGACCGTCGGGGGTGAACCGCCGCACCACGTGGGCGGCGTCGTCGGCCACGTAGATCCGCCCTTGGGCGTCGACGGTCAGGCCCGCCGGCCGCCCCAGGCCCTCGGTGATCACCGGCTCGGGATCTGCACCGTCGAGACCCTCGAGCGGCACCCTCACGACCCGGCCGTCGCTGACGGCAAGCAGCCGCCCCTCAGGGTCGAACTCCAGTGCGGCCGGGTGAGCGATCGGGATGTCCCAGAGCAGCCGCCCGTCCTCCATTGCGTAGAGCGAGATCCGCTGTCCCAGTTGGGGCGTGATCGGCGGGTCGCCCGGGCCCCTCCCCAGGAGCAGGAGACCGCCGAGGCCGCAGACGTTGCCTCGGCCTGCGGTTCGCTTCATGATGTCGGCGTTCTCGGCCGTCACGGGCTTGGTGACGGCGAGGCGGACGGCAGCCACGCGGCGGTCGTAGTGGAGGTCGAGGATCACGGTCGTATAGGCACGCCGCCACGGAATTGCCGGCTCGAGCCTGCCCACCCGGACCCACGGCCCGTCAGGCTGCGATCGGATTTCGACATCTGCCAAGCGGAAGAGCGGGTCGCGAACGACCACCGCCCGTGCCATCACGGGCTCGGGCAAGGTGAGTGTGTAGCTGGCCGGATGCTCGGCCGTGATGTCGTCGGGCTGGACGTTTTCCCACGCGCCACTGGCGAACGTTTCGCCACTGCTGACACGCGTCTGCCCGACGGTGGCGAGACCGCGGACGGCCGGCTCGACCACCTGAAGACCGGCCAAAAATTGTGGCGGCTCGTCGGCCGGGTTCGCGGTCGGGGCCGCGAACGGCTGCGTCCAGTTCCGCGGCGCGACGGCGTCGAGCACCCGCACCCGCAGCGCCCGGGTCATCCGCCCGCCGGGTGCGGTGCAGACGTTCACGCCGGCGGAACCGCCGGCCGCTTCGAGCGGCTCCCACTGGGCGTCGTCCGCCAGATCGCCGGGGAACGCCGCCTCCGCCTTGAGCGTCGCGACCTCCAGCCGATGCGGTGCAAGGATCGCTCCCACCCGCCGCGGTTCCCGCCAGGCAATCCGCACCGCCGTTCCTGCGCCCGCCGGCAGCGGCCAATTCGCCCATGGCTGCTTCGGCTCCTCGGCCCGGAGGATGCCCGCGGCAATCGTCCCGTTGAGGCCGAAGAGCGTGGTGTTGGCGAGGTCGAGATCGGCTGCAGCGAAAGCGCTCGTCAGGCCGTCCTCGAGCGGCCCGTCGAAGGAGACGGCCACCTGCTTGGCGTGCGCAGCCAGACCTGCCGAGCCGCCCCCCCGGCCCGCGGCAGGCTTGTCGTAGTTGAAACCGGCCAGTTCCCGGAACTCGAACGACCGCGGGCTCATCACAAAAAGCTTGAAGTTCTTGCCCGCCCAGGCGCCCTCGCCGGCACCATAGACCCAGCGGCCGTCGCTGGCGACCAACCGCGCCCCGGTGAGCCCCAGCCAGCGGGTGGCCCATGCCTGTTTCCCGTCGAGATCGATCGCGTTGAGGCTGTTGCCGTGCTCGACGGCGTCGGAGGCGATGAACGCGAGGTCGTCGATCGTCGCGATATCGGTGGGAGGCGAATGATCGCCGAGCCAGCCCCCCTTTTCCCGCATCGGGTTGCCGTTGTCCACGATCCGCCACCACGGCGTCGGGTTGCCGGCGTTGTACAGCGTGAACTGATACTCGAGTGCCAGAGGCGGAGTCACCGCCCCGGAGACGGCGTAGTCGCCCGGCGGCACGAGCCGTCCCCGCTCATCGCGGCCGTCCCACTCCTCGACGTTTTCTCCAGCCTTCCGCTCGGCCTCCGCCAGCAGGTTGCGGATCCGGCGGCCCTGGAGATCGTCGATCGCGAGCGCGACCTTTCCGGCGACGGGGAGGGTATAGCGGATCTGGATCGGCCCGGGATCGCCCGCGGATTCGCTCGCCCACGCTCTTCCGGTCGCCAGCAAGGCCGCCGCGAGCGTTGCCGCGGCGATGCATGCGGAACGCAGGCTTGCCGCAGGGAGGCATGGAGCGGCCAGCGGCACGCATGCACGACGGCGCACGGGAGTATTCACGGGTCGGCGACCACGAATGGCAGAAGGTGGAGCTCCTTCCCCGGGCCGAACTCGCGGGCCATGCCTGTTTCATCGAGCGTGGAGTAGATCTCGAGACCGGCATCGCCCGCTTTATCCCAAAACAAGACCTCTACCGGATAGAGGCCCGGTTTGGAGAACTCGACCTTGGCCAGGTAGGGCTCATGGTAGGGGCCGTACATGCCGCCCGACTCCACGCTGTGGACGACCACGTCGCCGATCGTCACCTCGGCGGCGTCGTCGCAGCGAACCCGCAGGTCGTAGACGCCCGGCTTCTTCACCTCGATGAACCCGGTGAACACGAAAATGTTTCGCGAGCTCATCTTCCTGTCGAGGTCAGGGCTCGCGGGGCCCGCATCGGCCGGCAGGAGGAAATCCCGCAGGGACTTCCCCTGGGCGGGCACGGTCCCCGTTTCCCCGGCCGGAAAATCGGCGTGAGGTAGATTCAGCGCCGTCGTGACATCCGCAGGCGTCCGCTCGACGAAGTCGCGGGCGATCTGCATCGAGTCGATGCCTGGCACGCCCGGTGGCCGCCGCTTCCCGAAGTCGTGATACGCAGCTCGGAGCCCGTGTATTTTTTCCCTGGGTACGGCTGCCTCGGGCGGGACCGGGGCGGGCTGGGGCTCGGCGCGTGCGTGGTCGAGGCCACCGACGACGAGGCAGGCGAACCACGCAACTGCGAACACTCGGACCTGGCTGAGGGACATGCTCCGAAACCTCCGGGAATGACTTGACCGCCCTGGGAGCCGAACCGCGTCGTGGGGAATCAGTTGACCGCCCGACGGCCGGAGGGTCCGACCGCAAATGGAGCGTACTCTGGCCGCCAGCCCGTGCCACTGGAGGATCCTCCAGGTGCCGCCCAGAGCGGCTGCGGCCGCGGCCGATCCAGGTCCGCTTTCGTGGCATCCAGCACCGCCACCCTCGTGAAAACGCGATACTGTGACAGTTGATGGTTTCCAACCAAACAGGCATCTTCCGGCTGCGGGTATACCTGCAGGGCGTGCGACGGCGACCGAGGGGCCGCAAGGATGCGATGCGGCAAACGATTCGCGAACGGTCGGCAGGCGGCGAGGGGCCTCGCCGTTGGCCTGCTTTGGCTCTCCTTGCCGGCCACGGGGGCGGCGGCCGACGTGCTCCCGATCGCCGCGGTGCGGGCGCTCCCGGCCGAGACGCTCGCCGACCGCCCCGAGGTGCGGATCCGGGGCGTGGTCACCTTTCGCGGCAACACGGAACTGATCGTCCAGGATGACACCGCCGGGATGTACGTCCACTTCCGGGGCGCGGCCCAGAGCGGGCTCTGGAAAGGCGACGGGCCGCCCGCCGATGCCGAGGTCGGCGACGAGGTGGAAATCGAGGGGGTGGCCTTCGACTCCGATGTTTCGCCGGGCTTCTGGCCGCGGTCGGTCCTCAACCATGGTCCGGCGGCGCTGCCCGCGGCCATCGAGACCGCGGCCGACCGATTCTTCGGCGGCGCCAATCCGTGTGAGATCGTTTCCTTCAGCGGGATCGTGCACCGCATTCGCGACGCGGAGAACCACTGGCGGATCATTCTCAAGGCCGACTCCCG
>JBIIYH010000151.1:0-6440 GCA_044346905.1 Pirellulales bacterium
GGGAAGGCGGGCGATCCGGGAACCGCTTTCCGGGCCGGGGCAGCCTCGGGAGGCGGGAGCAACCGGCTCACGAGCCGCTCAGCAGTCGGGCAACGCGTGCGGAAGTGCCATTGACCGGGCTATCCTTTGGTTGTGTCGCGTACACAGGTACCGCACTCGTAAGTGATTGCCAATCAATGCTTTGCGGAAACTGTCGACATATTTTGGAGCTTCTGCTACGATCGGGTTTCCGCGTGATTTCAGATGCAGGTGCCTCGTGCATAAGGCCAAGTTTGCTGCTCGCTCGCGGCCAGGTCGATCGACCCGAGTTCGCGTCGTTGCTGCCCGTCTCCGTCAGGAGATTACGGGCGGGGAACTGGCGGCGGGCTCGAAGCTCAGCGAGCCATCGCTGGCCCGCCGCCACGGTGTGAGCCGGGCGCCGGTCCGGGAGGCTCTGCGCCATCTCGAGCGAGAGGGGCTCGTGGTCTTCGACCAGGTTGGCCGCTCGCGGGTGGTGGCGATGACGCCGTCCGATTTCCAAGACATCTCCGCCATCAGAGTCGCCCTGGAGTCCGCGGCTGCGTCCGAAGCGGCTGTTCGATTCACCGAATCGCTTCGTGCGATTCTCGAGTCGAATATCGAATCCATGCTTGCTGCCCGCTCACTCGCAGAAGTGACGCGGCTCGATCTTGAGTTTCACACGAGCGTCATGGAGTCGTCGGGGCGGCGGCCGCTGATCACGACCTGGAGATCAATCCAGTCGCAACTCGCCTTATGGCTGGGATCGCTGCACCGCACTCGCGAGGCGGTCGCCGCCGACGTGCTCACGCAGACGATCGAGGCCCATCGGTCACTGGTTTACGTTCTTGCCTCGGGCGATTCCGCCCGTTCGGCTGCGGCCTTTTCCGAACATGCGGCTGGTCTGGTTCGCTGGGTGACGGATGTTGGCGGGAGAGTTCCATGAATAGCTTGCAGCACGACTCGCCCCCGCATGGCGACGCGGCTTGCCCCCGTAAGACTGCCGGAAGTCCGCGACACCAGAGCGGCGGGGCGGGTGGCATGGTCGCCGGATGGCTTGTCGTGTCGGCGTGCCTCGTGCTGTCACGTTCGGCCGCCAGCGAAGGCGATCTCCCCGGGGCGTACGGCAAACGGATCCACCCGCTGCTCGTGCGGGCCTGCGGCGAGTGCCATGGACAGCAACCCAAGGACAATGAACTCGATCTCGCGAGCTTGGGCACGGCTGCATCAATCATCGCCCGGCCTGCTGTGCTCGAACACGTGGCCGACCGCCTGCGCTCGGGCGACATGCCGCCGCGGGAGGCACTGCAGCCGAGCGAGGCCGAACGTGATGAATTGCTGGGGTGGTTTACGGCGGCGATCGACGCCGAGGCAGCCGCTCGCGCCGGCGACCCGGGACCGGTGACGCTACGGCGGCTGAGCAACGTCGAATTCGACAACGCTGTTCGCGATCTCACCGGCGTGGACATACGGCCGACGCAGGCTCGGGAATTTCCCCCCGACGCCGTCGGCGGCGAGGGTTTTGCCAACGTTGGTGAGGCGATGCCCGTCACGCCCGTGCTCGTGGAGCGCTATCTACAGGCGGCCCGCGATGTCGCCGCCCGGGCGGTGCTCCTGCCGACAGGCTTCCGGTTCTCCGCCTCGCCCGATCGGCCGGAGTGGACGGCCGAAGCGGAGAAGGCCCTGCGGGGCTTCCACGCCCGCTTCTCGGGCCCCGCCGGCGAGCCGCCTCTCGAGCGCCACCTCGCCGCGACGCTCCGCCATCGCGAGAAGCTCGCCAGCGGTGGGCCGGCTTCGCTCGCGGCGGTCGCCATCGAGGAAAACCTGAGCCTGCCCTACCTGACCGCGCTCTGGACGGGTTTGAGTACCACGGCGGCTTCATCGGTGGACGACGTCGCCCGCGGGTCGCAGTGGCTCAAAAAAGTTGCCGAGACCGAAGCCGAGCGGCGACGCCGGCAGGCTGCGCTCAAAGCGGGCAAGCAGAAGATCGATTCGGGCTGGGCCGCGGCGAAGCGCGTGATCGCGGAGTCGAAGGTCGACGATAGCGGCTCGGCTCCCTTCGAGCAGACCGTCGCGGTGCGACGTGGCGAACTGCTCCTGCTCACCGTCCTGCCGAATGGAAATCACGGCGCCGACAGCACGCTCGTCGAATGGACGATCCGCGAGACCGCCGGCGAGCAGCGCAACTGGAGCGTCGCCGATCTGGTTTCCGATCTCTTGAAGGGCAATCCCTGGCACGACGAGCACGGGGCCCGCTGGAGCTTCCTGGAAACGACGAAGGGCCCGGAGTTCCTCGCCGAGCGGCGTGAGAGCAACTCGGGGCGGGCCGAGGTGAAATCGTGGAGCCGCGGGCCCGAGCCCTCGGTATTCGTGAACTCCGCGGCCGAGCCCGTGAAGGCCCACGTGCAACTGGCCGCGCGGTCGTTGTTCGTGCATCCGGGAAATAACCGCCCCGTGGCGATCGCCTGGACGAGCCCGATCGACGCCGAGGTGGTGGTCGCGGGCCGTGTCGCCGATGCCCACCCTGCCGGGGGCGATGGCGTGGCGTTCGAGGTGGCGCACGTCGCGGCGCCCGAGATGGGCCAGGCGCTGGCCGATCTTGGGCTCGATCCCGCCTCCGTGCCGAGCGTCGGCCCCCCTCCTGCCTCGATCGGCCTCGTGCGCGAGAAGTGGCGGGCGGCCACCACCGATCCCAAGCCGGTTATGCAGGTGATCAAGACCCTGCAAGACAAGCTGTTCTGGAACAACTACGGCAAACATAACGTGCTCGCGGTCGGCAACGGTTTTCCCTGGTGGGAGGACACGCTTCGCGTGGTCGCCAGTGAACAGGTCGAGGGCCCGGCCCGCGAGCCGGTGTTTCGGCTGGTCGCACGCCAGGTCGCGCCCGCGCAGCCCGGCACGTTCGTGATCTGGGATCGGCTGCGGCTGGAAGGAGGCGACGGGCCTCTCGTGGTGCTGGCCGAGCAGCCCGAATTGCGGGCGGCCATCGAGGCCTCGGGACTGCGCTTCGGCATCCATCCCCAGGGGCGGGCCGTGCCGCCGACGGCGCTCGTCACCGAAGCGTGCTCTGACGTTGTCATCGACTTGAAGAACCTGCCGAAGCCGCTCCTCGACTCGCTCGCGCTGCCGCGCTTTCTGCGCGCCGACGTGCGGCTCGACGAGGGCAGCCCGGAATCGGCGACGGTGCAGGCGTTGCTCGTGAACCAGCCGGGCAAGACGCCGGTGCCCAGCGCGTGGAAGAGCGGCGATCCGCTCGTGATGGCCGAGCCGGAGCCACGGGTGGCGCAGCTCGCCCATCCGCGGGTGGCCGCCGAGCGGGCCCGGCCGGCCCAGGAGTTTCGCTCCCTCTTTCCCCCGGCGGTCGTCTTCGAGCCGATCATCCCGCGCGACGCTCAGGGGAGCATGTTCATGTTTCGCCGCATCGACGAGCCGCTGCGGCGGCTTCTGCTCGACGACGCGGGGCGGAAGGAGCTCGAGCGGCTGTGGGCCGAGTTGCATTTCGTCAGCGAAGACTCGGTCGCGCATCGGCGCATGTTCGCGGAGATGATGAACTATTACCGCTATGAGCCGGACCAGGGCATGATGTTTTTCCACATCCAGACGATGGGCGACCAAGTGGACCGCGAGGAGCGGGCCTTCCGGGCCGCCCAGGCCATGGCCGAGCCGCGGCACCTGGATCAGCTCGTCGCCTTCGCCACCCGGGCCTGGCGGCGGCCGCTCGCGGCCGAGGAACGCGAGGCGATACTCGCCGGCTACAAGGCCGACCGTGCCGAGGGCACGGAGCACGATCCTGCCTTCCGGGCGGCGATTGCCCGCGTGCTCTCTTCGCCATGGTTTCTCTACCGCGTCGAGGAGCCGTCCCGCGGGCCGCGCTGGCAGCTGGTGACGGGCGTGGAATTGGCGACGCGGCTGAGCTTTCTCGTCTGGGATTCGATTCCGGATGACGCACTCATGGCGGCGGCCCCGCGGCTCGGCGAGCCCGCCGTGATGGAGGAGCAGCTCCGCCGGATGCTCAAAGATCCCCGCACGCGCGGGATGGCCGAGGAGTTCGGCGCCCGGTGGCTCGGCGTGCGCGACTTCGTGGCCAACCACGGCCGCAGTCTGAAAGACTTCCCCGAGTTCACGCCCGCCGTCCGCGACGCGCTGGCCGAGGAGCCGGTGCGGTTCTTCGAGGACCTGCTCGTGAACGACCGGCCGGTGATCGACCTGATCGCCGGCGACGCGGTGGTGGTCAACGACGTCCTTGCCACGCACTACGGGATCCCCGGCGTGGCGGGCCCGCAGTGGCGCCGCGTGGAAAAGGTTTCCGCCCACGGCCGCGGTGGGCTCTTGGGTCTGGGCGCCGTGCTCGCGAAACAGTCGGCGGCCGCCCGCACGAGCCCCATCAAGCGCGGGGCCTGGGTGGCCGGGATGCTCGGGGAGCGGCTGCCCAATCCGCCGGCCGACGTGCCACCGCTCCCTGAGACGCCGCCCACCGGGCTCTCGGTGCGCGAGATCACCGAGTTTCACACCAAGGATGCACGCTGCTCGGGCTGCCACAGCCGCATCGATCCCTACGGCATCTCCCTCGAGCGGTTCGACGCCCTCGGGCGTCTGCGGCCGGCCGGCGACCTGAAGCCTGGCGAAACCCGGGCCATGCTCCGCGACGGCACCGTGCTCGACGACGATGCCGGCGGCCTGCGGGCCTACATTTCCGGCCCGCGCCGCGACGACCTCCTGCGGTCGCTGGCCCGTAAACTCACTGGCTACGCGCTCGGCCGGGCCGCGCTCCCCTCCGACCGTGGGCTCATCGACGCCGTCACCAAGACCATGGCCACCGGCGGCCGCTGGTCCGACGCGCTGCTCGTGATCGTGCAGAGCGAACAATTTCGATCGATCCGTCCGACCGCCACCGTGGCGTCGGCATCCCCCTGACCAATCCAGGCCGCCCTCCGAGAGGACGTACCCATGTCGACCGCATCCGCCCCTGCCTGCTCGCGTCGCGCGCTGCTCCGCGGACTCGGAGTCTCGATGGCGCTGCCCTGGCTCGAGTCGCTGCCGCCGGCCGTGGCTGCGGCCGCCACCGCAGCCGATCAGCCGCCGACCCGCACGCTCGTCACGTTCACCGGGATGGGCTTCCACTCGCAGCACTGGTGGGCGAAGGGTGAGGGGAGTGCCATGGACCTCGGGCCCTGCCTCAAACCGCTCGAGCCCTGGCGGGAAAAGATGGTCTTCATCCGTGGCCTGTGGAACGAGAAGGCCAACAACGGCGTGATCCACTGCATGCAGACGGGTAACATCCTGAGCGGCGCGCCGATGGAGAAGAAGGAGGTGCGCACGGGCGTGAGCTTCGACCAGGTGGTGGCGAAGCGGATCGGCGATCGCACGAAGATCCCGTCGCTCGTGCTCGGCTGCGAGGAGACGGTGCCCGGCCTGCAGGACGGGCATCCCTTGCTCTATGGCTCGCACATCTCGTGGAGCTCGGCCGTGTCGCCGACGTGGACGGAGACGCGGCCGGCACTCGCCTTCGACCAGCTCTTCCGCACCGACCGCGGCCGCGAGGATCGCCGCGTCGTCGATGCCGTGCTCGAAGACGCGCGGTCGCTGAAACAGAGGCTCTCGGCGTCGGACCGGCAGCGATTCGAGGAGTATCTCGGCTGCGTCCACGAGATCGAGGGCCGCATCAAGCAGGCCGGCAAGGAGCGCGCCGCCGGGGGCTGGAAGCCGACCCTCCCCGCTCCCGATCGTGATCGGCCAGCCGACGGCATTCCAGCCGATCTGCCCGAATACTGGCGGCTGATGAACGACATTCTGCTCCTCGCCTTCCGCACCGACTCCACACGGATCGCGACGATGAAGTACTGCAACGATGCCTCGACGATCGTGCACTCGCACCTTGGGATTCGCGACAACCATCACTATCTCGCGCACACTCAGCCCGAGTCACTGATCACGCTCAACCAGTTCTTCACATCGCAGTTGGCCTACCTTTGCGAGAAGATGGCGGCGGTGCAGGAAGGCGAGCGCACGCTGCTCGACAACACCGCGATCATGCACTGTTCGAGCATGCTGCACGGCAACCACGACGCGAAGCAGCTGCCCGTACTCCTGCTTGGCGGGGCGGGCGGTAGGCTCAATGGCGGCCGTGTACTCGATTACCTCGAGGCGCCCAACCGGCGGATGTGCAGCCTGTTCCTGCACCTCATGGACTGGGGCGGCCTAGAGCTGGACAGCTTTGGCGACTCGAATGAGCGGCTTCCGGGGGTTTGAGAGCCGCCCAAAAAAGAGGGGGCTGGAATAAGTGGCAGTCGCCCAGTCGTGCCAGCGACCCATGGCCTGACGAGATCGAGCGACTGCTGTGCGCTGCCGCAGGCGTCACCGCTGCTGCCGACACACCGAGTGCTTCCCGCCCGAGGCTCGGTGGCATCTCCTTCCTCCACCGCTTCGGCTCGGCGCTCAACCAC
>JBIIYH010000152.1:0-6437 GCA_044346905.1 Pirellulales bacterium
CGCCGCCCACGCCCAGGCCGGTCAGGAAGCGGTAGGCGGCGAAGTCCATCCAGCCGGTCGAGAAGGCGGACAGCCCCGTGCAGACGGAGTAGATCAGCACGGTGAGCGTGAGCATCTTGGCCCGGCCGAACCGGTCGCCGAGCGAGCCGAAGATCAGGCCGCCCAGGGCCCAGCCGGCCACGAAGATGCTCGTGGCATACCCGCCGTAGAGCTTGACCACCTCGGGCGCCGGGGTCTGGCCATTGGTCGCAAGCAGGCTCGTGAGGGCGTTGTTGCGGGCCAGGATAAAGAGCTGCTGGTCGAGGCAGTCGAACAGCCAGGCCAGCGAGGCCACGGTGAACACGAACCAGTGGTAGGGAGTGAGATCGGAATACCACGGCTTGGCCGCCGTGTCCGAATCCGTCGCTCCGCCCGCCCTGTTGGCCATGTCGTGTCCTTTTGTGGGGCGGCGGGACGCCGCTAGCCCAGTTCCTTCTCGACCCGCCGCATGTACTCGATGCTCTCTCGCGCGAGCCGCTCGGGGCCCGGAGCGTAGTCGAACACTTCCACGCTCACCCAGCCGGCGTAGCTGATCTCCTCGAGTGCCCGGAAGATCGGCCCGAAGTCGACGAGTCCGAAGCCGGGGCCTTGGAGGTTCTCGTCGTTGGCGTGGAAGTGCTCGAGCCAGGGGGCGCTGGCCCGGATGATCTCCGGGATCGGCATGGGCTCGGAGGCCATCGCCTTGACGTCGAGGTGGAGCCGGACGTGCGGCGAGCCGATCGCCTCGATCAGCCGGCAGGTCTCGGCGGCGGTGGTCAGCACGTCGGTCTCGGCCGGCGCGAGCGGCTCGAGGGCCACGACCGTGTCGGTGGTCTCGAGCACCGGCACCAGCCTGGTGAACACCTCGCGGATGTGCGTGACCGCCTCGGCGGGCGAGACCCCCGGCAGCAGGCTCCGCTGCTTGGGCGAGCCGAACACGAGGATCCGGCCCCCGAGGTCGTGGCAGAGTCGGACGAGCTCCGCGAGATACTCGACCGTGCGGTGGCGGACGGCGGCGTCGGGGTGGGCCACGTGGAAGCCCTCGGTCTTGGCCAGAAGCCAGTGGAGGCCCACGCAGTCGAGCCCGGCCCGGGCGATCGTGCGGCGGAGTTCGCCCCGCGCGGCCGCGGAGAGGTCGGTCGCGAGCGGGGCGAGCGTGAAGGGGGCGATCTCGATCCCGCCGTAGCCGGCGGCCGCAGCCGCGTCGCAGGCCTTGGCCAGCGGCCAGTCCAGAAACGTCTCGTTGCAGATCGCGTAGCGGAAGGGGGAGTTCATCTCAGCTCGTCGGCAGCCCGCGGGGATCCTCGACCTTCGCCACCCGGCCGGTGCGGGCGCTCTTGTAGCAGGCCTCGACGATCGCCACCGCCTTGCGGCCCTCGAGGCCGTCGAGGGGCGGCCGTCGGCCCTCCCGCACGGCGGCCAGAAACTGCTCGAAGTTGCGGGTGTGGCAGGCATAGTTGATGGCCATCGGATCGGCCGCGCCGCCGGAGGTGTGGCTCGCGCCGCCGAGCCGCTCGCGGGTGGCCGCGTCGTCGGCCGCCTCGATGCGAAACCGCCAGCTGACGAGCTGCTCCTCGAGGATCTCGGCCGTGCCGTCGCGGCCGCCCACCATGAGCCGCCGCAGGCTGCCGGGAAACAGGCTCGTGGCGGCCAGCAACTGGCCGAGGGCCCCGTTCTTGAGCCGGAGGATCGCCACGCAGGTGTCTTCGACCTCGAGCCGCTCGGCGTCGTGGGCCCGCACGGCCGTGAGCGCGACGACGCTCTCGACGGGGTTCTCGCCCGGGGCCAGGCCGGGCATGGTCGCGCCGGCGATCCACTGGAGCGCATCGACGCCGTGGATCGACTGGTTCATCAGTGCCCCGCCGCCGTCCAGAGCCTTCGTTCCCTGCCAGCGGCCGGGGCCGTAGTAGGCGTCGTCCCGCCACCAGGGCACGTAGCTCGCCGCGATTGCCAGCTGGCCGAACCGGCCGGCCGCGGCCGCCTCCTGCACCGCCGCGACCACGGGGTTGAACCGCTGCGGAAAGATCGCCCCCAGCGGCACGCCCCGCCGATCGGCCGCAGCGATCATCCGGTCGATCCGTTTGAGCGTGATCTCGAGCGGCTTCTCGCAGATCACGGGCACGCCTCGGCGGATCGCGGCCAGGGCTGCGTCGAGATGAGAGCCCGAGGGCGTGGCGATGGTGACGAAGTCGGGCTTCTCGCGGCGGAGCATCGCCGCCGTGTCGGCGTGCCACGCGCAGTTGAACTCGCTGGCGAAGCCGCGGCCCTTCTCCTCGGTGCGACAGGTGGCCGCGACGAGCGTGACGCCGGGGATGTCGGCCAGCGCCTTGGCGTGGAGCCGGGCGATCGCACCGATGCCGATGATGGCTGCCCGCATCGGTTCGTCGCTCCTCCGGATCGCCCGCTGAATCGTCGCTGCCGGGCCGAGAAGGGCCGCGGCGGATGGCGGACAGTGTGACGCCGCGCCGGGCGGGCGGCAAGCGGCACGGGGTATACTCCCCGGCGTCGGTCACGCCACCGCCCGCAGCTCGGTGGTCTCCTTGTCGGGCGAGACGCATGAGCCATCCGTCAGCCTCCGAATCCGAGCGGCTCGTCGCGGCGCTCGCCGGTGCCGGCGTCCGGATGGTGATCCTGTCGAGCGGGGGCGGCGCCGAGGCCATCAGCCAGCTCGTCTCGACCCCGGGCGCGAGCGAGGTGGTGCTCGAGGGCGTCGTGCCCTACGCCCGCGCGGCCGTCGATGGCCTGCTCGGAGGGCCGCAGGAGTCATACTGCTCAGCCCGCACCGCCCGGCGGCTGGCCGTCGCCGCCTGGGAGCGGGCCGTACGGCTCCAGGAGGCCGGCGGCAGCGAGCCCGGCGAGGCCCGCCTCCGGGCGGTTGGGGCGGCGGTCACCGCCGGCCTGCGGACCACGCGGCCGCGACGGGGCGAGCACCGTGCGATCGTGGCCGTGCAGACCCGCGGGGCCACGCGGGTGGCGGAGCTCGTGCTCGAGAAGGAGACGCGGTCGCGGGGCGACGAGGAACGGATCGCCGCCGCGCTCCTGCTGGGCGAGATCGCCGCGGCCTGCGGAGCCGCAGGGATCGTCGCCGATCCGCCGCTCAGAGCCGGCGAGGCGATGCAGCGGGATCTCGTCGAGCCGCCCGAGGCCTGGCGGGAGCTGTTCAGCGGCACACGTCAGGCGGTCCCGGTCGGCAGCCCGCCGGGAGACGACAAGCAGGTAGCCGGCCCGCGAGATCGCCACCCGGCGGGCGGGCTCATCTTTCCCGGCTCGTTCGACCCGCTTCACGAAGGGCACCTCCTGATGGCCCGGATTGCCGAGGAGATCGCCGAGCGTCCCTTGGCATACGAGATCTCGATCGCCAACGTCGACAAGCCGACGCTCGATTACATCGAGATCCGGGATCGGGCCGCGCAGTTTAGAGAGCGCCCGCTCTGGTTCACCCGGGCCGCGACCTTCGTGGAAAAGCTCGCGATCTTTCCCAAGAGCACCTTCGTGATGGGGGCCGACACGTTCGCTCGCCTGCCGGACCCGAAGTATTACGGCGGCTCCCAGGCAGCGGCCACCCGGGCCGTGAAGGCGATCGCCGCGAAGGCCGCCGGGCTGATCGTGTTCGGCCGGGCTCGCGACGGCACGTTCCAGGAGGCGGCCGCCATCGTCGTGCCTGAAGCCCTGCGGGACGTGGCATACTTCGTTTCGCAGCGGGAGTTTCGTCTCGATCTTTCGAGCACCCAGTTGCGGCGACAGGCAGCCGTGGGAAGCGAAGCATGAGCGGGCGGCGGTGGCGGGCGAACTGGTCGGTCGCGGCAGGACGGTGGGCCGCCCGGGTGTCGTTGTGTGGTGGCCTGCTGCTGGCGGCGATCGCCAGGGCGGCCGATGCCCCGGTCGCCGAACCGCCGGCCAGGGAAGCACCGGCCGCCGACGCGGTCGGCGCCGCCCTGGCGGCCCACGTCGGCCAAATGCTCGACGTGGTGGAGCTCAGCACCGGCCGGCGGATCGTCCGCCCCAGGCTCGAGCGGGTCGTCGAGCGCAATGGCAAGACCGAGTCGCTCCGGATCGTCGAGGAGGGACAGTCGCGGTCGACGGCGGTGTTGCTCAAGGGAATCACGAAGATCGTCGCCGGCCGGGAGACCGTCTACGAGGCGGAGACCAAGGGAGGCGGTGCCGCCGGCGCCCGTGGCCGGATCGCCCGGGAGCGGCGGGCTGCGGAACTCGCCGAGTCGCGGCAGCGGATGGAGGCCCGGAACGTGGAGCCCTGGCCCGACCTGACCGCCGAGGAGCACGCTGCGGCGGTCGGCGAACTCGAGGCGTTCGTGGACGAGGTTCGCCAAGCCTTTCCGCAGCTCGTGGTTTCCGAGACCCACGAGTTTCTCGTCGCCACCGACATCGCGCCGCGGGAGATCGCCCCCTATGTCGCCAATCTCGACTCGATGCACGACCTGCTCTGCGACCTGTACGGGATCCCCCGGGGGGAGCCGGTCTGGCAGGGCAAGTGCCTGGTGGTGGCGTTTCGCCAGCAGGCCGACTTCCAGGCCTTCGAGCAGCGGTTCATGAAGGTCGCGGCCCCGGAGGGGATCTACGGACTGTGCCACCAGTTCTCGACCGGCCGCGTGATCACGGCCTGTCACCGGGGCGACGAGGCCAGTTCCTTCGCCCACATGCTCGTGCACGAGACGAGCCACGGCTTCAACTTTCGCTGGCTGTCCCCCGAGCTGCTGCCCAACTGGCTCAACGAGGGGATCGCCGAGTGGGTCGGCACCCAAGTGGTGCCCAACGCCCGGGTGATGCCGATCAAGGAGGCCCAGGCCCGGGCCTTCATGCTCCAGACCGGCTCGCTCGGCCCCGACTTCTTCACGGCCGCCAACATCCAGTCGGTGCAGTACGGCATCGCCTCGCAGTTGGTGAAGTTTCTCCTGGCCCGCGACCGGAGGAAGTTCGTCCAGTTCGTGCGGGGCATCAAGGAGGGCATGACGCCCGAGGAGAGCCTGGAGGCGGCCTACCAGGGGTCGCTCGCCGACCTGATCGCGGCCTTCGGGCAGTCGCTCGGCGTGCCGCAACTGAAACCCTGAGCGGGGCGACTACCGCACCCGCTGGGCGAGGCCGGCGGCGATCCGGTCGAGCGTCTGGCTGCGGTCATCGAGGCCGATGTGGACGCGGATGATGCTCATCGCCTGCTCGTCGGCGAGCGCCGCCGTCAGGGCCTCGTCGAACTCCCCCTCCGTCCGCACGTCCCAGCCGGTGCCCCCGCCGAGCACCTCCGGCAGCCGCTGATATTGCCAGGGGTTGATGTCGTTGAAGGAACCCTCGTGGAGGAGCCGCTCGGTGCCGTAGCCCTGGTTGTCAAGCACGATCACGGTCACGGCCAGGCCGCGGCGGACGATCGTGGAGAGTTCCATCCCGGTCATCTGGAAGGCACCGTCGCCCACCAGGGCGATCACCTTGAGGTCGGGGCGGGCCGTCTTGGCCCCGAGCGCCGCCGGCACGGCGAAGCCCATCGAGGTGTAGTAGGCCGGGGCGATGTACTCGGTCTGGCCGCGGATCACGAGGTCGCTCGAGGCGAACAGGGCGTCACCCACGTCGGCGATCACGATCGTGCGGTCGTCGAGCGACTCGTCGAGCCGGCGGACGAGCCTCGTGGTGGTGATCGCGGCGTCGGGCGCGAGCACGAAGGGCTCGAGCGCCGCAGCCGGGCCGGGCGGCAGGGGGCGAGAGACGGCCCGGGGGGCGGCGGCGGCCAGGCCGCGGATGAAGTCGTCGAGCAGCACGTCGTGGTAGTGGTGGTGGCTGATCCGGAGGTCGTCGCTGGCGGCGTAGATACTCGTGGCGGCGTCGAGCTTGGCGGTGAAGATGCCGAGGTCGATGTCGGTCAGCAGGGCCCCGAGGATGATCAGGCAGTCGCTTGCCTCGACGAACTCGGTCACCTCGCGGCGGCCGAGCGCCCCTTCGTAGAGCCCGATGTAGAGCGGATGAACCTCGCTGACCACGCTCTTGGCGAGCATCGTGGCGGCGATCGGAATGCCCGCCTTCTCGGCGAGCGCCACGGCGTCGGCCTGGAGTCCGTAGCGGTGCAACTCGATGCCGGCGATGATCACCGGCCGCTTCGCCGCCACGATCCGGGCCGCCGCCTCCTTGATCGCCTCGGCCAGTGCCTCGGGGTCGCTCGCCCGCGGCGAGTGGACATAGGGGCGGATCTGGTCGGGCACGACCGAAACCATGTCCCGTGGGAGCTCGAGATACACCGGCCGCTTGAGCCGGTGGGCCGTGTCGAGCAGGAAGTCGATGTCGCGGAAGGCCGTGGCCGGGTCGACGATTTCGAGGCTCGCGGCGCAGAGCTTGTCGAACACCTCGAGCTGCGTCCGCCACTCGCGGACGCGGTGGTGGAGCAGGGGGTCGCCGCCGCGCTCCGCCAGGCCCGGGGCGCC
>JBIIYH010000153.1:0-6428 GCA_044346905.1 Pirellulales bacterium
CCGTGCCCAAGAGGTCGAAGAGCGCCTCCCGGACGCGGTCTTTCATCGGCCGCGTCGGGCCGCCCGGCAGGTGCGCGAGCCGCCGGCCCCGGAGCGAGCCGCCGATGATCCGGGGGGGCTCGGCCGCGGCGGCGGGAGCGGGGGACGGTGGGCGACGGCGGGACATGGGCCAAGTTCCGGGGGCGGGGGCGATCGCGAGTCCGTGCTATCGTATCGCTTGGCCGGAAGGATTCGGACGGGCACGACGCTGGAGGAGCGGACGATGGCAAGCTGGTGGCGGGCGGTGATCGTGGTCTGGGGCCTGACCCTGGGCGGCGGCTGGGCAGCGATGGCTCCCGCGGAGGCGGTTCTTTCAGACCCGCGGGCCGAGTTCGACGAGGCCATCGCCGAGATCAAGAAACTGATGGCCGACCTCACGGTCTTGCAGGCCCAATACCAGCAGCCGAAGGCCGACCGGGCGGCGCTCGCGGCCGAGTTCGAGCGGAAGAAGGCGGCGGCCGAGGCGGCCGGCAAGCGGCTCGAGGACGCGGCGGTGGCGGTGCTCGCGGTCGCACCGGACGACTCCGGCGCCCGCGAGATCGCCTCGGGCGTGATGGCCGGCTCGCTGCAGGCCGATGATCCCGAGAAGACGCTCGCCATCGCCGCGGCCCTCGACAAGGGCGGGGCCGTGGACGGCGACACCGCGCTCCTGGCGGCGACGGCCGCGGTCATCCTCTCCCGGCTCGACGTCGCCGAGGCCTGGCTCGAAAAGGCGGCGGCCAAGGCCAAGCCCGCCCAGGTGGCGGAGGTGCGGGCGACCGTGGAGCACGACCGGGCCAAGGTGGAGGCCGAGATGGCCAAGCGGAAGGCCGAGGCCGCGGCCGACGACCTGCCCCGGGTGAAGTTCACGACCTCGGCCGGCGACCTGACCGTGGAACTCTTGGAGAACGAGGCCCCCAACACGGTGGCCAACTTCCTCGCGCTCGTCGCCAAGGGCTTCTACGACGGCACGCCGTTTCACCGCGTGATCGGCGGCTTCATGGCCCAAGGGGGCGACCCCACCGGCACGGGCTCCGGCGGACCCGGCCATGCGATCGCCTGCGAGAGCGAGGTGCCCGACGCCCGGCTCCACTTCCGCGGCAGCCTCTCGATGGCCCACGCCGGCAAGGACACCGGCGGATCGCAGTTTTTCCTGACGTTTCGCCCCACCGAGCACCTGGACGGCAAGCACACCGTGTTCGGCCGGGTGATCGCGGGCGACGAGGTGCTCGCCCGGCTCGCCCGGACCCAGGACGGTCAGGGGCGGCCTGTCGCGGGCGTCGAGCCGGATAGAATCATCAAGGCCGAGGTGCTGCGGAAACGGGATCATGCGTACGAGCCCGTGACGCTGCCCGACCCGCGGAAGCGGTAGCTCGGCCGTCGCTTCGCGATCCCTTCGTCGCCAGGAGAACGAGCCATGCGAGCCCGATTGTTCGCCCCGCTGGTCTCGCTCGCGGCCCTCGTCGCCGCGACCCAAGCTGCCGCGACCGCCGCCCCGCCCGCCCAGGAGGCCCGCCCGATGCCCGCCGATGCCCCCGAGCCCGCTGCCAAGAATCCCGCCCTGCTCGGCCGCGTGCCCGACGACCAGTTGCCCAAGACCGAGGCCGAATGGCGAAAGCGGCTCACTGACCAGCAGTATCGGGTCACCCGCCAGAAGGCCACCGATCGGGCCTTCACGGGAGAATACACCGACACCGAGACCCCTGGCACCTACCGCTGCGTCTGCTGCGGCGAGCCGCTCTTCAAGTCGGGCGAGAAGTTTCACAGCGGCTGCGGCTGGCCGAGTTTCTTCGCGCCGATCGACGGCGTGAAGGGGAAGACGATCGACGAGCACGAGGACCGCTCCCACTTCATGCTCCGCACCGAGGTCACCTGCCGCCGCTGCGGCTCCCACCTCGGCCACGTCTTCAACGACGGCCCGCCCCCGACCGGCCTGCGGTATTGCATCAACTCCTCGTCGATCGTGCTCGACGCCGAAAAGCCGGCGGCGAAGAAATAACCGCGCATCACGATCTGCTTCCTCGCGCGCGGGTCATCGGCCGGGGCAGCCCGTGCCACGGAGCCGGCGTAGGAAACCGACCGTAGCCAGGATGGCGAAGGGAGGTTTCCTCCGAGCGAGCGAACGGCAGGATGCCGGTAGCGAGCGTCCGGCGAGCTGGCACGGGCTGCCCCGGCCCGCACCACAGGCGTCCCGGGGTACACTTGCGGCACCTGTTCCCGGACCGCGCGCGACCGCCCACCCATGAATCCGCTCCTCGATGACGCCGGCCCGGTCGCCGGACACGCGGCGGGGCAGCAGGATCCCTTTCCCGGCTACCGCCCGCCCCCCGGCGTCTACGACGAACTCTCCGGCGCCGACGGCCGGCCCCGGCCCCACTGGCAGCGGCTCGTGGAGTTGCTCGGCTCGTGGCAGCCCGCCGAGCTCGCCGACCGCTGGGAGCAGGCCCGGCGGCTGATTCGTGACAACGGCGTGACCTACAACGTGCCCGATGCCACCGCCAGCGAACAGCGGCCTTGGGTGCTCGACCCGATCCCGCTGGTGATCGCTCCGGCCGATTGGGCGGGCCTTGAAGTCGGGCTCAACCAGCGGGCCCGCGTGCTCGACGCCCTGCTGGCCGATCTCTACGGGCCGCAGCACGTGCTTCGCGAGGGGATCGTGCCGCCGGAACTGGTGTTCGCGAATCCGGCCTTCCTGCGGTGCTGCCACGGGATCGTGCCCCCCGGCGGCCGCTGGCTCCACCTCCACGCCTGTGTCGTGGTCCGCAACCGTGACGGCAAGTGGCAGGCCCTCGGCGACCGCACCGGCGTGCCGCAAGGGCTCGGCTACGCGCTCGAGAACCGGCTGGCCGTCTCCCGGCTGTTTCCCGAAGTGTTCCAGGAATGCCACGTCGAGCGGCTGGCGCCCTTTTTCATCGCGCTGCGGGCGCTGCTGCGGGGCTTGCTGCCCGGCCGCGACACGCCGCGGGTGGCCCTGCAGAGCCCCGGGCCCACGAGCGCCACCTACTTCGAAGATGCCTACCTCGCCCGCTACCTGGGCTTTCCGCTCGTCGAAGGGGGTGATCTGGCCGTTCGCGGCGAGCGGCTCCACCTCAAGACGCTCGGCGGGCTCGTGCCGCTCGACGTGCTCTTTCGCCGCGTGCCAGATCGGCTCTGCGACCCGCTCGAGCTCGATGGCGCGGCGCTCGAGGGCACGCCCGGGCTCGTGCAGGCCGTCCGCCAGGGGCGGGTCGCCCTGGCCAATGCGATCGGCAGCGGGCTGGTCGAGTCGCCGGGCTTTGCCGAGTTTCTGCCGGCGGTCTCGCGGCGGCTCTTGGGCGAAGACCTCCTGCTCGGGTCGCCCCAGTCCCGCTGGTGCGGGATTCCGGCCAACCTCGACCGTGTGCTCCACTCGCTCGACGAGAGCGTGCTCGAGCCGGTCGTGCCCCGGCGGGGCATGAAGCGGTTCGTGCCCGCCCTGCTCGACTCCCGGGCCCGGGCGCGGCTGGTGGACGAGATCCGCTCCCGGCCCGGCGACTGGGTGGGCCGCGAGCGGGTGGAACGATCGGTCGCCCCCTGCTGGCACGAGGCCGCGATCGCGCCGGCGTCGGTGCTGCTGCGGTGCTTCGCCGTGGCCAC
Organism: Pirellulales bacterium; assembly: GCA_044346905.1. Lineage (GTDB taxonomy): Bacteria > Planctomycetota > Planctomycetia > Pirellulales > UBA1268 > QWPN01. The sequence goes on from JBIIYH010000153.1 coordinate 3,634, forward strand.
GCCGGCGGGCTACCAGACCATGCGCGGGGGCCTCGCCCGGATGAGCGTGGGCCGGGCCGCAGGCGAGGAACTGCTGCTCTCAACCCAGGGCTCGAAGGACGTCTGGGTGCTCTCCGAGGGGCCCGTGCAGCAGGTGTCGCTCCTGCGGCGGCCGGGGCAGCCCCTGCCCCTGCGCCGCAGCGGCTACGACCTGCCCAGCCGCGTGGCCGACCATCTCTACTGGCTCGGCCGGCACGCCGAGCGGGCCGAGGGCACCGCCCGCCTGCTGCGGACCGTGGCCAGCCGGCTCGCCTCCGAGGCCAACCGCGACGCCGCCGTGGAGATGGGGGTGATGCTCGCGGCGCTCGTGAGCCAGTTCGGCGAGCGGCGGGAATGGTTTCCTCCCGGCCGGACGGCCTCGCTCCGGGAGCTGCGAGGGGAGGTCGAGGCGCTCGCCTTCGACGCCACGCGGGCGGGCGGCGTGCAGGAGGGCATCGACCGCTTGTGGCGAACGGCGTCGGTCGTCCGCGACCGGATCTCGACGGATGCCTGGAAGGTGCTCGCGCGGGTCCGGCGGGACTGCCTCGCAGGCCGGTCGGCGGCCGGCGGTCGCGGCGGCGACGTGCTCGGGCAACTCGACACGCTGATTCTCGACCTGACCGCGTTCGCCGGGCTCGGCACCGAGAGCATGACCCGCGGCCCGGGCTGGCGGTTTCTCGACATGGGCCGCCGCGTGGAGCGGGCCGGCGGGATGATCGGAATCCTGGCCGCCACGCTCGTGCCGTTGTCACCGGCGGCCACCGATGGCTCCCAGCGGCTCGAGGAAATGCTGCTCGAGATCGCCGACAGCTCGATGACCTACCGCAATCGGTACTTGGGCGTCCTCGAGCCCGCGCCGCTCGTGGATCTGCTCGTCACCGACGAGACCAACCCCCGGAGCATCGCGTTTCAGTTCGCCGCCCTGGCCGCGCACGTCGAGGCGCTGCCGGTGGCCGACGCCTCGCCGGTGCTCTCGGGCGAGCGGCGGGCGGTGCTCGAGGCCGTGGCGGCGATTCGCCTGGCCGACGTGGAGGCACTGGCGGCGACCGGCCCTGCCGGCGACCGCCCCGCACTCGGTGGCCTGCTCGAGCTGTTGGGCACGGCCGCGGGGGAGTTTTCCGAGAGCCTCACCCACCGCTACCTCGTGCATGCCACGCCCCAGCGGCGGCTGGGCGACGCGGCTGTTCCCCTGGCGCCGGCGTGAGCAAGCCATCATGATCCCCCAAGTCGTCATCGTGGGCCGGCCCAACGTCGGCAAGTCGAGCCTGTTCAACTGGCTGATCGAGAAGCGGATCGCGATCGAGGATCCGACCGCGGGCGTCACCCGCGACCGGCTCGTGCAGCGGATCGAGCTCGACGACCGCATCGTGGATCTCGTGGACACCGGCGGAATGGGCTTCGACGACCCCGACGGGCTCTCGGCCCAGATCGATGCCCAGATCGAGAGCGGGCTGTCGGCGGCGGCGGCGATCCTGTTCGTCGTGGATGTGCGCACCGGGCTCGTGCCGGCCGACGCGGAGGTGGCCCGGCGGATCCGCCGCACCGGGGCGCCGGTGATCCTGCTCGCCAACAAGGCCGACTCGCCGGGCCTCGACGTCGGCGCGGCCGACTTCGCCCCGCTCGGCTTCGGGCCGCCGCTGGTGGTCAGCGCCCGCGAGCACCGCAACCGCGGGCCGCTCATCGACGCGATCATGCCGCTGCTGCCGCCGCCGGCCGCCGACGACCCCGAGTCGGCCGACCTCCCCGAGATGAAGCTGGCCATGGTCGGCCGCCGCAACGTGGGCAAGAGCACCTTCGTCAATGCGCTGGCCCACGAGGAGCGGGTGATCACCAGCCCCGTGGCCGGCACCACCCGCGACAGCGTGGACGTCCGCTTCGAGGTAGACGGCAAGGGCTTCCTGGCGATCGACACGCCGGGCCTGCGTCGGGCCAAGAGCCGCACCAGCGACATCGACTTCTACGCCTTCCACCGGGCCCAGCGGAGCATCCGCCGGGCCGACGTGGTGCTGCTGTTCTTCGACGCCAGCGAGCCGATCGGCAAGGTCGACAAGCAGCTCGCCGAGACGATCACGGAGGAGGCGAAGCCCGTGGTGTTCGTGGTCAACAAGTGGGACCTCTACGCCGGCGAGGTGCAGAAGCGGGAGTGGACGCAGTATCTGCGGGACACCTTCCGGACGATGCCCTGGGCGCCGGTGGCCTTCGTGACGGCCACCAAGAGCCGCAACGTGAAGGCCGCGATCGACACCGCCCAGCGGCTCTACCGCCAGAGCCGCACCCGGGTGGCGACGGCCAAGCTCAACGACGTGCTTCGCGATGCGGTGGACGCCAACCGCCCCTCGCCCGACGGCCGCGGTCGGCCCGTGCGGCTGTATTACGCGACGCAGGTGGACGTGGGCCCGCCCACGATCGTGATCTCGGCGAGCGCCCCCAAGAGCATCTCCGAGCCCTACAAGCGGTACCTGACCGGCGTGTTCCAGAAGCGGCTGCCTTTTCGGGAGGTGCCGGTGCGGCTGCTGTTGCGGGGCAAGAAGGCGGAAGAGAAGGCCTGAGGGAATGCCGCGAGCTCGCGTGGGCCGGGGCTGCCCGTGCCCCGTCGCCGGACGTTCGCTCCAGGCATCCTGCCTTTCGCTCACTCCAAGGCCGGCTCCCGGGGCACGGGCAGCCCCTTCCTTATCGTCGGTGGAGATTGTCGGCCGCGAGTGAGCGAAGGTGCTCAAGGTGCCTTGGCGTGAAGGGCACCGGGCCGGCGAACAGGCCGGGCTCGTCGTGATCTTCGG
>JBIIYH010000026.1:0-19409 GCA_044346905.1 Pirellulales bacterium
CGGCGGCCGCCGGCCGAGTCGGGCGACCAGAGCTTGTCGATGCAGAACTCCGCCCGGTGCGTGTTGCCGGTGAGATCGGTAAGGATGTTGCGAAACACGCGGTCGGTGAGCCAGGGTAGCACGCAGTTAGCGGCGGTCTGCCCGGGGACTCCCGGTTGATGTCGCTCGGGGTCGGCGGCCGCCGCCAGCTGCTCCAGCGCGATCTCCAGCTCGTAGAGGCTCTCGTGGCGGGCCTCGTCGATCCGGGGGGCCTGGCTGGTCGGCCCGATGAACCGGCCGGCAAACAGGTAGGAGAGCGAGGGGTGGTTGTTGAAGTAGGCCACCATTCCGCCGAGCAGCCAGGGCCGCCTGAGAAACGGGCTGTCGGCGGCGGTCCGGCCGCCAAGCACCACATGGTCGCCGCCGCCGGTGCCCGCGTGCAGCCCGTCGAGCTCGAACTTCTCGGCGCACAACCGGCTCGTCCGGGCCTCGTCGGCGAGCGTCTCGCGGAGCCGCACCAGCTCCCGCCACGAGCCCGCCGGCGGAACGTTGACCTCGATCACGCCGGGATCGGGCGTGACGTGCAGCCGCACGAGGCCGGGATCATGGGGCGCCGGATAGCCCTCGAGCACCACCGGCGTCTGCCGCTCACCGGCGACCTGCTCGATCGCCGCCACGAGCTCGAGCCAATCGGCGGCGGCGGGGCACGGGGCCGCGAGGTCGCGGGCCTCCAAGGGGAGCGGATCCAGCGGCGGCAGGAAGACATGCAGCCGGCCCCGCCGGGGCTCGACGACAACCGCGGTGCGGACGACGCCAGAGCCAGCGGCCAGCTCCGCGTCGCTGGGCCAGGGCAGGCTCCCCATCGGCAGCCGCAGGCCGGCCGGCGAGTCGCCGGCCAGGAGCGGAACCCGGCCAGAGGGCATCGGCCAGGAGCTCGACCGCCAGCGGGCCACGCCGCTCCGCTCGGCTCTGAGGATCGGCAGCACGAAGGCGGCGGCGGTCTCGGTGTCGATCGGCGTCGTGTCGAGCGGGCTGGCCGGGGCGACCTCGTGGGCCGGCATCACGAAGCCGGTGTCGAGGCCGAGTCGCTTGGCGAGCCGGCGGGCGAAGTCGCCCGCCGCGGCGGCAATCGCCTCCCGCTCGGCGGCAACGACCGGCCGAGCCGGCGGCGGTTCGTCATCCGCGGGATCGATCGCCCGGTCGTCGGCCAAGAGATCCCGCCGGCGCCAGATCGGCAGGCCGTCGCTTCGCCACACGATGTCGAGGGTCCACCTCGGCAGCGGCTCGCCCGGATACCACTTCCCCTGCCCTTCCACGAGCAGGCCGCCGGGAGCCAGCCGGTCGAGCAGCCGGCGGGCCAGCACACCGGCCGCCCGCCGCTTGCCCGTGCCCAAGGCGGCCGTGTTCCACTCCGGGGCGTCGCCGTCGTCGATCGACACGAAGGTCGGCTCGCCCCCCATCGTGAGCCGGACGTCGCCGGCGACGAGCGCCGCCTCCACCTCATCTCCGACCGCCAGGACGCGGTCCCACTGCGGGTCACTGAAGGGCCGGGTCGTGCGGGGGCTCTCGGCCAGCCGCGTCAGCCGCATCTCGAAGGCGAACTCGGTGAAACAGGGATCGACCGCCCCGGTCACCGGCGCGGCACTCGCCGGGTCGGGTGTGGCCGCAAGCGGGATATGCCCCTCGGCGGCGAGCAGGCCGCTCGTAGGATCGAAGCCCACCCAGCCGGCACCGGGCAGGTAGACCTCGGCCCAGGCGTGGAGGTCGGTGAAGTCGACGGCCGGCCCGACCGGGCCGTCGAGCGGCTTCTGATCGGGCACCAGCTGCACGAGATACCCTGAGCAGAACCGGGCCGCCAGCCCCAGCCGCCGTGCGAGCGAGACGAACAGCCAGGCCGAGTCGCGGCAGCTGCCCGTGCCGAGCGCGAGCGTCTCCGCCGGCGACTGCACGCCCGGCTCCATCCGGATCACGTAGGCCACGGCCTCGTGGACGGCATGGTTGAGCGCCACGAGCAGGTCGATCGACCGCGATCCAGCCGCGGCCAGACCTCGGCCCCGAAACCCGGCCAGGAAGGCCTCGACCGCCGGCCCGCCCGTCGGCTCCGGGGTGGCCAGATACGGCGCCAGTTCGGCGGCCAAGAGCGGGTCGTAGGCGAACGGAAACCGCTCGGCCTCCGGCTCCAGGAAGAAATCGAAGGCATTGATCGCCACCAGTTCGGCGACCAGATCGACCTCCAGCACCAGCCGGCGGGCGGGCTCGGGAAACACGAGCCGGGCCACGTGGTTGCCCTGCGGATCCTGCTGCCAGTTGAGGAAGTGGTCGGCCGGCTCGACCTTGAGCGAATAGCCGGTCACCCGGGTTCGGCAGTGGGGCGCGGGCCGGAGGCGGACGGCATGCGGGGCCAACCGCACCTCCCGGTCGAAGCGGTACTCGGTGCGGTGGTGGAGGGCGATCCGGATGGCCATCTCACGCGGTCGCCTCCACCGGATGCCCCAGCGGCCGGATCGCGAAGAAGGTCTCGTGGATCGCGTCGCTGGCCCGGTTCAGCCGCAGCTGGAAGCCGTCGAGAAAGCCGTGCAGCCCGCCGGCCCCGGCGAGCACCTCGTCGATCGCCCCGTAGTCGAGCGTGGCCCGGAGCCGGCCCAGCCGCTGCTCGGCGGGATTCGTGTACGACCCCTTCGATCCCCCGGTGATCGCCAGCAGCGACTCCTCCGCCTTGATCAGGCAGAAGTGCATCGCCCGGGGGAAGAAGCGGTCGAAGATCAGGAACTCGGCCACGTGCCGCCGCGAGACGGCGCCGTATTGCTTGCGATACATCTCCAGGGCGCTGGCGCTCTCGAGCACGGCCGACCAGCGGACCGCGTCGCCACCCGGCGGCTCGGCGGCGGTGCGGACCGGCGGCGCGGCTGCCGCGCTGCCGTTGGCGTCGCTGCCGCCCGCCGGCGGCGTGGCGACCACGGCTGCCGGCTGGAGAAAGAAGGTTTCCACGTCGAGCACGCGGCTCGTCTTGTCGGCCCGCTCCACCAGCCGGCCCAGCCGGCCGAAGTGCCAGGCCTCGCCATGCGACATCGTGGCGTCGGCCACGCCGGTGATCAGCTGGCTGGCCCGCTTCACCTCCTCGAGAAACTCCCGGGGATGGAGCCAGCCCCCATACCGCTGGGCGGCCGACTGGACCTCGAGGTGGGCCTTGTTGATCTCCTCCCACATCGCGGAGCTGATCATGTCGCGAACGGTGCGGGCGTTTTCGCGGGCGGCGCAGAGGCAGCTGGCGATCGAGTTGGGATTGGCCGGGTCGAAGGCCAAAAACGAGATCACGTTGGCCTGGTCGGCCTGGCCGTGTCGGAGCCGGAAGTCGGCCTGGTCGCCGAAGGTGCAGACCAGCGCGTTCCAGAGCCGGCCCTGGCTGATCGTCCCCTCGAGCGCGAGATCGAGCGCCGTCTCGACCGACCGGGCCACGTTCTCGGCCCGCTCGATCTGGCGGTTCATCCAGTAGACGCTGTCGGCCACCCGCGAGAGCATCGCTTCACCTTCCCGTGTGCACGACCCAGGTGTCCTTGCTGCCGCCACCCTGCGAGGAGTTGACGACCAGCGAGCCCTTCACGAGCGCCACCCGCGTCAGGCCGCCGGGCAGGACGTAGATGTCTTCGCCGTAGAGGATGAAGGGCCGCAGATCCACGTGCCGCCCCTCGAGCGCGTCGCCCACCACCGTCGGCACCCGCGAGAGGCTGAGCATCGGCTGGGCGATGTAGTTACGGGGGTTGGCCCGGATCCGCTCGCGGCACTCGGCCAACTCGTCCCGCGAGGCCCGCGGCCCGAGCACGATCCCGTAGCCCCCCGACTCGTTGGCCGGCTTGACGACCAGGCTCTCCAGGTTCGCGAGCACGTGGTCGCACTGGCTCGGCTCGCCGCACACGAAGGTGGGCACGTTGGGGATGATCGCGTCCTCGCCGAGGTAGTAGCGGATGATCGCCGGCACGTAGGCATACACCGCCTTGTCGTCGGCGATGCCCGTGCCCGGGGCGTTGACGAGCGCCACGTTGCCGGCCCGGTAGGCGGCCATCAGCCCCGGCACGCCCACGAGTGAATCGGAGCGGAAGGCGAGCGGGTCGAGGAAGTCGTCGTCGATCCGGCGGTAGATCACGTCCACCCGTTCCAGGCCGCGGGTCGTCCGCATGAAGACCACGTCGCCCTGGACGACGAGGTCGGAGCCCTGCACCAACTCCACCCCCATCTGCCGGGCCAGAAAGCTGTGCTCGAAGTAGGCGGAGTTGTAGATGCCCGGCGTGAGCACGACGACGGTCGGATCCCGGGCCTGCCGCGGGGCCACGTACTGCAGCATCGCCAGCAACTTCTCGGGGTAGTCTTCGACCGGGCTGATCCGCTGCCCCTCGAAGAGCTGCGGGAAAGTCCGCTTCATCACCTCGCGGTTCTCGAGCACGTACGACACGCCCGAGGGCGTGCGGAGGTTGTCCTCGAGGACGTACATCACCCCGTCCCCCCCGCGCACGAGATCCGTGCCGGTGATGTGGCACCAGATGCCGCGGGGCGGGGCCAGGCCGGCGCACGGCCCGCGAAAGCACTTGCCCGAGTCCACCAGCCAGTCGGGCACGACCTTGTCGGCCACGATCTGCCGCTTGTTGTAGATGTCGTCGATAAAGAGATTCAGCGCCCGGATCCGCTGGGCCAGCCCCCGCTCGATCAGGCTCCACTCGCCCGCGTCGATCACCCGGGGCACGATGTCGAAGGGCCAGATCTTCTCCGTCCCGGCCTCGTGGCCGTAGACGTTGAAGGTGATGCCCATCGTGAGCAGCGCCTTGTCGGCCGCCCGCTGCCGCTCGGCGAGCTCGCCGTTGGTGAACCCGGCCAGCCGCCGGGCCAGGAGTTCCGCGCCAGGGCGGGGCTCGAGCCGTTCGTCGAACAGCTCGTCGTGAAAGCCCTCGGTCTGGTAGGCCTCGAGGTCCATGGCGGATCGCTTTCGCCCTGCCGGCCGGCAGGGACAGGGAGGGATTGCCGCGGCCACCGGCCGCCTCCGGGTCCCGCGCGACCAGAGAATACCCGACCGCTCCGGCCCGCGGAATGCCCCCGCGGGAAACCGCCGCGCGAGCCGACCGGCCTCAGCCGCTGGCGGCGACGACATCCTGCAGCAGCCGCGTCATGGCCTCCGTGGGCACCGGCATCTGCACCACCCGCCGGCGGCCGTCGCTTCGCGCCGCTGCGGCGAGCTCGGCCTGCTTCGAGCCCAACAGGAGCACCGCGGGCACCGCGGCCAGGAAGGGGTCGCTGGTGAGCTTGTTGAAGGCGACCACCGCGTCGTCGCCGAGCGTGTGCGTGCTGAGCACGAGGCAATCGGCCGGGAGGGGCGTGGACGAGAACCGCGACAGGGCCCGCTGGGGATTCTCGGTGAGCAGGACGCGGTAGCCGAGCTTGGAGAAGAAGGCCCGCAGCACCTGCTGGGCCTTGTCGCCGGATTCGACGACCATCAGGCTGCCCTTCGACGCGGCGGCCCCCTCGGCAGGAGCCTCCGTCCCAGCGGCGCCGCTGCGGCGGGAGATCATGGCCTCGATCCGCCGCCGCACGTCGGCCGCCGTCTGCCACCGCTCGAGCGGGTCGAGGTTCATCATCCGCGACACGAGCTCGACGACATCCTTGGGGAGATCCGGGCAGCGTTCGCCCAGCGGCACGACGCCCCGATACCGCTGCGGATCGGCCCGCTCGTTGCGGTCGCGGGTCTCCTTGAGCGGCGACACGCCCGCCACGACGAGGTAGGCGATCGTGCCCAAAAAATAAATGTCGCTGCGGACCGCGTCGTCCTTCATGCCGGTCAGCTTCTCGAGCGTGGCATAGTCGATCGTCCGCGGCTGGTCGATCCGGCCGAGCGAACCGTCTCCCGTCTCGTCGACCCCGGCCAGGCCGAAGTCCACGAGCTTGGCCTCGCCCGTCGAGGAGACGATCACGTTGGAGGCCTTGAGGTCACGGTGGGTCACGCCCCGGCGGTGGGCGTAGTCGAGCCCGGCGGCGAGTTGGGCGATCAGGTCGAGCGCCTTCGGCACGTCGACCGCCCCGCGGATCTTGACGAGCTCCCGCAGCGTCTGCCCCTCGACGAACTCCATCGTGATGTAGCTGGCCCCGTCCTCCTCGCCCACGTCGTCGATCGCCACGATGTTGGGGTGCCGCAGCAGCTGCCCCATCTCCCCCTCGTGCCGGAAGCCGCGGCACTTGTCGGGATCGTTCGCGTAGCGATTGCGGAGCACCTTGACCGCGAGAATCCCGCCCGTGTCGCGGTGAATCGCCCGGTAGACCCGGGCGAAGGAACCGGCGCCGATCTGATAGAGCGCCTTGGCCCGCCCGTAGAAGTAGCCGCGGCGATCCCCCTTGAGCAGCTTCTCGAGCTGGAAGCCGGTGATCAGCTCCCGCCGCACCAGCGCCTGGCCGAAGGCCTCGGCATCGGCCCCGGCGTCCGTCTCGCGGCTCACCTCCTGGATCGCCGCCACGGGCGCCAACTCCAGGGCGGCGACCAGGTGGGCGAGGTCGTCGGCGGTGGCTGGCTTCATGGCGGCGACGGCGCGGACGACCGGGCGGTTCCCGGCCAGGATGATGAGCGAATGATGAGAAAGCCCTGCTGAAAAATACCGTTTCCACCGCGGAAAAGCGAGCGGCCACCGGTCTTTCGGCCCCCGTTCGACGGCCGCACAAGGGCGAGAAACGTCTGGAGCCGGACCGGTCGAACCTGCTACAAGCCCACGCTTCTCCCGGTTCCCGGATCAGCCCATGCCGCCAGCCTCGCTCCCCCGCCGCGAAAAACGGCTTTGCCGGGCGGGGTGCGCCATGTCCGCGGCCGTCCTCGTGGTGCTGGCTGCGACCGTGGCCGACGCGGGCGAAATCGCGGACGACTACGAGGGGGCCGCGACCTCCTGGCGGCTGGGCAACACCGGGCCCGATGTCCGGATCGTGGAGCACGCGCGATCGACCGACTCGCCCCACCGGGGCGCGCGGTGCGAGCGATTCGTCGTTGACATCGCCTCCCCCACGACGCTCGTGCTCGAGACGCCGCTCGGCCCCGCCGCGGTGATCGACGAACTCCGGGCCGCGGTCAGGGTGCGGTCCAGCCGTCCTGACCTCCGGCTGGCGGTACGGGTGCGGCTGGCAGGCGGCCCGACCGACGCACAACCCGTGGAGGTGCTCGTGCCCGGCAGTTCGAGCCGCGACATCGGCCGTTGGGAACTGCTCGAAGTGGCTGACATTCCTCGCGAGCTCGCCCGGCAACTGCCTGCCCTGCGGCTGGAGCACGGCTCGAACCTCACGGCGGAAGGGGCCGTCGTCACGGCGCTCGTGCTCGACGGCGCGGCCGGGCCGGGGCGGCATGAGATTGCCCTCGACGATCTTGCGGCCAGCGGACTCGTGGAGATGGCGGTGATCCGCGACCCGCTCGTGCAGCCCGCGGCGGCCGCGGCACCCGCTGCCGATCCCCCGGCGGGCCTGGCCCGAGGCGTCTTGGAGGTGGACGGGCTGCCCTTCTTTCCCCGGTCGATCGATTGGATGGGCGAGCCCTTCGCGATGCTGGCGGAGCTGGGGTTCAACTGTGTGCGGCTGGCGGAGCCCGCCTCGGCCGACCAGCTCGCCGAGGCCCGTGCGGCCGGCCTCTGGATCATCTGCCCGCCCCCCCCGATTCCCGACATCGACCTGACGGAGCCGGAGCGGGTGCCGATGCTGCGGAACTGGGACCGCGTGCTGGCCTGGGACCTGGGCAGCGGGCTCACGGAGGCCGCGCTCGAGGAACTGGCCGAGCGGGGCCGGCGAATCCGTGCCTGCGACCCGCGGCCCGGGCGACCGCTGCTGGGTTCGATCGACTCCGGCCTGCGAACCGTCTCCCGACACGTCGACATGGTCGTGGCCCGCCGCACCGTGCTGGGCACGAGCCTGGAACTCGTCGATTGGCTCGAGTGGCTCAGGCAGCGACCGCGGCTGGCCAGGCCTGGCACGCCTTTCCTGACGACGCTCGGCACCGAGATCGATCCGGCTGCCGCCCGCCAGGCCGCCGCCCTCTCCGGGATCGGTGGCCGAGGCCTCGCGATCGACCCTGAGAGTCTCACGCTCGCGGCCTTCTCCGCGGTGGCGGGCGGCGTCCGCGGGATCCTGTTCACCTCGTCGCGGCGGCTCGACGCCGACGAGGCCGAGGCCCGGATGCGGTCGGCGGCCCTGCGGGAGATGAACCTCCACCTGACCGTGCTCGAGCCCTGGGGTGCCGCGGGGCGGTTCGCCTCGCGGGCCACCACGAGCAGCCCCGAGGTGCAGGCCTTCGTGCTGGAGGCGGCTCGGGCGCGAATCGTCTTAGCCTGGCGAGGCGTGCAGGGGTCGCAGGTGGTCGCCCGCCGCTACGAGGGAGCCGACCTGCCCGGCGAGAACCAGCCGCTTTCGATCCTCGTGCCTGGCGTGCCCGAGGCCCACCGCGCCTGGGAGATCGCGCCGGGCGGCCTGCGGCCGGTGCGGCAGCAGCGGGTGACCGGCGGCGTGTCGGTGACCCTCGACGCCTTCACCACGCATGCCATGGTTCTCCTCAGCGGCGAACCTGCCGTGACCGGCCGCGTGCAGGAGCAGTTGCGGTCGCTGGCGGCCATCGAGCTCGCCTCGGCCCGCGGCCTGGCGGCCCTGGCGCTCGGCAGCGCCGGCGACCTGCTGGGGCGGCTGCCGCCGCAGGCTTTCAGCGGTCCACCCCCGGTGGCGGCCGTGCCGATGCTCACCGAGGCGAGCCGGCTGGCCGCCGCGGGCGAGGCGCTGGTGGCGAGCGACCCGACCGCGGCGTCGCAGTCGCTCCGCAAGGCCGCCGCCATCGCCGGCCAGTTCGAGCGGCGGATCTGGGAGAACGCCGTCAAGGCCGAGGGCTCGATGGTCTCGAGCCCGCTGGTCTGCTCCGACGCCACCCTCGCCGAGGCCTGGCAGTTCATCGCCGCCCGCGGCGGCACCGTGGCCGGCGAGTCGCTGCTCGCCGGTGGAGAGATGGAAGAGCTCGAGCCGCTCGCCCAAGGAGGTTGGCACCACTATGCCCGCCCCCCGGGCGAGGTTCGCACCGCCGTGGAGGTGAGCCGGTCGCGACCTGCCTCGGGCCGGGGCTGTCTGCGGCTGGTCGCGGAGCCGGCTGATCCCGAGCAGGCGCCGGTCGTGGTCGAGACGCCGCCGGTCTGGATCACCACGCCGCCGATCGCCGCGCCGGTGGGCAAGCTGCTGGAGATCTCCGCGCAGGTCTGGGTGCCCGCCGCGATCACCGGCAGCGTGGACGGGCTGATGGTCTTCGACTCGCTGGGAGGCCCGTCGCTCGCGGAGCGGGTCGGCCCCACGGGCGACTGGCGCCGGCTGGTGCTCCACCGGATCGTTCCCGCCGAGGCGACCGGCGAGCCGTTCACGGTCACCTTCGCGCTCTCCGGCCTCGGCGAGGCCAGGATCGACGACGTCGCCGTGCGGGTGCTCGAGCGGGGCGGGCCACCCCCCGCGTCCGGTACACCGGCCACGCTCGTGTCGGCGCCGCGGCCCGGCGGGGCGTTCCCGTCTCCCGCCGACCTGCTCGAGCCGCCCGTGCAGCGGCAGCTCCCCCCGCCCTCTGCCCCACCCTCGGCCCCACCCTCGGCCCCACCCTCGGCCCCGCCCTCGGCCCCCGCCGCTGCCTGGCCCGGCACGAATCTCGGCTGGCCCAAGCTCTTCGGTTCGGGCAACGAGCCACCACCGGGCCCCGGCGGCGGCACCGTCGACCCCTTCAAACGGGCCAGGGCCGGCTCAATCCCGAGCCCCTGAGCGGGTCACGCGGGCCAGGGTGTCGAGGTCGCGGATCCGCTCCACGCACAGCTCGAACAGCTGCGGCTCGTCGAGGGCCGCGACCTCGTCAGCCGTGATCAACTTGCCGAACTCCAGCCGGATCCGCCCCGGCCGAGGCAGCCGCCGCGACCGCGGCCAGCACTCGAAAGCGCCCACGATCGCCACCGGCGCGATCGGCACACCGGCCCGCTTCGCCATCAGGGCGAAGCCCGGCTTGAACTCGCCGAGCCGGCCATCCGCCGTGCGGGATCCCTCGGGGAAGACCGTCACCGCCTTCCCGGCCTTGAGCCGCGCGATCACGGCCCGCATGGCCGCCACCATCGAGGCGTTGCGGTCGATCGGCACCGCGTCGAGCGCCGCGATCACGGCGCCGAAGGGTGCGAAGTGAAACAGCGAACTGCGGGCCAGGCTCGAGAGCCGCCGATCGCAGGAGAGCCCCAGCAGGAGCGGGTCGAGATGGCTCTGGTGGCTCGAGAGCACGAGCAGGCCGCCGCGGGGCGGCAGCGGCTCGGCGAACCGCACGCGGATGCCGAGCACCGCCACGCCGAGCGTGCGGCACAGCACCCACAGGACCGCATACAGGAGCCGGCCGAAGACCGAGCGGCCGTCCGGAATCGCTGGCTCCTTCCGCTTCCGCGCGGTCGGCGGGTCGGTCCCTTCCCCGGCGGAGGTCATGGTGGCGATACTCCGGGCCGTTTGCCGGCGACGAGCTCCGCCAGTCGATCCACGACCTCGGCCGCCGCGAGGCCGTCGGTCTCGAGAATCACGGCGTCGGCGGCCGGCTGCATCGCCCCCACGGGGCGGACACGATCCCCCTCGTCCCGCCGGGCCTGGGCGGCCCGCACGGCGTCGAGCGACGAGGCCAGGCCGCGGGCGGCTTCCTCGCGCTGGCGGCGGCGGGCCCGCTCGTCGGCCGAAGCCGTGAGGAACACCTTCACCTCCGCCCAGGGAAACACCTCCGACCCCTGGTCGCGGCCTTCGGTCACGACATCGCGGCCCTCCGCCAACCGCCGTTGCAGCTGCTTCATGGCCGCCCGGACCGGCGGGGCATCCGCCACCGGTCGGGTGGCCAGGGTGATCCGCTCGGTGCGGATCTCCGTCGACACGTCGCGGTCGCCGAGCAGGACGCGGCCGGCACGGAAGTCGATCGCCAGCGAGGCGGCCAGTTCGGCCAGCGCCGTCGCATCGTCGAGCGGGATGCCTCGCTCGAGCGCGACGAGCGCCACCGTGCGATACATGGCGCCCGTGTCCAGATAACACCAGCCGAGCCGGGCGGCGAGGGCCCGCGCGGCCGTGCTTTTGCCCGCGCCGGCCGGCCCGTCGAGCGTGACGATCATGTCGCACCTCCTGCCGTGTCCGAGGCCGGCGGCGGGAACTCGACCGCCAGCCCGAGCCATTGATAGCGTTCGAGCCTGACGGCGGTGGTTCGTCCCGCCACGGTCACGGCGACGTCGGGCCGCGGAACCCCAAGGAGATCGACCGCCGCGGCCCGCAGCACTTGCCGGGCCCACTCGATTCGCACCTCGCCGGCCCGGCCGGCCGACTCCACCAGGCCCGCGCGGAGCATCGTGGGCTGGTCAGGCAGCCGGGGCGGAATCCCAACCGCGGGCGGGTCGATGGTGAGCCGGACATTGGCCGGCACCGCGAGCCCGGCCGTGGGCAGACCGCCGGCCGCCAGCTCGAGGGCCATGTCCCAGGGCCGCTCCAGGCCGATGCCCACGGCCAGCCGGCAGGTCACCTCCCGGCCGCCCCCGAGCAGGATCGTGTCGAGCACGTGCGGGCTCGACCGCAGGTGCCACGGCAGGCCGCCGGTCAGGATCGCCACGGCGCCGCCCGCCCGGCTCGCCTCGGGTACGAGCTCCACGAAATGCGGCGCGGTGAACCGCGTTCGTTCGGTGACGATCGACTGGAGGTGAAGGCTGCGGCGGACCTCGACGTCCTCGTTCTCATGCCAGGCGAACCGGGAGGCGACATGGGCTTCGAACAACGGGCCAGTGACCGGCTCCTCGAGCCGGACCTCGAGCTCGAGCGTCGCCAGCGGCAGCCCCTCGACCAGCTGCATCCGCTGGGTGAACCGGCCCCGCACCCGGCCGGCCGCGTCCACCAGCCTGCCACGGCTCTCGATCCCGCCGGTGGTCGCCGAGCCGGCGCGGGTGATCGTGTCGGCCTCCATGCGGGTGTGCTCGGCCCGATCCTCCGGCGGCTCCCAGCGACTCGGGTTCGAGGGCTGGGTGGTCCGCAGGGCGAGCTGCTGCGAGATCCTGTTTGCGCGGTCGGCGGGCCGCCGCAGCGAGAGCAGCCCGCCCGTGCGTGGATGGGGCCGCAGCTGCACCAGGCCGTTGTCGAGCAGAAGGGTGTCGTCGTCCCGCCGCCGGCCGAGCCAGCCCGCGGGCAGCCACCGCGGCGAGCGGGCAGACACGGTTGCCGGGGCGGCGGTGGGCCGGCCGCCGCCGCGGGCCGGAGCGAGCAGACCGGCCAGCCCGTCCCGCGCGGCGGCGACGAGGGCAGCGGCCTCGTGGTGCATGGCGGAGGCGACCACGGCCACCGGGTCGTGCCCGGCGGTGGTCGGGGCCGCGGCAGCGAACGCGTCGGGCTCGAACGAGGCGTCCGTCCCCGAGCCCGCGGTGGCGCCGACCAGTTCGGCGGGGGTGACGAAGCGGCCGACCAGCCCGCACCACCGCCCGATCCGCCGCAGGAGCTGGTGCCACGGGCTCGCCCCGCCGGCGTAGTGGGCGAAGGCCACGACCGCCGAATGGTCATGATCGAGGGCGTCGCCAATGCGGTCCGGGAGCTCCAGGATCGTCGTGCTGCGACCGGCGTCGAGCGGCGGCCGGGCGACCGCCTCGATGCTCCCGCCTCCCGTTCCCTGCCAGCGGATCAGGCCGCCGCCCGGATCGGGCAGCGGACTGCCGTCGAACAGGCTCCAGATCGCCGCGCGAAATCCGAAGCCGGCGAGCAGCTGCGGCAGGATCGCCGAGGAGCCGCCGGCGCTGGCCGCGTAGCAGGTCGGCGCAGCACCGACATGATCGATCCAGGCCTGCCGGCCGGCGGTCAGAGAGGCCGCGATCTCCTCGGGCGGGCACAGCTCGAGGGGTCGGGAATCGTCGCGGCCGCCGCAGGCCTCGGCCCGGCCCGCGGCCACCGCGTCGCGAATCGCCGTAACCGCCGCCGGATGCTTCTCGGCCAGCTGCCGCACGGTGGCCCCTTCAGCCACCAGCGCCAGCGGCACCGGGCTTTCGAGCTCGGCCAGCACCGCCGCCTCGCCGCTGGACGGGGCGAGGAGCACGATGTCGACGGCCCACGACTCGACCGAGTAATACCGCGACCGCGTGGCCTCGAGGCAGGCGAAGGCCTCGGCCAGACCTGCCTGCGTGGCCGGGTCGTCGCCGGCGACCGCCGCCCGCGCCGCCGCCACCACCGCGGCCTCGAACCCGGTCGCGGCGAGATCGGCCTCGGTCCGCATCCGGCGGGCCAGCAGCTCGGCCAGGAGCGTGGCCAGCCCGAGCGCCCGGAAATCCTCGGCCCAGCCACTCGCCGGCAGCGGCCCCCCCTCGCTCCCGCTGACCCCCACGGCCGCCGCGAGGGCCGCCGTGATCTCAACGCAGCTCGCCAACTGCCGCACCCAACGCCGGGCGTGGTCGGGATCCGACTGGGCGACGAACCGGTCGTCGCAGAAGCCGGGCACCACGCCCGCTGCGATGTCGCCCGGCGGCGGCAGATCCACGCTCGCCCACCCCGGCGGGCCGCCCGTCGCGGCGATGAGCGCCGGATGCCAGGCCGCCGTCCAGGCCGCCAACAGTCCGTCGGCCTCCGGCTCCTCCAGCCAGGTCGGGAAGTCGTCGAGCGTGTGACAGGGGAAAAGGACGGTGACGCAACCGGGACGCATGCCGCAAGAGTGTAGTGACCCGCTGAAATGCCGTCCCGCCGTCCGGCGCGGGTCGTTTGACACCCCCGCGCCGCCGTTTCTAGGATTGATCACGCGACGCGACCGGGATGGGACGTTTTCGGCTTTTTCCCGGCTTCCTCCGGCCTCTTCCCCGATCGGAACCTCCAGCCCCATGGCCAGCAGTCCTGCCGTCTGGGGAATCGACATCGGCAAGTGCAGCCTCAAGGCGTTGCGCTGCCGGGTGTCGCCTGCCGATCCGCGAAAGCTGATCGCCGAGGCCTTCGACGTCGTCGAATACCCGATGATGCTCTCGCAGCCGGAGGCCGAGCCTGCCGAACTCGTACGGGCGGCACTGGCGGAGTTCGCCGCCCGCAACTCGCTGGCCGGCGACGTGGTAGCCGTCTCGGCCCCGGGGCAGTCGGGCCTGGCCAAGTTCATCAAGCTCCCGCCGGTCGAGGCGAAGAAGATTCCCGACATCGTCAAGTACGAGGCCGGGCAGCAGATCCCCTTCCCGCTCGACCAGGTCGTCTGGGATTGGCAGCGGCTGGCCAGCGGGATGGAGGAATCGGGCTTCGTGATGGACGCGGAGGTCGCCCTCTTTGCGATGAAGCGGGAGCAGGTGGCCAAGTCGCTCGCGCCGTTCGACGAGGCCGGCATCGAGGTCGAGATCCTGCAGCTCGCTCCGATCGCGCTGGCCAACATGGCGATGTTCGACCAGTTGCCCGACCCGGCCTCGATCGATCCCGAGAACCCGCCGGCCTCGATCGTGCTGGTCTCGATCGGCGTCGACTCGACCGACCTGGTGGTAACCAACGGCCTCAGGGTCTGGCAGCGGAGCATGCCGATCGGCGGCTCGAGCTTCACGAAGGCTCTCGTCCAGGACCTCAAATACACCTTCGCCAAGGCCGAGAAGGAGAAGCGGAACGCCGTCCGGGCGGCGGATCCGCGGGCCGTGTTCAAGGCCATGAAGCCGGTCTTCAGCCAGTTCGCGGCCGAGCTGCAGCGGTCGCTCAACTACTTCACGGGCACCGACCGCTCGGCCAAGATCGGCAAGGTCATCCTGCTCGGCAACGCAGCCAAGCTCCGGGGCCTGAGCGATTTCGTGGCCAAGCAGCTGCAGCTCGACGTGCAGCGGCTGGAAACCTTCGCGGCCCTCGAGGGTCCGGCCGTGTCGTCGCCGGTGTTTCGCGACAACCGGCTGGGCTTCGGCACGGCCTACGGCCTCGCCCTCCAGGCGGCGCAGGCGGCGAGCATCAAGACCAACCTCCTGCCGAAGGAGATCGCCCGCGACCGGCTGATCGCCGCCAAGCGGCCCTGGGCCGTGGCGGCGATGCTGGCTCTCTTGGCGGCGGGGCTGGCCAACTTCGGCGGCTGGTTCGCTTCGGCCGCCAGCTACGATCCGGCGGGCTATCGCAACGCCTTCGCGGCCTCCGACAATGCGAAGTCGCGGTCGGCAGCGGCGAAGGCCGCGGTCGAGGAGGCCGAGCAGCGGCTGCGCGGCACGGCCGCCTGGGAGCGGTATTTCGTCGAGCTCCACGATCGCAGGTTTCAGGCGCTCGATCTCGTGCGGGCCTTCTCCACGCTCCTGCCCCGAGACGAGGCCGACGCCCTGCCGGAGAGCCCGGCCGACCGCCGGGAGATCCACGTCGATGCGTTCGACATGGAGTATGTGCCGGACCTCGCCGTCTGGTTTCGAGGCGTGGAGCGGGAATGGGAACGAACATTAGCTGCGGCCGGGAAGACGCCGGAGTCGGTCGCCCCGGCGGCGGCCCCGGCCGACGCGGCTGACGCCGGCGCCCCGATCGATCCGGCGGCGACCGAGATCGGCGACCCGGCCGTAGCCAAGCCGGCCGGGCCCACGGGCCCCGGCTGGGTCGTGCAGATCGCGGGTCATCATTTCCACAATGAGGACCGACACCGCCCCCTCGAGGGCGAGCAGTTCGTCCGCGAGACGCTCGTCCGCGGACTGCTCGGTGAGGCGGGCCCGGTGCCGGTCGCGGCGGGCGTCAAGGCGGGCGCCGAGGTGCCGGTGGCCGAACTCGGGATCGGCTTCCCGGTGATCGTCCAGCGCACCCCGGTCACCAAGGTCAAGATCAGCACCGCCCCCGCGGTGACGGGGATGGGTGATGCGGCCGGCCGGATGCCGGCAGGCGGCGCGGACGAGGAGCAGTTCGTGCCGCTCAAGCAATACTCTTTCGTGCTGCAGTTCGCCTGGCAGCCCCAATCGCCGGGCAGCCTGCGGCCCGCCGCGCCGCCCCCCCCCGCGGCTGACGCCGGCTTCTCTCCCTGAACACCCAAGGCCGTGCCCGTGCCTCTGATTCCCGACTCTCTGCGACAGCAACTCGCTCCCGTCGTCAAGTACCACTTCTGGATCTTGGCGGCGCTGGTTCCGCTGCTGCTCGTGCCGGCGGTCTTCATGGCCAACGGCCAGTTGCAACAGACTATCGACCAGGAGCGGGCGACGATCGACGGCCATATCGCGGCGTTGGGCGGCATCCGCGGCGAGCCTGACCATCCCAACGACGCCTGGGTGGCGACGTTCGACGGCCGGGCCCGCTCGCTGCAGGACGAAATCGTGAAGGAGTGGCAGGCGCTCTGGGAGAGCCAAGCGCCACTGCGGTCCTGGCCGGCCGCCCTGGGCCCCGACTTCCTGGCCTCGATCCAGGCGGTCGAGTCGGGCAGCCGCCCTGACCTGCAGTTTCGCGATCTCCAGCGCTACTTGAACGCCGTTCCCGATCTCGTACGGCAACTGCCGGAGCGGATGGGCTGCGAGGAGCTGATGGCCGGCCCGGAAGGTGAGGACGGCCCTGGGCGACGAGGCGGATTCGAGCCGGACGCCGCGGCCGGCTCAAACGACAACCCCGAGGCAGCCCTCCAGCTCACCCCGCTCGAGTGGCGGGCCGAGGACCAGAAGCGGCTGTTCAGCTCGTTCCGCTGGGTCAAGACCCCGACCACTGCGCAAGTGCGGCTCGCCCAAGAGGAGCTCTGGGTCTACGGCCTGTTCTGCGACACCATCAGCCGGATGAATCAGGGGGCGAAGGGGGCCTTCGACGCGTCGATCACGACGGTGGACGAGCTGGCCGTGGGCTACCTGGCCGCCGAGGAGAAGCCGGGCGGGCGCGGCACGGGTCGGATCGTCGGCCTGCGGGAAGCAGTGGCCCAGCCGGGGGCGGATGGAGGCCTGCCGGCAGACTTGGGTCCCATGGGAGAAGGGGCCGTGGGTTCGCAAGGACGCCCCTCCCACCCGCGGTTCTCGGGCGCTGGCATGGGGGCCGAGGAGCTGGATGTGCGGGCCGCCCCGCCGCCTGTTCCCGACCCCGGCATGGGCGGTGAAGAAGGTGCCGCACCCGTGGTCTCGCCGGATGACCAGCTCAAGCAGTGGATCTACGTCGACTTCACGGGCCGGCCGCTGACCGCGGCCGAACTCGCGACCGTTCCCGACGCCCAACTCGTGCATCTGATGCCCTTCGTCCTGCGGGTCACGATCGACCAGCGGCAGGTCGATCGGCTGCTGGCCGACTTCGCCGCCAACCCGATCCCGATCGACGTCCGCCAAGTGCGGATCAATCCCTCGACTCAGCCAGGCGGTGTGCCGGGCTTCGGTGGCGGGACGCCGTCGGGTGGATTCGAAGGGGGTGGCCCGTCCGCCCCGGGGGATCGCCGCCGGCGGCCGTTCGATGTCACGCTCGAGCTCCGCGGCACGGTCGGCTTGGCGACGCCTCCGAACCCCGCCACGCTCGGGGCTGCCGTTGCGGGTGATCAGCCGGCCACCGGAGAACCGGGGGCATGAAGAAGCCGTCGCTCAATCCTGCCGCGATCGGCGGCTTTTTCCTCCACCACGGGGAGAAGCTGGGCTTCGCCGCCGTCGGGGCCTTCGCGCTCCTGTTGGCCTGGTGGGGCATCGACGCCATCCGGTCCCAGGCGGTGAAGCCCGACCGCAAGCCCGATGCGGTCGCGGGCCTCGCCGGGCAGGCGGCCGCCAACATCGACAGTGTCCGCAAGGTGCCGGCGGAGCGACTCCCGAGCCGCCAGCCGCTCCAGCCGATGATCGATCCCTGGCGGCCGGGTCAGGTGAAGATCGCCGCCGCCCCCAAAGCGCCGGCGCTGCTCAACCGGCCGCTGGTCGCCGAGCTGTCCAAGCGGACCAAGCCCGATGTGTTTCCCATCGAGGGCCTGCGGGCCGTCGCGGGCATCGCCGTGCTGCCCGACCCGGACAGGCAGGCCGACGCCCGCCAAGTGGCCCCACGGCAGCCCGACATCCCGCCGCCGGACGACGGCTCCCGGCGAAAGCCGCGGACCAAGCCGAGGGGTCGGCAGCAGGCCGGCGACGACACGGCCTTCGGCCTGGGGGGCGGCTTCGGCGGGGAGCTTGTCGAGCCGGCGGCAGCCGAACCGCAGCAGCCGGGCAAGATCACGCCCTTCGTCGTGGTCACCGGCCTGATCCCCGCCGCCAAGCAGCAGCAGGAGTACGACCGCCGATTCGGCTCGGCGAGCTTCCGCGATCCGCGGCGCGACAGCCCCAAGTGGGGCGTGTATCTCGTGGAGCGGGCCCGCGTGGTGGCCGGCGGCAGCCCCCGCTGGGAACGGCTCGAGGTTAAGGATGCGGCCCAGCCCCAGCCCGGGGGACGCATCGGCATGGGCGAGATGCCCGGCGGACCGGGAGGCATCGCCCAGCAGCCCACGGAGCAGGAGACGCTGCCGGCGGCCTTCTTCCTCGGGGCGGAGGAGTCAGAGGTGGGTTACGCGGCCCCGTTGCCGCAGCGGATCGACGAGCCCTGGGGCGCGGCGGGCTTGCACCCCTGGTTCGTGCCGCGGATCGAGGAGTTTTTGGCAGCCGACGAGGAGACAAAGCCGGCGGCCGGCGTCGCTGCCAAGACCAGCCTGGCCGACCTGCTCGCAGATGCCCGCAAGCGAGTCGGGACGGAGATCTTGCTCGAGGCCGTGACGCTCGACGCCGAACCGGAGCGACAGCGGAACGTGGGCCTCTACAAGCTGGGCGTCCGTTCGAAGCAGCCGGCAGCCTCCGCCGCCATCGGCGAGATCGGGGTCACGGAGGATCCGGTGTTCGCGGTCTCCGAGCAGTGGGGCGGGCAGTTGTCGCTCGATGAAGCGAAGGCCGAGCCAAGGGCCTGCAATCTCCGCTGCCGCGTCGATCTCGTGGGCAAGACGCCAGTCATCCGGATCCTCGAACTCGGGCTGCTCGACGAAGCGGGCCAACTCGGTGACACCCGCACCGAGCCCGCACCGCAGCCGGTGGTGCTCGGCGCCGGCCAGATGCCCGCGGGCGGGCTGGCGGGTGGCGAGCCGGGACAGGCCATCGCCGGCGCCGACAACCGGCTGTTCCGGTTCGTGGATACGACCGTCAAGCCCGGTGAGACCTACCGCTACCGGGTCAAGTTCGCGGTTCGCAACCCCAACGTCGGCCTCGCCGCCCGGCACCTCGCCGACGTCGCCGCGGCCAAGGGGGAGTTTCTGATCTCGGACTACAGCACCGAGACGCCGCCGGTCCGCGTGCCCGATCCCGTGGTGGTCGTCGCCCGGACGATCGACAAAGACACGAAGAAGAAGATGAAGGCCAAGGGGGAGGTGATCGAGGTGATGATCCTCGCGCCCTCGGAGCAGACCGGCAACTTCTCGCTCCGCAGCACGCTCACCGACGTCGGCGGCCTGGCGAACGTGGCGCCCGAGCTCAACAAGGCCGGCGACATCCGCTTCTTCGGCGAGCCCGTGACGACCGACC
>JBIIYH010000154.1:0-6375 GCA_044346905.1 Pirellulales bacterium
CGAGAGCGCGTTTCGAATCGTGAACGTCGAAGCCGTCCCGCTGCCGCGAGCCTCGATAGTGCCCTCCGCGTTGTCGATGGTCGCGGAGCCGGACCTGTCTCGCAGGGTCGTCGTGACCCCGTTGTTGCGGATCGTGCCCCCCTCGTTCGTGAGCGTGGTGCCTACAAACGCGATACCATCTCCCCCGTCAACCCGGATCAAGCCGCGATTGATGTGGGAACTGGTGGAACGGCCCACCACAATTCTTCCATCATCGGCAGTACTCCCGCTCGGTCCTCTGTCAAGACGGATTTCTCCCGTTGCCTCGTTGATGATCGGGGCTTGGAAAGTAATGACTCCCAGTTCATTTCCAGGAAAAGGGGATCCTACCGTGGACATCGTGATGAGATTGCCGTTGGTCAGCGTGCCGCTCGTGATTCCGTACGTCAAGGTTGATCCATAAGCGCCTGTGTTGGAGAGCGTCATTGTCCCGTCGTTTGTAAACCCGTTCGGGGTAGTGACGTTGAGGGCTCCGCGATCATAAGGGCCGTCGGTCTGTCGTAGATTCAGTGTAAGGTTGGCTGGAGTGGTCGCCGGGAGGGTCAGCGTGCTCGACTTCGCACCTCCAGTCTCCCGTTGCAGACGGACGGTGGCAGCGGCGGGGAAGGTGACATTGGTGAGGTCCACGTTCAGGGGCGAAGCGGCGATACTGAAGTACACGGTGCCCTGGATCGCCCCGGCGGCAAGCGTCGGGGTGGCGGTGCTGGTCAGGATGGAACTGGCATTGAGGGTGGCGTCGGCGCTGTTCAGGGTCAGTGCCCCGATCGTACGGGCGGCGTTGACGGTGACGGTGTAGGGCGCGCCGGTGGCGCTTATCGTCGCCGTGTCGCCGACGAGGTTCGGATTGCCGCTCGGGGTCCAGTTTGAGGTTGTGGACCAGCTGCCGGTGGTGGCACTGGTCCACGTGTAATCCACCGCCGCCGCCCGCCGGCCGGCCGCGAACCCGGCCAGCAGCAGCCCGAGGCCGACCGCCGCGGGGCGACGAAACGACCTCGAGTTGAGCAGTTGACCAATCAATCTCCGCAGGGCTTCCATGATCGATTCCTTTTCTTCGTGGTTTGTTTCGAGGCTTCGGAACGAACGGACAACTCGCACACCGCGGTGGACCTGGATCCCAACCCACCCTGGACGTTAGTGATGATCACCCCCCCAGTCGCCGTCGTCTACCGGCCGTTCGGCCGGGTGGCGCGATTTTTTTCTGCCTGGCAGCCCCGAGCCCCCCCGTGGGATGCGGCAGCGCGTCACGGCCGATCGGCCGCTGGACGAGCCGGCGGCCACGGGCTACCACCGGGGTTTCGGACGAGTGACGCGCGTGGGGAGTATTGATCCATGAATCAGGCGTTGTGGCTCCTCGGTGTCGCCGGCTGCCTCGTCGCCGGCCCGATCCATGCGGCCGACAACCCCGACCTCGCGCGGCGGGCGGAGATCACCGCCACGAGCGAAACCTTTCCCGGCGCGGCGGCCCAGGTGGCCGACGGCTTCGTGCCCGCCGCCGGGAGCCGCGTCGATCGCCGTGTCTGGGCGGCCGCAGCCGGCCAGGGTCAGCCGCCAGCATCGCTCGTCTTCAGCTGGCCCGAGCCGGTCACGGTCTCGACCGTGGTCTACTACGCCGACACGACCTGGGGCTTCCAGGCCTTCAAGGAGTACGCCATCTACCTCGACGACGCCGAGACACCGGTCGGCGAGGGCAGCTTCCGCAATGGGCATGGCCCGCAGGCCATCACGCTCCCCGCGCCGGCCAGCGCCCGCAGGCTGCGGCTGGAGTTCCGCTCGAGTCATGGCGAGGGAAAGCGTGGCGGTGCGGCGGAGGTGCAGATCTTCGCGGCGCCGCCCGAGCAGAGCGACCTGCTTTGTCACTTCACCGATCTCTCGCTCGATTACCGCTACGCCTACTACCCCTCCCACAATCTCGTGCGGTTCCACCTGCCGCAGCCGCCCGTCGACGCGACGGATTGGCACCTCGCGCTGCGTCCGCAACAGGGCGGGGCGGTGCTCGCCGAACGCTCCGGCAAGCTCCCGACCGCCGCGGGCGGCGAGGCGATGCCGGTGCCGGACCTGCCCGAGGGCGACTACACCCTCACCCTGACGCTCACCGGTGGCGCCGAGACCGTGATCGAGGAACGCGGCATCCGCCGCGACCGGCCGGAGTGGGAGGGCAACCAGCTCGGCCGCGACGACGTGGTGATCCCCCCCTTCACGCCGCTCGTCGTCGAGGCCGACGGGCCGGTGGTGAAGAGCGTCTTGCGCCGCCATGTGCACGGCGCGGCCGGCCTCTGGCGGCAGGTGATCAGCCAGGATCGCGAACTGCTCGCCGGCCCGGTGCGGATCGAGGTTTCCCAGGGCGGGAAAGTGCACACGGCCGAGGGACAGCCCCCCCGCATCACCACGGCCACGCCGACCCGTGTCGCCGGCCAAGCCGCCTGGACGGCCGGCCCGCTCTCGGGCACGACGCGGTTCGCCTACGACTACGACGGGCTGAAGACCATCACGCTCGAACTCGCGCCCACGGAAACCGAGGTTGACGGGGTGCAGCTCGTCATCCCCCTGCGGGCCGCGGAGGCCTGGCTCCTGCATCCGGTCACGACCCAGCTGCGGCAGCACTATGCCGGGCGGATTCCGGCTTTGCCCGCGGGGGCGGGGCCGGCCGGCCGGGTCTGGGATTCGACGCAGGTTCCCGATCGCCTCGACGGCACCTTCGTGCCTTATGTCTACCTCGGCGGGCCGGAACGCGGGATCTCGTTCGCGGCCGACAACGACCGGGATTGGATCACGGACAAGGCCACGCCGATGATGGTCATCGAACGCGAGGGCGACACGGTGCTGCTGCGGCTGAACCTCGTCGCCAAGCGGGCTCAGCTCGCCCGGGCCCGCACCCTCACCTTCGCCCTCCAGGCCACGCCCGCGAAGCCGATGCCCGAGGAGCCGGTCAACTGGCGGCGGTGGTGGGCGAATACGGGCACCGACAAGGATGTCGGGAGCGTGCAGATCAACTTCTGGGGCGGCAACGGCTACTGGGGCGGGCGGCACTTCGCCACCTCGGTCTATCCCGACGGCAAGGACTACTCCTTCTGGGAGAAACTGGCCGAACAACGCCGCACGGGAAAGCTCGACAAGGACTTCGCCCAGCGGTGGTTCGGCCGCTATGCCGCCCTGGAGGAGAAACAACGCCAGGAGTTCGAGCCCGCGATGCGGGCCGGGTTCGAATGGTCAAGCTTCACGCCGGCCAATCTCCCCGAGACCGAGAAGTTCAACTGCGTGATCCCGTACACCAACGCCCGCGGGGCGAGCGGCGAGACGCGGGAGTTTCTCACCACCTACATCGACGAATGGCTGGCGGGCGACATCGTGGATCCGGCCTGGAGCGGTCGCAGCACCTTCGAGCGGCCCCGCCGGGCCCACGCGGCATTTCCCGGCTTCGCCTGCTGGTATCAGGTCGAGCCGGTGCCCAGCCGCAGCGACATGCTGCTCTACTACCACCGGAAGATGCTCGACACCTTCGCCGACGGCATCTACTGGGACAACTTCTTCCTGCAGCCGAACTACGCGCCCGCCGAGGCGGGCGGGCCCGGCTACGTGGACGACGACGGTCGCCCGCGGGCCGGCGTGAACCTGACAGGCTTCCGCGACCTGGTCAAGCGGACCGCCACCATGATGCACGTCATGGGCAGGCGGCCGCTGACCTACATCCACATGACCAACACCAACATCGTGCCGATGCTCTCCTTCGGCACGGTCAACCTCGACTGGGAATGGCGCGATCAGGGGCAGCTCGGGAGCATGGATCTGCAGGATCGCATGGATCTCGATCTGATCCTGGCCCAGAGCCTGGGGCTGCAAACCGGGAACGTCTCGGTGGGCATCACCGGCAACATCCTCAAGGGGGGCGGCGGGGTTTCCCGCGACTGGCTGCATCGCACCGGGATGGCGGTCTCGTTTCCCCACGAGATCCGGATGCACCAGGGCACCGAGGAGGTGTCGTTCGTGCAGACCCAGCTCGCGCGGTTCGGCTACGGCCAGCCCGACTGCCGCGTCTATCGCTATTGGGAAGAGGGCTTTCCGCTCAAGACCCAGGGGGCCGAGAACCGGGCGCTCGTGCTCGCGCGCGGCGGCAAGGCCATGATCGCCCTGGGCAACTTCGGCCCCTCAGCCGCGGCGGGTGAGGTCACGCCCGGCGGCCAGCCGGCGGGCCCGTCGCTCGAGGAATACGACGCGCAGCAGCGGGGCTTGGCCAAGCCCGCGGCCGCGGCTCCGGCAGCGGGCAAACCGCGGAAGAACGCCGCAGCCTACACCGTCCGCCTCGAGCTGGATCTGGAGGCCCTCGGCATCGCGAAGACCGCGCAGGCCTGGGACGTGGAACTGAAGGCGGGCCGGAGCAAATCCGAGAATGCCCGCTCGATCAGGCCGCCAGCCGGGCCCGACTTGAACCTGGCCGCGCCCGGCGATGAAGACATCGATCTCGAGCTTGACGAGCCGGTGCCGGGCTTGCTCGAGATCGTGGCGCCGGGGGTCTTCGAACTGGTCATCCCGCACCACGATTTCGCGCTGATCGTGGTGGAATGACGACATCGTTGCGGGGACTCGGCGGCGTTTCGTCACGCAATCCACCGCCTCGGATATGAATATGTTTTGCTGCATGGCCATTCTCTCGCGACGATCGCACTCCACGGTCCTCGCCATCGCCGCCATCCCGCTGGCCGCAGCCTGGTGCGCCGCCGAACCGCCTGCAGGGCCGACCGTCGTCAGCGGGGTCGTGCCGCGGCTGGCGATGGTCGCGGACCACGAGCCTCGCACCGAGGCTGGCGTCGGGGCGGTCATGCCCTGGGCCGACAGGCTGTGGGCCGTCACGTACGTCGCCCACACCGGAAAGACCGGTTCCGGCACGGGGCTCTACGAGATCACCAGCGATCTTGCGCTCGTGAAGCGGCCGGAGAGCGTCGTGGGCACGTATGCCAATCGTATGGTTCACGCGCCCAGCGGGCAGCTTTTTATCGGCCCCCATGCGATCACGAGTGACGGCACGGTGCGGACGATCGCCGGCATCAAGGATCATCGACTCACCGCCACCTGCCCCCACCTCTCCGACCCGCTCGGCAAGGTGCTCGTCCTCGGCATGGAGGGGGAGTTCTGGGAGGTGGACGTCAAGACGCTCGAAGCCCGGCTGCTCGCCGACCTGCGGCAGGAGCTCGGCCTGCCGGCCGACGCCAAGCCGCACTTCAAGGGCGCCTGGACGCATCACGGCCGCGTCGTGGTCGCCAACAACACGTTCACCGAAGCCGACGCCCGCGGCGAGGCGTCGGCCGGCAGGCTCGCCGAGTGGGATGGAAAGACGTGGACGGTGCTCGAGCGGGCTTCCTTCACCGAGGTGTGGGCGACCGAGGAGTTCTCAACACCGATGATCTGCATCGGCAACGATGCGCGGTCGGCGCTCCTCATGGTGCATGCCGACGGCCGCTGGACGAAATATCGCCTGCCGCGACACGGGCATGCCTGGGACCAGACGAGCACCACCGAATGGATGCGGATTCGCGAGGTGGAGACCGAGCGGGCCCTGATGGATTGCTACGGCATCTTCTACGAGGTTCCCTTCAACCTCGTGCGGGGCCGACTCCGCGGGCTCAGGCCCGTGTCGGCTCATCTCAGGGTCGTGCCCGACTTCTGCTCGTGGCGGGGGATGCTCGTGCTCGGGGGCAACCAGGCGACGCCGATGCGGTTCGGGACCGGCCTCGACCTCAATCCGCTGGCCGGGCAGCCACAGGCGGGGCTGTGGTTCGGGAAGACCGACGACCTGTGGTCGTTCGGCAAACCGGCTGGCGACGGCGGCGTGTGGCACGACACGCCAATCAAGGCCGGGGAACCCAGCGACCCGTTCTTGGCGGCCGGATTCGACCACAAGACGCTGCATCTGCGGCACGACGCCGCCCGCGACGTCACCTTCACCGTCGAGGTCGATTTCCTCGGCGACCAATCCTGGGTAGCGTATTCGGATATCACGATTCCGGCCGGTGGATACGAGCCCGTCGTGTTTCCGGACGGCTACGGCGCCGAGTGGATCCGGGTGACGGCCGACGCCGACTGTCGGGCCACCGCGCATTTCACCTACCGGTAAGAAGAAGTCTCTTTCCAACACGGATACGCGCGGATGCGAGCGAAGCAATTCCTGCCCGCTGTCGCTGCCCTCCTCGTGCTGGCACCTGTGGCCGGGGCCGGCGGCGCGCTGCCTGAACCCGTCCGCTACGGCCGCGACGTGCTGCCGATCCTTTCGGCCAAGTGCTTCGCCTGCCACGGTCCCGACGAGGAGGGCCGGCAGGCCGACCTGCGGCTCGACCTCGAGGCGGA
>JBIIYH010000228.1:0-4651 GCA_044346905.1 Pirellulales bacterium
CCGGGCGGCCGTGTTCGTGCGCGGGGTAGCGCCCTACGTGTTCATCGGCGCGTCCGTGCCGCGCGCGGTGGAGTGGCGCGGGTCACGCCGCTTCAGGCCGTCACTCAGTGGCGGTCGCGCCGGGCTCGGCTGGTGGCTCAGGTGGCGGTGTCACCTCGACCGGTGCCGCCTCGACGGGCGGCTCCTCGGTTGGCGGCTCCTCGGTTCGCGACAGAAACTGCTTCAGGTCGCCGAAGGTCCGCAGGGGCTCCTGACCCTTCCGCATCGCCTCCGTGAGCGGCTTTTGTTCCTTCTTCTGCTTCGCCTCGTAAACCCGCGGCCGATACTCCCGCGGCTGTCGCTCGTCGCGGCCGCCGCGTCGCTGGGGCGGTCGGGAGCCGCCGGGGCGACCACCCGCGGGCGGCCCGCCCGCTCCTGCCGCCGGCCGCGCGACAGCGGGCCTCGACTGCCCACCTTGCCTCTGGCCACCGGCCTGCGCCGAGCCACCGGCCTGCGCCGAGCCACCGGCCTGCGCCGAGCCACCGGCCTGCGCCGAGCCACCGGCCTGCGCCGGGCCACCGGCCTGGCTCGCTTCGCCTTCGCGGCGTGGCTGGCCACCTCTCCCCTGGCCTCGTCCCGACCTTGGGCCATTCTCCGACCGCGGGGCCCGGCCCTGCTTCCGCTGCTCTGCCGCCGCCTGCTGCCGGCCTCGCTCGGCCGGCGAGATCATCGTCAGGGCGACGCGGCGGCGGGCCTTGTCGAGTTCGAGCACCCAGACCCGCACGATCTCGCCCACGCTCACCACGTCGTGCGGATCGCGGACAAATCGGCTGGAGAGCTGGCTGATGTGCACCAGGCCGGTGTCGTGCAGCCCGATATCGACGAAGGCCCCGAAGTCGACCACGTTGAGCACCGCGCCGTGAAGCTCCATCCCGAGTTCGAGATCCTCGAGCTTCAGCACCCCCTTCTTGAAAAACGGCAGCGGCAGATCCTCGCGCGGATCGCGGCCCGGCCGCTGCAGCTGCTCGAGAATGTCGGCCAGCAGCAGCCGGCCTACGCCCAGCTCTCCGGCGAGCGCATCGAGGTCGACCGCCGCGGTCCGCTCCGCAAGCGACTCGGCCTGCTGCCGGGCAACGAGGTCGGCGGGACTTCCCCCGAGCCGCTCGAGCACCTTCGTGGCTACCTCGTAGCTCTCGGGATGAATCCAGGTGGCGTCGAGGGGGTCGGTGCCGTCGGTGATCTTGAGAAAGCCGACCGCCTGCACGTAGGCCGCCTCGCCGAAGCCCGGCACCTCCAGGAACTGCTTCCGCGAGGTGAATGGCCCGTGCGCGGTCCGCCATTCATGGAAATTCTTGGCCGTCGTCTGATTGAGGCCCGATACGTGCCGTAGCAGGGCGGGGCTGGCCGTGTTGACGTCCACCCCGACGAAGTTCACGCAGCTCTCGACGACCGAGTCGAGTGAGTCGCGAAGGTGCCGCGCCTTGACGTCGTGCTGGTAGAGGCCGACACCGATGTTGGCCGGCTCGATCTTGACGAGCTCCGAGAGCGGGTCCTGGAGCCGGCGGCCGATCGAGATGGCGCTGCGGATCGCCGCCTCGTGGCCCGGCAGCTCCTCTCGGCCGTAGGGACTCGTCGAGTAGACGCTCGCCCCGGACTCGTTGACGATCGAGTAGCCGACGTCGAGCGCCGCGAGCTCGCCCGCCACCAGCTCCGCGACGAGGGCCTCGGTCTCCCGGGCCGCCGCACCGTTGCCGATCGCG
Source organism: Pirellulales bacterium (assembly GCA_044346905.1). Classification (GTDB taxonomy): domain Bacteria; phylum Planctomycetota; class Planctomycetia; order Pirellulales; family UBA1268; genus QWPN01. Next base: position 1,740 of record JBIIYH010000228.1, read on the forward strand.
ATCACGCTGCAGGTATGGCTCTGGACGAGCTCCACGATCCGGCGGCCGGCCGCCTCGCGCTTTTCAGGGCCGCCGACCACGTGGAGCACGTCGTGGGCCAGGGGCGTGCCGCACTCGTCGATCACCACCGCCTTGCAGCCGCTCTTGAAGCCCGGGTCGAGCGCCAGCACCCGGCGGCCGCGGACGGGGGGCTGCAGGAGCAGGTTGCGGAGATTGCGGGCGAAGACCTCGACGGCGTGGGCCTCGCAGCCGTCGGTCATCTCGCGGCGGATCTCCCGCTCCAGGCTCGGGAGCACCAGCCGAGCGAGCGCGTCGCGGGCGCAGCCCCGGAGAAACTCCGCATGGGGATGCTCGGCCGGCACGAGGACCGCCTCGGCTGCGGCCTGGAGTTCCTCCGCGGGCGCCTCGATTCTGACCCGGAGGAGCTTCGCCCGCTCGCCGCGGTTGATCGCCAGCAGCCGATGGGCCGGCACCCGGTCGAGCCGCTCGCCGTAGTCGAAGTAGTCGCGAAAGTGCTTCTCGTCCTTGGAGAGCGGCTTGCCCTCGGTCTCGACCCGCTGGCTGCGGAGCCGGCCCGTGCGATGAAGGATGGCCCGCAGCCGCTGCCGCAGGTCGGCCCGCTCGCTGAACTCGTCGGCGATGATGTGCCCGACGCCGAGCAGCACGTCCGCAGGCGAGGCCACCGCCGCGTCGGCATCGACGAAATCCGCGGCCCGCTTGTCGAGGTCAGCGGCGGCGGGGTCGGCCGCCAGAATCTCGCGGGCCAGGGGCTCGAGCCGACGCTGACGGGCCACCTCCGCGAGCGACAGTTTCCGCGGCTTGTAGGGGAGGTAGATGTCTTCCAACTGCTTCGGGCTCTCCGCGGCGACGATCGCCGCCTCGAGCTCCGGCGTCAGCTTCGACTGGCCCTGGATCGTCCGCAGGATCGTGGCCTTGCGGTCGGCGAGTTGCCGGGCACGTGCCACCCCCTCCTGGATGCGACGAATCGCTTCCTCGTCGAGCCCGCCGGTCTGGTCACGGCGGTAGCGGGCGACGAACGGAATCGTGTTGCCCGCGTCGAGCAACTCGACCGCCGCCTGTACGCCCGCAGCCCGCAAGCCGAGGCGGCGGGCGATGAGTCCCAGATCGATGACAGGGGTGATCGCCGTGGATCCCATCCGAATCGCGGTCTCGTCGCCTTGCTGCGGCACGGACCAGCAGACCCTCCTCCGCGGTTCCCCCGACCACGGCCGTGCCGTGGCCGGCCAGAGAACCCTGAACCTGGTGCTGGAACTCAAACTCTCGTGCGGGAAGCCCGGAATCTAGGGTGGACGGGGGAAGCCTGTCAAACAGGGCGGCATCCGCAGCCCGTGGCGCGTGATCAACCCGGGGGTCGGCCGCCAACCGCCGCGGGGCCGACCGGCAGTCCCCCAAACCCCCGCCCTTACCCCGTCGGCTGGTGACGCCCTGCCCTTGACTGCCCCGCGCAAAACGGCCTATTTCCTCCGCCCCGTCCCGGCTCACCACACCCGGCCAACCGCGACCCCGGCTCGGCCGGCGACCACAACGCTTTGGATTGGAGCGGACGACGGGGTCGTGACGATTGAACAGTCTTGGCGGATGCCGCGAACGCGGATCTGCGAGACACCAGCCAGCGGAGATTCAGGCGACACCATGAGCAGCGGCACGCGACACGCGGACACGACCCCGGCCTCCGACCTTCTCCCCGCCGTCCCGCTGCTGGCCCTCGACCGCCAGTATGCCGTCCTCCGCGACGAGATCCAGGCCGCGGTCGGCCGGGTCTGCGACTCTGGCCGATTCGTGCTCGGGCCCGACGTGGCCGAGCTCGAGGCCGAGCTCGCCAAGGCGCTCGACGTGCCCCACGCGATCAGCTGTGCCTCCGGCAGCGACGCCTTGCTCTTGGCCTTGATGGCCCTCGGGGTCGGCGCCGGCGACGAGGTGGTGCTGCCGAGCTACACGTTCTTCGCCACCGCCAGTGCCGTGACCCGGCTCGGGGCCACGCCGATCTTCGCCGACATCGATCCGGTCACCTACCTCGTCGATCCCGCGGACGTCCGCCGCAAGCTGAGCCGCCGCTGCCGGGCGATCATCCCCGTCCACCTGTTCGGCCGGACGGCCGACATGGACGCCCTCCTGCCGCTCGCGGCCGAGGCGGGCGTGCCGGTCGTGGAAGACGCAGCCCAGTCGATCCTCTCCACCTGGCACGGCCGCTGCTCCGGCGCGCTGGGTGACATCGGCTGCTTCAGCTTCTATCCGACGAAGAACCTGGGAGGCGCCGGCGACGGCGGCTTCGTCACGACCACCCGCGACGATCTCGCAGCCACGCTCCGGCTCCTGCGGGTGCACGGCATGGAGCCGCGGTATTACCACGACCTGATCGGGATCAACAGCCGCCTCGACTCGATTCAGGCGGCGATCCTCCGGGTCAAGCTGCCTCACCTCGACACCTGGACCACGCAGCGGCAGGAAAACGCCGCTCGCTACGGCGAACTGTTCGCTGCCTACGACCTCGCCGAGCATGTCACGGCCCCGACCGACGAGCCCCGTGGCCGGCATGTCTGGAACCAATACGTGATCCGCGTCGCGGGCGGCCGCCGGGACGAGCTCCGCAAGCATCTGGCCGGCTGCCAGGTGGGCACGGAGATCTACTACCCCGTCCCGCTCCACCTCCAGAAATGCTTTGCCCACCTGGGCTGGCAGAAGGGCGACCTGCCGGCCACCGAGCAGGCGGCCGAGGAGACGCTCGCCCTGCCGATCTTCCCCGAGTTGCGGGCCGACGAGCAGCGGACGGTGGTGGCCCGGATTGCCGAGTTCTTCGGCGCGAGCCGCAAGGCCGCCCGCAAACCCGAGTCGTCGCGGCTCCCGATCCCGCACTTTCTCCGCCGCGCCGTGGGCCGGGCCGACGAAGTGAT
>JBIIYH010000156.1:0-6322 GCA_044346905.1 Pirellulales bacterium
ATGGCGGAGGCCCAGGCCGCCGCGATCACCAGCCGCCTGGTGCGGATGAAGGAAGACGCCACCTACTGGCTCGGTCTCTTGATGCTCGCCGAGGGCCAGGACGAGGCTGCCGTCGACTACCTCCAACGGATGACGCTCGACGCCTCGCCCGACAGCCGCTGGACCGACGCCGCCCGGATCAACCTCGCCGCCGCGCTCGTCACGCTTGGCAAGCCGAGCGAAGCGGCAGCCCTGCTCCGGGCCGATGGCTCCCCGCAGCGGTTCGGCAGCCGGCTCGCGGCCGAACGGCTCGAGGCTGAAGCGGCCGAGGCCGAGTCGCCGGCCGAGCCTTGATTTCCCGGGGCGATGCGGGCCGGTGGCGGCAACGCGGATGTCGGCCTGGTCTCGGTCTGGCCCAGGTGACGAAAAAGGATTATACTCCAGGGCTTTCCGCACCCTCCGACCCAGCGACCGGGCCAGTTTCGACCATGAAAGACGACATCCATCCCGACTACATCCACACCGTCGTCCGCTGCGGCTGCGGCAACACCTTCGCCACCCGCAGCACGGTGCCGGAGATCAAGGTCGACATCTGCAACGCCTGCCACCCGTTCTTCACGGGCAAGCTCAAGTTCGTCGATACGGCGGGCCGGATCGAGAAGTTCAAGACCAAGTTCGCCGGGGCCGGCTATGCCAGCCTCAAGAAGAAGAAGGCCGCCGAGGCTCCGGCGTCCTGAAGCCGCCGCCGGCCCGGGCGGCCAGCGGTGAACCATGCGCGACCAACTGGAAGAGAAGCTCGCTCGGTTCGAGGAACTGGAGCGGGCCATGGCGGATCCGGCGGTCCTCGCCGACCAGCAGCGGCTCTCGGCAGTGGCCCGGGAACATGGCTCGCTCGTCCGCCTGGCGGGCAAGTTTCGCGGCTTCCGCCGGCTCGAGCGGCAGATCACCGAGCTCGAGGAGATGAGTCGGGGCGACGACGAGGAGCTGCGGGCGCTCGCGGCCGCCGAACTGCCTGAGCTCGAGGTCCGCCGAGACGCCGAGTGGGATGAACTCGCCGAGCTCTGCGGCGACGATGACGACTCCGACCGGCCGCGGTGTATCGTGGAGCTTCGGGCCGGCACAGGCGGGGAGGAGGCGGCGCTCTTCGTGCGCGACCTCTACGACATGTACCGCCGCTACGGCGCCGAGCAGGGCTGGGATTTCGAGCCGCTCGACGCCAGCCCGACGGAGCTCGGCGGCTTCAAGGAGCTGATCCTCGGCGTCTCGGGTCCCGGCGTCTATCGCCGGCTCCGTCACGAGAGCGGCGGGCATCGGGTCCAGCGGGTGCCCGACACCGAGACCAAGGGGCGGATCCACACCTCGGCCGCCACGGTGGCCGTGATGCCGGAGCCGGAAGACGTCGAGGTGTCGCTCGCGCCCGACGACTACCGCAAGGACCTGTTCTGCGCCAGCGGCCCCGGCGGCCAGCACGTCAACAAGACCGCCTCGGCCGTGCGGCTCACGCACCTCGCCACCGGCATCGTCGTGCAATGCCAAGACGAAAAGAGCCAGCACAAGAACCTGGCTAAGGCGCTCCGCGTGCTCAAGACCCGCCTCTACGAGCACGAGCGGCAGATCGAGCATGCCAAGCGGTCGAGCGAACGGAAGGGGCTGGTCGGCTCCGGCGACCGCAGCCAGCGGATCCGCACCTACAACTTCCCGCAGAACCGTGTCACCGACCACAGGATCAACGAAAACTTCACGCTCGACCAGGTGATGAGCGGCCGGCTGGGGCTGGTGCTCGACGCGCTCGAGCGGCAGGTTCGGGAGGCCCGGCGGCGGGAGATGGCGGCCGCGGGTGCGGCCCGTCCGGCGGCCGACTGATCCGACCCCCTTCCCGCGGCCTGCCCGCGGGACCTGCCTCCGGAGCTGTGCATGAGCGACGACCAGTGGACGGTGGGCCGGCTGTTGTCGTGGACGGCCGGCTGGCTGGCCGAGCGGGGCAGCGAGTCGCCGCGGATCGATGCCGAGGTGCTTCTGGCCCACGTCCGCGGCTGCCAGCGGATTCTGCTCTATACCGCGTTCGACGAGGTGGTGGCGGAGGAGCCGCGGGCCCGGTTTCGGGAACTCGTCCGCCGCCGCGGCGCCGGTGAGCCGGTGGCCTATCTCGTGGGCGGCCGCGAGTTTTTCTCGCTCCCGCTCGCAGTCTCCTCGGCGGTGCTCGTGCCGCGGCCGGAAACCGAGGGGCTCGTCGTGCGGGTGATTGATCTCTGTCGAGAGGCCGCCGCGCCGCGGATCGTGGACGTGGGCACGGGCTCGGGGGCGATTGCGATCGCGGTGGCGACCCACCTGCCGCGGGCCGAGGTCGTCGCCACCGACATCTCGGCCGCGGCGCTCGAGGTCGCGCGGGCCAATGCTGCCCGGCTCGGGCTCGGTGAGCGGATCAAGTTCGTGGAGAGCGACCTCTTGGCGGCCCCGGAACTCGGCGGCCCCTGGGACGTGATCGTCAGCAATCCCCCGTATGTCCGCGAGGACGAGTTCGCTGGCCTGCCCCGCGACGTGCGGGAGCACGAGCCGCGGGCGGCGCTCGTGGCCGGGCCGCGGGGCGTGGAGGTGATCGAACGGCTGGCGGCCGAGGCGGTGAGCCGGTTGCGGCCCGGCGGCTGGCTCGTGCTGGAGGCTGGGCCGGCCGTGGCCGCCGACGTGGAGCAGCTCCTCGCCGCGACGAGCGGGCTCGAGCCGGGGCCCACGCTCAAGGATCTGGCCCGGCTGCCGCGGGTGTTTCAGGCCCGGCGGGCGGTCGGGAGTCCTGTCGCTGCGTGACTGGATCCAAGGACAGCCCGGTCAATCGCACCGCGGCAATGGTTTCCCGGCTGATGAGCGGCTCGTGAGCCGCATGTTCGCATCTCCCGGTCCCCAGAAGCGGTTCCCCGAGCACCCCGACTTCGAGGTGCATGACAAAGTTTTCGGTGACGAGCTGCTCGGCGTCGGCGGGGGCAATCCGGGGCGATAGCGGCCACGTCGTCTGCGTGGCGTAGCATTCCGCCAGCGCGTGCGTCGTGCACAACCCGGACCGCACGCGGCCCGCCGTCGCCGACGAGTTCGACCTCGATCTCCGCACCCGCCGTCAGCGCCAGCCGATCACGGACCGCCTTGGGAACGACGATCCGCCCCGCGCCATCGATGGTAGTTTTCATGGCGTAATGGCATTGCTGTGCCACCGCGATCTCGTCGCCGTACCGCTCCTCGGAATCCTCGAACGCAAAGCCTGGAATCGGACGGCCGGTCTCGTCCTGGATCTCGATGCGGATGCTGCCGGCCGCCGACGTCGCCACCGCCGTCGCTCTGCGGTCGCTTCCAGTGGATGCCGTCGGTGCTTTCGGTGACGCAGGTCACCATGTGGGTGAACTTGTTCCGCACGTTTGGCAGCCGCTGCCCGCCGCGGTAGTAGGAGCGAAAGCTGTCGCCGGAGTGGTAGCCGCCATAATTGCCCTCCCAGGGAGCGGCCTCGTGGAAGACGATTTCCCGGGGCACCAGCGAGTGGAGTTTCAGCGCGGCGCCGTCGAACCGGTCGATAAGGTGCCGGTCGAAGAACGGTTCCAGTCGCGCCCCGATCTCGATCGAGGCCACGCCCTCGGCAACTGCGTGCAGGGCAGCCGTCGCCACGATCGCTGCAGTCATTCCTGTCGCGAACAGTCGGCGGCAGGAGTCATTTCACACGTTCATCATCTCCAGATCAGGAGAAGCCATCAAAGCTTTGATTGAACGGTGAGGGGCGTCACCGTGGGGATGCCTTTGATCTTCCGGGATCTCTTCGAGCCGCCCACGTAGACGTCGCCGTCGAGGAACGCGATCGGAGCATCGTCCATGGTGCCGACCGGCAGCACCTCGGCGGTTCGCGGGTCGATGCGGGCGAGCACGCCGCCCATCGTGGCGTGGTCGCGGTCGCTCACGCCGGCGGCAGCCGCTGCGCTCGGCGTCGAGCGGGCGGAGTCGCCCGAGGCCGCTGTGGCAAACGCCGATGCGGTGAGCGTGCACCTGGTGCAGAACATCATCTTCTCGGGCGGTCACGCAGCGTGTGCCCGGATCTCCATCGTCGGCGAGTTGGCCGGCGACACGCTGGCCCGGCTCGGCGAATCGCCGCACGTGTTCGCCGTGTCTCAGGTAACGCTGTAGTCCTCATGCACTCCAACCGATGCCCACCCCTTGACCCGAAGAAGCGGCTCGCCGATGCGCGGCCCGGGCCTCGTGATCTACGAGCTGCCCACGGGCCTGCCGGCCGAGGCGGTTTCCCGGCTCGGCCAGCGGGCGCGGGCGCAGTGCCGCAGCAGGTGTTCCAAGGGCGGATGGTTCGGCCGCATCGAGGATCGCCGCGGAGGTCAAGGCCAACAAGACGAGCAGGGCGGAAAGCTTCATGCGAATGCTGATCAGATGACATGTGCCATGTGCGTCGGCTGACCCGAACTCGAACTCATCCTGTTGGACCGGTCGGACTGTTCGCAACTCTCACCCGCGAGAAACGCATCGATGGGTTTCCGGCTGACTTTCGATTACAACGTCATGCATGAACGAAGTCGATCAGCTGCTGGCAGAGCACGCGCCGTGGGCCAGTCGCGATCTCACGTGGCTGCTCACACCGCTCGAAAGTTTCCTCTGGCTCGACGACCGCCCCGAGTTTCCGCTGCTCTTCCGGGTGGACCTGCGGTTTGAGGGAGGGATCGATACGGAGGCGATGCGGGAAGCCTATCGGTTTGCGGTCGGCCGGCACCCGCTGCTGCGGTCGACGATCCGGGTCGACCGAGGAGGTGCCACGTGGCAGGCTGCCGCGACCGGCTGGCAGGAAATGGCGGTGTTGTCAGGAGCATTGAGTGATGAGCCGTGCATGGAGTGGATCGATCTGACGGCGGAGCCTGGTCTGCGGGGCTGGCTGCGGCAGACCGACACCGGCTGGGACGTGCGGCTGCAGTTTCACCATGCCTGCTGCGACGGGCAGGGGGCGCGGATGTTCATCCAGGATCTCGTGATGGCCTATGCGGTCCTGCGGAATTGCTGTGAGCACACCACACCGTTCCTGCCGATCGACGTGTCCCACCTCGACCGCCGGGGGCGGTTCACCGGTCCTGATGCGGTCATCACGCACCTCCGGCGAATGCGAAGCACACTGCGGCTTCTGGTGCCCCAGCCGCGGCCGACGGCCGCGAGCCATGCGGCCGTGCCGTCAGGCCGACGTCCTCGCCGAGGTCTGCCCGCCGCCCTCCAGCCCACCGGCCTGTGTAGCCACACCTTCCAACCAGAGGTCGTCTCGCGGCTCCAGGATGCCCAGTCGCTCGACGGAGCAAGCTTCAACGACGTCGCCGTAGCGATCCTCTTCAGGGTGCTCGGTCGTTGGCAGCGGGCCCACGGGATGTCTGTCCGGTCGTGGGTCCGGATCACCGTGCCCGTCGACCTTCGCACCCGCGAGGACGAACGGTTGCCGGCGTCAAACCGCTATACCTACCTGTTTCTCAACCGCCGGGTGGGAGCCTGTAGCGACTGGTCTGGCTTGCTCGCCGGCGTGCAGGCCGAACTTCAGGCGCAGCGGCAGGCGCGGGAAGGGTTGTGCCTGCTGGCGATGCTGGGGATCGTGACCCGCTGGCCGCGGCTGCTTCACTGGGCCCTGCGGCAGCCATTGTGCTTCTCAACGGCGGTCCTCACCAACCTGAGCGATCCCTCGCGCCGACTCCGTAAACGGCTGCCCGTCGATGCCGATGGGTTCTTTTGGTTGGCCGGTGCCCGTTGCCATGACGTGCGGGTGGTCACGCCGCCACTTCGCCCCAAAACCCACTGGGGTGTGGGCCTGGTCGAATACGCCGGTCGGCTGACGGTGCTCTTGCGGTACGACGCCACCACCATCGATGCGCAGACAGCCGAACGGGTCAAGAACGAGTTTGTGGAGGCCCTGTCTGAATGGCTGATGCGTCATTGAGCCTGCGTTGCACGCAGCCGGGCCCGCACGCAGCTGGGCCCCCCTTCGGCGGCAGTCTTTCCCAGTCGTGATGCGAGCGTTGCGACTCGCTCCTTATCGGCCGCTGCCCACCCGTCGACCGCTCGCCGAATCACGGGTGATGCTCTTGGCCTTCGACGAGCCGAAGTTGTGTTCGATCGCGAACTTGGACATCCGCAAAAGGGTGTCACGGTCCAGACGGGGGCAGGGAATGTCGCCTGCAAGCTGATCGGTATGCCGGCTGTCGAAGATGGGGTCCGTACGGAAATACCGCTGGTAGATGTCGAGCTGCACGCGGAGGTGATCGGCGAACCACTGTTCGTCGCAGATGTCGGGAGAGTCCGGCGGAGCAGCCTCGGAATAGGTCTCGACGGATTCCTG
>JBIIYH010000157.1:0-6272 GCA_044346905.1 Pirellulales bacterium
GCCGGCTGGGATCCGGCCACGCGGGTGAAGGTGCGGGTGCTCTGCAGCCGGGCCTACCACGCCCTCTACATGCACAACATGCTGATCCGCCCCACGCTCGACGAGTTGGAGCGGTTCGGGGCCCCCGACTACGTGATCTACAACGCCGGACAGTTTCCGGCCAATGCCTACACCTCGCAAATGACCAGCCGCACGAGCATCGACCTCTGCCTCGAGCGAAGGGAGCAGGTGATCCTGGGGACCGAGTATGCGGGCGAGATGAAGAAGGGCGTGTTCACCTACATGCACTGGCTGCTGCCGGGCCGGGGCATCCTCTCGATGCACTGCTCTGCCAATCAGGGGGTCACAGCCGGCGGCGGGCCCGGCGACGTGTCGCTGTTCTTCGGCCTCTCGGGCACCGGGAAGACGACCCTCTCGGCCGACCCGGCGCGGCGGCTGATCGGTGATGACGAGCACGGCTGGGGCGACGACGGCATCTTCAACATCGAAGGAGGCTGCTACGCCAAGTGCATCCACCTCGACGAGGCGAAGGAGCCGGAGATCTGGCGGGCGATCCGGTTCGGCACGGTGCTCGAGAACGTGGTCTACGACCCGGCCACGCGGGCCGTGGACTTCGAGAGTAGCGCGATCACGGAGAACACCCGGGCTTCCTACCCGATCGACTTCATCGACAACGCCCAGCTGCCCTGCGTCGGCCCGCACCCGAAGCACGTGATCTTCCTCACCTGCGACGCCTCCGGCGTGCTCCCGCCGGTGAGCCGGCTCTCGCGGGAGCAGGCGATGTATCACTTTCTCTCGGGCTACACCGCCCGGGTGGCGGGCACCGAGATGGGAATCGTGGAGCCGCAGGTGGCCTTCTCGGCCTGCTTCAGCGCCGCCTTCCTGATGCGGCATCCGGCGGTCTACGCCCGGCTGCTCGCCGAGAAACTCCGCCGCCACGACGCCCGGGCTTGGCTCGTGAACACCGGCTGGACGGGGGGTGCGTATGGCGTGGGCACCCGGATCGACCTGGCCAGCACCCGGCGGATCATCGACGCGATCAATACCGGCGCCCTCGATTCGGCGCCGGTCCACCGCGACCGGGTCTTCGGCCTGGAGGCGGTGACGGCCGTCCCGGGCGTCGCCGAGAAGCTGCTCGTGCCCCACCGCGCCTGGGCCGACGAGGCCTCCTGGGAGGCGGCGGCCCGCACACTTGCCGCGAAGTTCAAGGACAACTTCGCCGCCTATGCCGCGGAGGCCGGCTCCGACGTGCTGGCCGCGGGGCCGGCCTAGCCGCGTCGCTGCTCATCCAAAAACCGAACATTTGAGGCTGGTACCGGGCGATGGTATCCCTAGTTGCATGATCCCCGGGTGTTCCCGGGTGCGTCCCCAGGAAAACGACTCCGTGAGCTCCCTCGCCAGCCTGTTTCGCCGCCGCACACCGAAGTCAGCCCGTCGCCGCCCGCTGCCGCTTCGGGCCGAGGCTCTCGAACCGCGGGCGCTCCTGGCCACGTTCACGGTCTCGACCCTGCTGAACGCCGGCGCCGGATCGCTGCGGGCCGCGATCAACCAGGCCAATGCCAATCCCGGGGCAGACGAGATCGCCTTCGCGGTCGCGGGCACGATCCCGCTCTCCACGGCCCTGCCCGCTGTCACCGATCCCGTCGCGATCGACGGCTCAACAGCCCCCGGCTTCGTTGGCTCGCCGCGGCTGACCGTCAACTTCCGCGGCCAGACCGGGCTGCGGTTCGCGCCCGGCAGCGACGGCTCCTCGCTCACGAGCCTCGCGCTCGTGCGGGCGAGCGGGGCTGGCGTGACGCTCGACGCGTCGGGCATCACGCTCGCTCGAAACTCCATCGGCGTTCTGGCCAATGGCACCACGGCCGCTCCGAACACCGGGGCTGGCGTGCTCGTCACCGCCCGGGGCTCCGGCAACCAGATCGGCCTCGAGACCACGATCGACTACGACGTCACCACGAGCGTCACGGCCGCTGGAGGCGGCACGCTGCCGGTCGCGGGCTGGCAGGGGCTCACGACGGCTGGCACGCCTGGGGAGTATCTGATCACCGGCACGACCACGAACCCGAACGACACGAGCGAGACGGCCGGCCTGCTCTACCAGGGCCCGCTTACGGCCCAGGGGGGCGCCGGCTACGTGATGGTGATGCCCGATCCGTCGGGGCAGACGACCGACGGCACCACCTCCTACTCGGCCGACAACCTGGGGAACGGCCAACTGCGGATCGTGGGCACCTACTCGATCACCGGCGCTCCCAACGAATTGGGCTTCATCTTCGAAGGCACGGTGGACGAGGTGGGCACGGCTGCCAACTACGCGGCGCTGCCGATGCCGCATCCATCGGCCACCTGGAACATTCCCCACAGCACCTCGGGCGGGCTGGTCGTGGGCAACTACGACAGTTCGACGTCGGGCGGCATGCCGGCCGGCGGCGGCCTGGCCTATGTCTACGACGCGGTCAATCGCCAATACCTCGTGCCGAGCATGGTCTATCCGGGGTCCGCATCCAACACGGCCTACGGCATCTGGCACAACGGCGGCACGAGCTACACGATCGCCGGCGGCTTCGCCAACAGCCCGATCAACAACCTCCTCAATCCGCGGGTGCCGCTCTCGCAGGCCCTGCTGGTCGACTTCGACTCGGCCACCGGGCAGTTCTCGAACTGGAAGTCGTACACCTACACGTCACCCACGAGCGGCGCGTCGGGCATCACGCACTTCGAGGGCATCAGCGGCGTTGAGCCGGGGACGTACACGCTCGCGGCCACGGCCGCCACCGAGGCTGGCGCGATCGCCGGGTTCGTCACGGTCCGTCGCAACGCCGACGGCTCGTTCGGCGACATGCAGTGGACCGACCTCACGCCGCCCGTCGTGGGTGGCTCGGCCTTCGCCGACTCCGTGTACGGCAACGCGGTGGTGGGCATCGATCCCAGCAGCACGGGCGTGAACGCCTACCAGGCGACCATCACGCCGGGCGGCAACCTGATCAGCGGCAACGGTGGGGCGGGCGTCAGGATCCTGGGCGACAACAACGTCGTGGCCTCGAACCTGATCGGCACCACGATCACGGGCGCGGCGGCGTTGGCCAATGGCGGTGACGGCGTCCGGCTCGAGGCCGGGGCCACGGGCAACCTGGTCGGCCACGCCGATCCGGTGACCGGGATCGCCTATGCCAGCGCGACCGACGTCACCCTCCCGGTCCAATCGTGGACGGGCATTCGCGGGATCGGGAACGGCGATTACCTGATCACGGGCTCGACCGTGTCGGGCGGCGTGACGAGCGGCCTGCTCTACGTCGGCACGCTCGACGGGGGCGACGGCGAGGCCTACGCGATCAACTATCCAGGCGGCAGCGGCACGACCACGAGCGTCTACGGCCCCGACTATCTGGGCAACGGCGAGGTGCTGCTCGTGGGCACCTACGTGCTTCCCAACGACTCGACCCGCTACGGCTTCGCCTTCCGGGGCAATCTCAACACGATGGCCAGCGACGTGCTCGATCCGACCAACTACGAGACGATCACGAACGGCTCGCCCTTCAACTACCTCCACAGCACGATGGGCGGGCTGGCGGTGGGCAACTTCATCACCAGCAACACGCCGAACGAGCGGGGGCGGGCCTACATCTACGACTTCCAGACGCAGCAGTTCACCGACATCGTCTTCCCGGGCTCGCTCTCCAACACCGCCTACGGCATTTGGGACAACGGCGACGGCAGCTACACGATCGCCGGTGGCTTCTCGCAGCTGCCGGTCAACAACGCTGACGATCGGCTGCAGCCGATCGGCTTGGCCTCGCTGATCGACTACGACCGCGCCACCGGCACCTTCTCCAACTGGCGGGCCTACAGCTACCAGAGCCCCGACCAGGTCACCGCCGGCACCCACTTCATGGGCATCAGCAGCGTCGAGAAGGGTGTGTACACGCTCTCGGGCACCGGCTTTGTGTCGGGGACGATCGAATCCAGCGGTCTGGCCACCGTCGTGCGTCAGACCGATGGCTCGTTCGGCGACATGACCTGGGTAGAACTCGACCCGCCGGAGTCGGTCACGGGCGTGAGCGGCCTGCCGAGCGCTAACTCCGTGTACGGCAACGCCGTGGTCGGAATCGTGTTGGGGGAGAGCGGGTCGGCCAGCTACCAGGCCCAGGTGAATGTCGGCTTCCAGCTCTCGAACGTGGTCTCCGGCAACCGCGGCCACGGCGTGGCGATCGTAGGAGCGAACGACAACGAGGTGGCGATGAACAACATCGGCACCTCGTTCGCCGGCACGGCGGCCGTGCCCAACCGCGGCAACGGCATCCTCGTCACGAACCGCTCGAGCGGCAACCTGATCGGTGGCCAGGCGACGGGCGGGAACGCGCCCGTGTCGTACAGCGGCTCGACGCCGGTCTTCGTCCGTCCGCCGCAGGGCAATCTGGTCTCGGGCAACCGCGGCAACGGCATCCTGCTCACGGGCGGCGCGACGGGCACCACGCTCAGCGGCAACTTCGTCGGTACGACACCCTCAGGGACCGCGGCGCTCGGCAATGGGCAGGACGGCGTCGCGATCGTCGGTGCCAGCGGCAACAGCCTGATCGGCACCACGTTCCCGCAGAATCCGTTCGTGTTCTACAACGTGCTCTCCGGCAACAGTGGCAACGGCCTGCGGATCACCAACTCCAACGACACGACCGTGTGGGCCAACTTCATGGGGCTCGGCGCCAACAATGCCACGACCGTGGCGAATGGCGGCAACGGGTTGCTGGTGTCGGGCACGTCGCAGCGGACGCTCGTGGGCGGTCCGATCCCGATGGGCAACGGCATCTCGGGCAACAATCGGCACGGCATCGAGCTCCGTGATTCGGTCGGCAGCTTCACGTCGTTCAACACGTTCGCCGGCCTCTACGCCTTCGGCGGCGCCGCCCCCAACCGGCTCAATGGCATCGAGATCACGGCCACCGGTGGCAACAACCTGATTCGCACCTGCCTCGTGGGCGGCAACTTTGGCAACGGGATCCACATCGGCGGGCGGGCGACAGGCGTGCAGATCGAAGACACCTCCGTCGGCACCAACAGTGCGATCTCGGTGGCCATCCCCAACTACGGCAGCGGCATCCTCATCGATGGCCAGGCCCACGGCAACGCAATCGGCGGGTTCCAGCCCTCGGTGGAGACGAAGGTGCATCTGTCGGGCAACCTCCGCTACGGTCTGGAGATCACGGGCAAGGCCCGAAATAACCGGGTCTTCAACTCCGTGATCGGGGCCGCCCTTGGGGCCCCGAACCCGATCCCCAACGGCCTCGGGGGCGTCTTCGTCGGCCCGGGCACCGCGAACACGATCATCGGCGGCGCGCAGCCCTTCATGGCCAACCGGGTGCTGACCAACAACGGTGCGGGGATCACGATCTCCGGCTCGAGCGGCAACCGGGTGCTTGGCAACGAGATCCGGGGCAACCTGCTCGACGGGATCACGCTCGTGGGTGCGACGAGCAACACCATCGGCGCCGTCGGGGCCGCGAACGCGATCGTCTCCAACGGCCTCAACGGCATCGCCGTGGCGGGCAACTCCCGCGGCACGTCGATCGTGGCCAACTCGATCGTTGACAGCGGCGCGAGCGGCCTGCTGCTCAACGCGGCCACAGACCTGCTCGTGGGGGGCACGGTAACCGGCGTCGGCAACACCATCGTCACGAGCGCCGACTACGGCCTCTTGGCCGTGGGCGCCTGCAACCGCACGCGGGTGATCCGCAACCTGATTGCCGGCAACACGCTCGGCGACGTGGATCTCGCGTCGGCCACCGGGATCACCTATCTCCCATGAGCGGGCCGGCCGAGCCGGCGACGATCGCCCACGTCCAACTGCTGCTCGATTCGTTCGCGCGGCGGCTCGGCCGCGAACTCGTCTCCCGCGAGGGCTCCGCGGGAGAGCAGGCCGCAAGGCTCTTCTACGCCTCGTTCGTCGTGGTCTCCCACGGCACCGAGGCCGACCCGGTGCTCAACTACGGTAACGCCCGCGCCCTCGCGCTTTGGGAAATGACCTGGGACGAACTCACGCAGACACCCTCGCGGCTCACGGCCGAGCCGGTGCATCGCGACGAGCGGGCCCAACTCCTGGCCCGGACCCGCGCCCACGGCTTCGTGGACGACTATTCCGGCATCCGGATCTCGAAGACGGGCCGCCGCTTCCGGATCGAGAAGGCGATCGTCTGGAACCTCGCCGACGCGGCGGGCGAGCACCGCGGCCAGGCCGCCACCTTCGACCGCTGGACGCCGCTCGAGCCCGCGGGTTGACG
>JBIIYH010000158.1:0-6271 GCA_044346905.1 Pirellulales bacterium
CGTGGACGATGTCGCTGGGGCTGATCGGGCTGTTCTCCCGA
This sequence comes from Pirellulales bacterium, assembly GCA_044346905.1. Classification (GTDB taxonomy): domain Bacteria; phylum Planctomycetota; class Planctomycetia; order Pirellulales; family UBA1268; genus QWPN01. The sequence continues at coordinate 42 of JBIIYH010000158.1, forward strand.
TTCTGCTCCCGGCCCAGCCCGCTGATGTCCTGGCTGGCCGACGCGTCGTACTGGATGTACCTCGTGCACCCGCCGCTCGTGATGGTGGCACAGATGGCCATCCGCTCGTGGGCCATGCCCGCCGAGCTGAAGTTTCTCGTGGTCATGGCGCTGGTGACGCCGGTGCTGCTGCTGACCTACCGCTACGGCGTCCGCCACACGGCGATCGGCCGCCTGCTCAACGGCCCGCGCGGCCGACCGGTCAGGAACTGATGCGCATGCTGTTGCAGGGAATCACGGCACTCACGGCGAACAGCTCGAGGGCCGCCCGCACGAGGCCCACGGCGTGCACCCGGACGATCTGCACGCCCGCGGCGGCCAGCCCGCAGGCGGCCCCGGCCGTGCCCGCATCGCGGTCGGCCTCAGTGGCGGGCCGGCCGAGCGTCGCCTCCAGTTGCTTGGCGATGAAGCCCTTGCGGGAATGACCCACCAGCACGGGGCATCCGAGGTCGAGGAACCGCCCCGCGTGGGCCATGAGCGTGAGGTTGTGGGCGTGGGTCTTGCCGAAGCCGATCCCCGGATCGAGGCAGATCCGGTCGAGCGGAATGCCCGCGGCCACGAGCGAATCCCGCCGCTGCCGGAGATAGGCGTGGATCTCGGCGACCACGTCGTCATACCTTGGATCGAGCTGCATCGTCTGCGGCGTACCCCGCATGTGCATCGCGCACACGCCGGCGGCCGACTCCCGGGCGACGGCGAGCATCCGCGGATCCCCGGCAAGGCCGGTCACGTCGTTGATGATCTCGGCGCCGAGTTCGACGGCCCGGGCGGCGACCGCCGCCTTCGAGGTGTCGATCGAGACGGGCAGCCCGCTCTCGGCCGCCAGCCGCCGCACCACCTCGGCGACACGGGCCAGCTCCTCGGCTTCGGCCACCGGTTCGGAAAAGGGCCGCGTGCTCTCGCCGCCCACGTCGAGGATCTCAGCCCCCGCGGCCTCGAGCGCGAGCCCGTGGGCCACCGCCGCCTCGATGTCGGCATGCCGGCCGCCGTCGGAGAAGCTGTCGGGCGTGACGTTCACGATCCCCATCACGAGCGGCCGCCGCACCGGCCCGCCCGGCCGCGGCAGCTCCAGCCGCCGCGTGCGAAGTTGCCAGTGGGTGGGCCGCGGATCGCTCATGCCCGCCAGCGTAGCATGCCCGCCTACCAGGGCTCTTCCATCAGGCCGACGATCTGCTGGGCGAGCTTCACGATCGCCTCCTGCTGCGTGCTGGCCACCGAGCGGCCGAACTCGGGCACGAGCGAGGCTGCCTGGCCCACGTCCACCGTCGCGGCCGGCAGGGGCACGTCGCCCGAGGCGATCACCGTCCCGCCCCGGTCGGCCCAGGTGACCAGCACCTGATAGTTGAGCTCGACCTGCCGCGACTGGTCGGTGGGGCTCTCCACCACCATCCGCTTGGTGTCGGAGACCACGCGGCCGGTGAGCACGCTGTCGGCCGCCGCCTCGCTGCCCACCACCTTGAACGGCGTCCGCTTCTCGATCTCCTTGCAGACCGCCTCGGTGAGCCGCTCGCCGACGTCGATCGCCGGCGTCGTGCGAAACGAATCGCACTGGAACACCGGCACGTAGATCGTGCGGACGTTCGCCGCATAGAGCGTGTTGTTGCCGAACCGATAGCTTGCGCAGCCGGTGGCGAAGAGCAGCGCGGCCGCCAGGCAGGCGGCCCACCGTCGATGGCGGCACGCGGACACGGGAGGCGGCCTCCGGACGGGCGTCAAAACTTCGGCGGCGCGGTGCCGTCGTCGGGCTCACTGGCAATCGCCGTCTGCTCGGCGGCCTCGGCCATGGCGTCGAGCTCCGCCTCCTTGAGGGAGTCGGGGTTGAGCACGCGGGTCAGCATCGGGAACGGGTCGTCGGAGACGTCTTCGAGGCCCTGGATCGCCTGAAACTTCTCCCGGGCAGCCTGGGCGAGCATCGTGGTCGGATAGTCGCGGGCGATCATCGCGTAATACATCCGGGCCGCGGTGTAGTGGTTGCCCTTGGCGTAGAACTCCGCCCGACGCCAGTGCCGCTCCGCCTGCCGGGCGGCGATGTCGCCCCGCGTCTTCTCCACCCGGGCCTCCTCCTCCCGGCCGAGCTGGTCGGGAAACTGGACGAGCGTCTGGTCGGCCAGGATCTCCGCCTCGTCGAGGATGCCCCCCTCGTAGCCCGCGCCCTGGTAGCCCTGGAGCTTCGACTGCAGCCCCAGCAGGTGCGCCTGGAGCAGGAACTCGCTGTCGGGATACTCGCTCCGCAAGAGGCCGTAAAAGTAGTCGGCGTCGAGCCACTGCCGGTCGAGGAAGTGGGCGTTGGCCGCGGCCATCAGGCTGTCATCGGCCAGCGGCCCGCGCGGGTCGTTGATTCGCACGTGGTCGAAGGCCTTGAGCGCCCGGCCGCGGGTGTCGAACAGCGGCCGGCTGCGATCGAAGAGGTTGGGCACGATCGTGGCGTAGTGGTACTTCTCGTCGAGGGAGACCCAGTACTGGCCGATCACGAACTGCCGCTGCGCGATCCGGTCGAGATACTTCGTGTTGGCGAATTTTTTGACCAGCTCGTCGTACTCGTCCTCCGCCTTGGGATACTGGTCGGTGAAGAAGTAGCACTCGGCGAGCTGCCAGCGGGCATCCTCCTCGAGCGAGGTGTCGGGCCAGCGGTCGATCACCTTCTTGTACTTGGCGATCGCACCCTTGTGGTCGCCGCCGCGGAACAAGCTGTCGCCCTCGGCCATGGCCGCGCGGGCGACCTGCTCGTTGGGCCCGCGGCCGACCATCTTCTTCCACCGCCGTTTGATGTTCTCGGCCTTGAAATACTCGAAGCCGTAGTCCTGACTGGCGCCGGTGTATTCCGACGAGATCACCTCGCTGTCGGCATCCGCGCCGAGCTCCCCTTCGAGCGCCGACTCCTGGGCGGCCTGATCAGGCTTGGACCAGGGCCACTTCGGGGCCTGGAAGGTCGCGCAGCCCCCCGCGCAGGCGACGAGCAGAACGACACCCGCCGTGTGCAGGGCGGGGCGGCGGCGAACCGATGGCTGGTGGATGCGGGTGGTCAACGTGTCCTCCGGCGGGCGGGGCGGCGGAGCTTGGCCGCGACCCGGGTCGGCCTGCCGAGCAGGTGAGCGATCGACGTGGTAATCACGCTGCGGGCCTCCGCGATGGCTCTGGCCGGCAGTTCGATCGTGGGTGTGCCGGGCGTGACGCCGTGGCGGATGGCGGCGAGCGCCTCGGCCGACAGCATGGCGACGGCTGACCGCCCGCGGCGGCAGCCGCCGCAGAGCGTGCCCCCCTCGAGCAGCCCGAATGGGGTGCGGCCCGCGGCATCCAGCGGCCCGCCGCACTCGACGCAGCGGCCGGTCTCGGGCGCGTGGCCGACCAGCCGCAGGAGCGTGAGCTCGAACCGCAGCAGGATCGCCGGCACGGCGCGGTCGTCGCCCCGCCAGTCGGAGAGCCGCCGGAGGGTCGTGTGGGCAACATCGAAGAGTTCCGGGTGCGGATCGGCGTCGGCGGTGAAGGCATCGAGCAGTTCGGCCACGTGCAGGCCGCCGAGCACGGCTGGCAGGCTCCCGCCGACACGGAACCGGTGCTCGAGGGCCGCCTCGGTCAAGAGGTCGAGACCACCGGATGCGCGGCGGAGGACGAGTACCTGACTGATCGAAAGCAGGTCAAGGCCGCCGTCGAAGGAACTCTTGGGCCGCCACGCCCCCTTGGCCAGGGCCCGCAGCTTGCCAAACTCGCGGCACGAGAGCGTGACGATGCTGCTCGTTTCACCGAACGGAATCGTGCGGAGAACGATCGCGAGCGTCTTCTCAGCGGCCATGAGGGGCTGGCTTTCGCGGGCGACGGGGCGGGGCCGGCAGGCCGGCGGCCACCATCACGGCCCGCTCCCGCCTGCGCATCCTGCGCCGCTCGCCCGGTGTGCCGTCGTCCTCACCGGCGAGGTGGAGCAGGCCGTGCACGACGTAATACGCCAGTTCCTGCCGCGGCTGCCAGTCGAGTTCGCGGCCCACCCGCCGGGCGGTCTCGGCGCTGGCGACGATGTCGCCGGCAAGCCCCCGGGGCTCGCCGGCCGAGAGATCGAAGGTGAGCACGTCGGTGGGTCCCGGGATGCCCATCCACCGATCATGCAGCCCGGCGATCCGCCGGTCGTCGACGACGAGCACGGTGATCTCGGCCGCCTCGGCTCCGATCGCCCCGACGGCTCGGCGCACGACCCGCTCGAGCCATTTGGCATCGACGGCCATGACTTTCTGCCGGTTCACGACTTCGACGCTGATCGACATGGGTGGCCCTGGCGCGCGGGGATCCCCAATCATAGACATAGACGGTCGTGGGTGACGCAGGCTCCGGGTAGCCCATGCCATCTCGCCGGACGCTCCCTCAGGGCATCCTGCCCTTCGGTCGCTCGATGCCAGCTTCGCTTTCGGCATCCTGCCTGCGCTCGCTGGCAACGCCGCTCGATTGGCATGGGCTACCCGGAGCAGTCACACGGAAAAGAGGAAGCCGGGGGTGGAAGCCGAAGGAGCCTAGGCCGTCCGTTGGTCCGGATACTTCACGCGGCCGTGGTAGACGGCCGTCAGGCTCTTGACCAGGCTCTTCTCGACCGTCTTGAGCTCCTCGAGCGTGAGGCCGCACTCGTCGAACTGGCCGTCGTTGAGCCGCTTCTGCGCCAGTTCGTTGACGAGGTTCGCGATCCGGGCGGGCGTCGGCTCGGAGAGCGTGCGGCTGGCGCTCTCGGCGGCGTCGGCGAGCATCATCACCGCCGACTCGCGGGTGCTCGGCTTGGGGCCGGGATAGCGATAGGTCTGCTCGTCGGGGCCGCCGCCGTTGGGGTCAGACTGCGACTGCTCCGCGGCCCGCTTGTAGAAGTACTCGACCAGCGTCGTGCCGTGGTGCTCGGCGATCAGGTCGATGATCGGCTGGGGAAGGTTGTATTGCCGGGCCAGTTCGACGCCCTCCTTCACGTGGGCCACGATGATCAGCGTGCTCATGGCCGGCACGAGCGACTCGTGGCGGTTTTCCTGCCCCTGGTTCTCGACGAAGTAGGCGGGCTTGAGCATCTTGCCGATGTCGTGGAAGTAGGCTCCCACGCGAACGAGCAGGCCGCGGGCCCCGATCGACTCGGCCGCCGCCTCCGCCAGGCTGGCGACGTTGATCGAGTGGTTGTAGGTGCCCGGGGCACGGCGGACGAGCTCCTGCAGCAGGGGATGGGCCACATCGCCCACCTCGAGCAGGCTCAGGTCGGTGAGCACCCCGAACCACCGCTCCACGAACGGCAAGAGGCCGGTCATCAGGAAGCCTGCCAGCAGCGTCCACATGCCCGTTCGGCCCGCCTCGAAGAGCATCTGCAGGTCGAAGGGCCGCTCGTGCAGGAGGTTGGCCCCGATCTGCGTCAGCATCGTCACCGCGGCGGCCCAGAGGCCCACGTAGATCAGCTTGCTGCGGCTCCGGAGCCGGCCCATCCAAAACACCATCGCCGCAGCGGCCGCCGCGAGCGTCACGTAGTCCGGCAGGCCCCGGCCCAGCCCCAGCACCACCACCAGCGCCACCTCCGCCGCCAAGAGCAGCGCCAGATCCTCGTCATAGGCGATCGCGATCGTCATCGCGAACAAGAGCAGCGGCACCACCTGCGCCTGCCAGGCGTCGGCGGCGGCCAGCATGCAGACCATCACCGTGACCACCGAGAAGCCGACCAGCGTCGCGATCGTGCCGAAGTCGGTCAGCAGGTCACGATGGTTCAAGTGCAGATAGAAGCCGGACAGGGCGAACAGGGCCGTGAACAAGCCCAGCAGTGCCAGGGCCCGGGCCACCCGCTGCCCCGGCGGCTGCTGCCGCAGAAACGCCTTGTGCTCCAGTTCCAGAAGCTCGAGGGACGCGGGCGTCACCGGCATGCTCGCCTCGGCCAGCGTCTTCCCCTGCTGGACCGTGGCGAACTGCAGCGGCGTCTTGTCGCTGGCCTCCTGCTTCGCCCGGTCGGTCGCCTCGCGATCGATCTCGAGCGTGCCGGAGAGCCGCGGCTCGATCCAGGCGAAGATGCGATCCACGAACGGGCCCTCACCGAGCTCCTCGTTGAGCCGCGTGCGGAGCCGCGCCTTCGCCTCCACGAGCAGCACGTGCGGCACCTGCACCCGCACGGTCTCGGCCGGATTGCCGAGCGGATGAACGTCGATCTCGTTTTGGCTGCCCTCGTCGAACGTGTGCTGGATCTTCTCGAGCACGCC
>JBIIYH010000159.1:0-6260 GCA_044346905.1 Pirellulales bacterium
CGGCCGAGATCAACGCCGCCATGAAGAAGGCGGCCGAGGGGCCGCTCAAGGGCATCCTCCGCTACACCGACGCCGAGCTCGTCTCGACGGATCTCAAGCAGGATCCCCACAGCTCGATCTTTTCGGCCGTGGACACGATCGGCCTGGGCAACTTCGTGAAGGTGGTGAGCTGGTACGACAACGAGTGGGGCTACTCCTGCCGCGTCGCCGACCTGCTCAACTTCCTCGAGGACCAGGGGCTCTGATCCGGCAGGGCGCCGTGGGTCACTCGCGACCCGCGGCGCGGCCAGGTGTTGCCGGCGTGCAGATCGCCGCGATCTCGAACACGTCGGCCGTTGCCGCCCCGGTCGAGCGGCCGAACTGGGCCACGGCGTAGCCGTCTGGTGCCGGTGCTCCCTCCATCAGGAACCGCATCCGCAGCCAGAGGCTCGTGGTGCCCAGCACCTGTTCGGGCAGGTCGGCGTCGAAAAAACAATCGGCGCCCCAGCGGGTCGGGGAGAGATTGTCACACAGCGACACCCACCGGCTGCCGTCTCCGGAGACCTCGAGGGCCGCGGCCCCCCGGCCCAGCACGTTAACGTCCTCGATGTCGGCGAAGCAGCTGAGCACGAGGCGGAGATGGATGGCCCGGCTCGCGGCCGGGAGATCGAAACGGTAGACCAGGTGGCCCTCGACGCCGTTTTCGGCGGGGCCCCAGTAGGAGACTGCCGGCTGCATGAACGGCTCCTCCCATTTCCGCATGCCTTTCGCCTCGACGAGCCAGCGATCGGCATCCGCCTGGAGCACGGTCCGGAAGCCGTAGCGCCAGGGCTGCGGGATGGCACCCGTGAGGCCGAGTCGGCCGCTGAAGGCCAGGGTCGCAACCACCGCCGTCGCCGCCAGACCGGTGGCGAGGCCATGGCGACGCGACACTCCGCCCGCGGGTCTTGGACCGGAGCGACTCCGGCCACGGCCCAGCCTCGGCCACCAGCGGCCGGTGGGCTCGCTGCCGGCCTGCTCGAGGGCCTCGAGGAGTGCGGCGACGTCGGGGAAGCGGTGTTCCGGCTTCTTGGCCAGGCAGCGGGCCGCCACGTCGGCCAGCCTCGCCGGCACTCGTCGCTCCACATAGTCGGCGGGCACGGGCTCGTGCTCCTGCACGATCCTGGCGGCCTCGGCGATGGGCTTGCGGGCGAGGTCGTAGGGCGTGCGGCCGGTCAGCAGCTCGTAGAGCATGATGCCCAGGGCATGGATGTCGCTGCGGATCCCGATCGCAGCGGGATCACACGCGAACTGCTCGGGGCTCATGTAGGCCACCGAGCCGATGATCTGATCGGTGGCCGTGATCGCGGACATCGAGTCGTCCGCCTCGCCCCAGCGGGCGACACCGAAATCGATGACCTTGGGGTGGCCGAACGGATCGACAAGCACGTTTCCGGGCTTGATGTCGCGATGGATGATCCCCTCCCGGTGACCGTGGCCCACCGCCTCGCAGACCTGTCGGAAGAGGGCGACTCGGGCGGCGATCGAAAGCCCGCGCTCCTCGGCAAACCGGGTGATGGGGCGGGCCTCCGGGATCAGTTCCATCACGAAGTAGGGCACGCGCGTGCCCGCGACCTGGAACGAGCCGGCGGCGAAGATCTCCGCCACGGCGGGGTGCCGCAGGCGGGCCAGGATCTGGGCCTCGCGGAGAAACCGCTTCAGGCTGGTCGGGGAGAAGAGCCCGGGCCGCATCACCTTGACGGCGACGGGCCGCGCGGGATTGTGCTGCCGGGCTTCGTAGATGCGGCCCATGCCCCCTTCGCCGATCACCCGGAGGAGGACCACGCCCTCCAAATCTCGCCCGAGCAGGGGATCCTCGACCTCCGCCTCCCGGGAGGGTGCCATCGCCCGCCAAATCGACTCGACGCCGAGCGACTCGCGGTCGTCACTCGGCGCGTGGCCGTCGTCAGGAGCGAACTCAGCCGAACTCATCGCGGCCCCCTTCGGACTTCTCTCCCGGAAGGCCGTCGAGCCGCCGCAGGAAATGCCGCTTCGTCTGCTCCCACCGCCGGCGAACGGTCCGGAGGGAGAGCCCGAGCATGGTCGCGATCTCGGGCTGCGTGGCCCCCGCGTACCACACGAGTCCGAACAGCTCCCGCTCCTCGTCCGGAAGCTCGGCGGCGATCTCGTGAAACCGTGTCCACGAGTGGAGCGTCTCCGGCGACTCCTCCGGGACGGCGGCTGCGAGGGCGACTCGCTCCAGCCGCCCTGCGGGCAGCTCGATGACATTCGATTCGTGATGCGCGGCGAACGACGTGGGGCCGGCATACTTTCGCGCGAGGTCCAAGAGTTCCCGCCGCACCTGGACGACCATCAGACCCAGGAAATGCCGCTCGTCCCTAGGCGTGACCGTGGCGAGGGCCCGGTGGAGCCGCAGCGCGGCTGCCTGGACGACGTCGTCGGTCTCTTCCCAGCGGCGGACCTGGGGAAAGCCCCGCAGCATCCGGTGGGCGATCTCGTGGAGCCGCCGGCAGGCCCCCTCGAGGAGCTGGTGAACCCGCTCGGCGGGCAAGGGATGCGGAGCGGTCATGGGCGAGGGGTCCTGTGCGAAGCCCTCGCGCCGCAAAGCGGCTGAAGGCGACGACCGCCGGAGCGTAAACTCCCCCGTTTCAGCGGTCAAACCGGCCCAAGGGACCGCGGGCCGGTTTTTTTGGCCGCGTTGACCGGCGGCTTCCGCTTCTTGTTCCGGAGGCTGGTGGTCGCGACGGCCACCGGCGTATCCGGGCCGGATTATGAGTAAGCGGTGAAGATGGCAGGCCAGTGGCTCTATCGGCACGATGACCGGGTCTATGGCCCGGTGACGCTGCGCGAGCTGGAAGCCGCGATGCTGCTGGGCTTCATCCGGCCCGACGACCTCGTGTCGCGGCATGAGCGGCACTGCTGGAAGCCTCTCCTGGAGCATGCGGACCTGCGACGCCTGTGGACGGCTGCCGACGGCGGGACGCAGCCCGACGCCACACGGGAAGCGACGGGGCGCGAGTGACGATGCGTTTCTCCCAAAGATCTCGGATGCTCCGGACCGGATGGATGCACAGCTTGGTGGGCCATACGGTCGTGCTGGTCGTGCTGGGGATGATCTTCCCCGCCTCCGACGAGTCGAAGCCGCCTGTCAGGCTGGTGCTGGCACCACCGGCTGAGGCCGAGGAGCCGCTGGAGGAGGAATCGATCTCCCTGATCGTCGTCACGCCGTTACCAGAGACGGAATCGGACCCGGAGCCAGTGCCGATGGAGCCGCCCGCCGTCGAGTTGCTGACCGTCGAGGATGCCCTGGTCGAGCCGGCCCCCGTGGCGTCATCGGCGGATGCCTGGGCCGAACTCGCAGACGACGCACTTCTGGTCGAGTTCGCCATTCGACCACGAGATGCGCTCGCGGCACCGCAAGCTCCGGCGCGACCAGCGCAGGGAGGCATATTCCATGGGGACGGAAAGGCGGCCCGGCCCAGCGGTGTGATTGACGGCGAACTCGGCCGCCGCCTGCAGGCGGCCGGAGCCCAGACCGGTGACGTGCAGGTGTCGATGCGCTGGGATGGCGTGAACGACATCGATCTGCACGTGATGGTCGAGCCGTTCGGGGGCGGGGGGCGGTCGGTGATCTCATGGCAGCAGAAGTTCGGGGCATGCGGCGGGGTGCTCGACGTCGATGCCAATGCCCATCCCGTTCAGCTCACACCCGCGCCGGTCGAGAACGTGTTTTGGGCACGCGGGCGGGCACCCTTTGGTCGCTACACCATCGCCATTCATCACTACATGCCTTGGTCGCGGCTCCCGCGGACGCCCGTCGAGGTGGCGGTGCTCGTGGATGGCAAGGTGACCAGGTTTCAGGTCGTTGCGACCTCTGGCGAGCCGGCGCGGGTCGTGACGAGTTTCATCCGGCATCCGGCGGGAGTGGCGGACCAACTGGCCGCCGCGAATCCAAACGACTGAAAGGAGTGGAGTGATGTCGCAAACGAATGCGGGTGGCCCGCTGCTCTGGGCGGGGGTCGGGTTTCTGGCCGGGGGGCTCGGGGAAATGACGGCATGATCTGGCGAGGAGGCTTTCGCGATGCGAGTGCGGATCCTGGTGTGGAGCGTTGTGGCCTGTGTCGCATCTGGGTGCGGGACGTCGCAAGACGGTCCGTACGACGTCCGGGGGACGGTAACGTTCGCCGGCGAATCGGTCACCGATGGGGCGATTTATTTCGTGGCCCCCGAGTCGGAGGCGGTGCTCGGGTTTGCGAAGATCGGCGGCGGCCGGTACGAAGCCCGGGTCATGCCCGGGCCCGCCCGGGTGCGGATCACGGCCGACCGGCGCGTGCCCGGCCAAACGAACGAGGCCGGCAACCCGTTGATCGAGCAGTATGTGCCGGCGCGGTTCAACGAGGCGACGCAGCTGGAGGCGACGATCGACCGTCGCCAACGGCTCGACTGGAGGCTCCCCGGCGACGGGTGAACGACGTGATGCCGATCGAGCAGAGGCGGCCGATAGCCGCACCGCGGGCAAGCTGTCGGACCGCCTTCACCTTGGTGGAGCTCTTGGTGGTGATCGCGATCATCGCCACGCTGATTGGGCTTCTCCTGCCGGCGATCCAGGGCGCGAGGGAAAGCGCGCGGCGGACGCAGTGCCTGAGCCGGACGCGGCAGGTGGCCTTGGCCGTGCTCGTCTACCACGATGCCCGCAACCGGTTTCCAGAGGGGATGATCGACGCGATCAACGACATCTCGACCGGCTACCGGATCTGCTGGATGCACCATCTGCTGCCGTTCCTCGAGGAGGAGCCGCTCTACGACCAGCTTAAGCCGCAGATGGACGCGTTGATTCCGAACAGCTTCGGAATGCAACGCGTGGAGGGGCGGAACACGGTGGTGGGCGAGCTGGTCTGCCCGAGCAATCCCGGCGGTGCCCGCACCAACACGCCGGCGGGCGACGGCGCCGGGAGCCAGGGCTTCTTCGGCAACTACGTGCTCTGCGCGGGCTCGCGGGCCTACGGGACGAAGGCCCAGAGCCTGGAGATGAACGGGATCTTCTTTCCCCGGTCGCGGACGAAGATCAAGGATGTCTTGGACGGCCTGACCCACACGCTGATGGTCGGGGAGCTGATCGTGGTGCCCAAGGACGCGGGCGACACCGCCGCCTGCGCCTACTGGGGGGCGATGGACTACCGCGGATCGTATTACAACTCCGTCCATGGCGGCGCGCTGTTCACCACGCTCAACCCGCCGAACTCCTCGGTGCCGGACTACCTCTGGGAGGCCTGTGCGAACTATCCCGCCGGCTCGGCGCAGCCCAAGACTCCCTGCGGCGGCTGCACGGATCGCAATCGCAACAACGTCGGCGGCCGGAGCATGCACTCGGGCGGAATGAACGTGGCCTTGGGAGACGCCTCGGCCCGGTTCGTGGACGAAGCGATCGACCCCCAGGTCTGGCGGGCGCTCGGCACGCGGGCCGCCGGCGAGGTGGTCGGGGAGTTCTGACGAGGCCCGGAAGTGGCACCCGTGGTCAGCGGACCGGGACGAGCGCCTCGGCCGAGAGCGGGCCGGCGGCGGTGGGCGACTCGACCGTCACCCGCACGTGGCCGGCTGCCGGGAGCGTGCCCTGCCAGGGGAGGTCGATCACCAGGCCACGGCGGCGGCCCGTAGGCCGGAAGCGGGCCGCGGCGTCGGCGGCCGCGACCGTCCAGCGGGCCAGGGGCGGGGCGGCCGAGCCCGCGGCTGCGTCGTAGGCCGTGATCGTGACCTTGCCCGTGAGGCCGACCAGTTTCTCGCCCTGGTTCCGCGGCTCGATCGCCAGCGACAGGCCTTCGCTCTGGCCGTCGCCGTTGGCATCGACACCGCTCGAGGCCGAGGGATTGATCGCCAGCCGGATCGCCTCGCCGCCGTCGGCCGGCTCGTCGTAGGAAAGCCGGACGAGCGCGGGCGCGGGCCCGTCGGCCCCGGCCGACCGCACTGGCGACTCGGCTTCAGCCGACTCGATCGGCCGGGCCGCCGGGTCGATGATGGCGGCGGCCGGCGGCAGCGACAGGCCGCTGCCGGCATCGGTCGAGGGTGGGACGCGGCCCGGTTCGGCCGGCAGCGGCGGCACACCCTCGAGCGTCGGGGGGGCAAGATCCACGGGTGGGCCGATCCGCGGCGCCGCGCTGCCACCCTGTGTCGCCGGGCCCCCGCCCCGCGGCAACCGCGGCGCGTCGGGAATCTCGATCGCCGGCGGCACGGTCGTGGCCGGGGGCACGCCGGGCGTTCTGGGCCGCCGGCCGCGGGATGGCGCG
>JBIIYH010000161.1:0-6237 GCA_044346905.1 Pirellulales bacterium
CACGGCGACCGCAATCTCTTCTGCAGCTGCGTGCCCATCTCGGCCTGGGCCGACGAATAATCAGCAGAAGCTTCCAATCTCGTCCGCCACGAATAGTGATCCCAGGAGGGGTTGCCCCTACCCCGAGAGCCGGCCTTGGCGGCAAGCGAAGGCAGGATGCCGGAGCGCAGCCGGCATGGAGTGAGTGGAGGGCAGGATGCCCGAAGCGAACGTCCGGCGACGGGGTAGGGGCAACCCCGACCCACGCAAGACGTGTTTGGCCTCGGCGATGAGCCTCAGGTACGCTCTCCCCCATGGCAGCACCCGTCAAGGATTCCTGGGGCTCGCGACTCGGCGTCATCATGGCCGTGGCCGGCAGCGCGGTAGGCCTGGGCAACTTCATCCGCTTCCCGGGCCAGGCGGCCCAGTTCGGCGGCGGCGGTTTCATGATCGCCTACGCGATCTCGTTTCTGATCATCGGCCTGCCGATCTGCTGGGCCGAGTGGACGATGGGCCGCTATGCCGGCCAGCGGGGCTACAACTCCGCCGCCGGCGTGTTTCACTGCCTGGTGCCCTGGCGGGGCAGCAAGTACGTGGGCGTGCTTGGCGCGATCATCCCGCTCGTGATCTTCATGTATTACGTGGTGATCGAGGCCTGGACGCTGGGCTACACGGTGAGGTTCCTGCGGGCGATGTTCGACCCCGGCCTGCGGTTCGCGCGGATCGAGGACTCGCAGGCCTTCTTCGCCTCGTTCGTCGGCGCAGGCGGCGACGGGGAGGCCCTGCGATGGGGCCTCGACTCGCTGCTGCCTTGGCTCCTGATCGCGTTCGGGATCAACCTCGTGCTCATCTACCGGGGAATCTCGGCCGGGATCGAGAAGGTCTGCCAGATTGGGATGCCGGTGCTCGTCGTCCTGTCACTCGTTGTGCTCGTGCGAGTGCTCACGCTCGGCACGCCCGACCCCGCCAAGCCCGACCAAAACGTCTCCACCGGCCTGGGCTACATGTGGAACCCCGGCAAGACGCTGGTCGTGGACGAGGCGGGCAAGACCATCGCCGAGGTGGTTGACGCCGATCCTGCGCGGCAGCACGAGCGGGCCGTGGAGATCGCGGCGGCCACTCCCGGCTCGCGGGTGGAGGAGCGGAGCGTGCTCCACCAACTCGCCGACCCGAACCTCTGGCTCGCCGCCGCCGGGCAGATCTTCTTCTCGCTCTCGGTCGGCTTCGGGGTGATCCTCGTCTACGCCAGCTACATGGGCCCCAAGGACGACCTCGTGCTCAGCGGCCTCACGGCCAGCGCCACCAACGAGTTTTGCGAGGTGGCCCTCGGCGGCCTGATCACGCTGCCGGCGGCGGTGGCCTTCCTCGGCGTGGCGGGCGTGGCGGGGCAGGGCACCTTCGGGCTGGGGTTCAACGTCCTGCCGATGGTGTTCAGCGCGATGCCGGCGGGCAGCTTCTTCGGTGCGGTGTTCTTCTTCGTGCTCTTCATCGCCGCCCTCACGAGTTCGCTCTCGATGCTCCAGCCGGGGATCGCGCTTCTGGAGGAGGCGCTTGGCATCGGCCGCAAGGGGTCGGTGGGCCTCCTGGGCACGCTCACGGCCCTGGGCACGGGATTCGTCTGCTGGTTCACGAAGGACTTGAAGGCCCTCGACACGCTCGACTTCTGGGTCGGCACCTTCCTGATCTTCACCCTGGCGACGATCCAGATCATCCTTTTTGGCTGGTCGTTCGGCATCGATCAGGGCTGGGACGAGCTTCACCGCGGGGCGGCCTTCCGGGTGCCACGGTTCTTCCGGGTGGTGTTCCGGTACGTGTGCCCGGCCTTCCTGCTGACGATCTTCGGACTGTGGCTCCTGAAGAACGTGGTGGGCTGGGATCCGGTCTCCGGCCGGGCTGCCGCGAGCCCCTACGTGGCCGATCTGTTCGAGCGGGCAAGTCCGGTCGCCTGGCTGAGCGTCGTGTTCGTGGCGATCGTCGCGGTGGGGCTCTTCGCCACGATCGGCAGTTCGAAGCGGTATCCCGACGATATTCCCGCCTGAGGCCAATGCCATGCAGCCCGCCGGCCTGTTCGTGATGATCGCCTCCGTTGGCACGGTGACCATGCTGTTTGCCTGGTGTGTCTGGCAGGTGCTGACACAGCCGGCGGCCGAGGTTGAGCGGCTTCACGGCGCGGAGTTCGAGACGCCCGACGTGGAGCGGGGCTGAGACCGATCCCTGGCTTGTGCGTCGTCAGGCTTTGACGCCGAGGTGAAGCGATGGCCTACCTCGTGATCGCGCTGGCGGCCGTGCTCGCTGCCGGGCTCACTTTCTTCTCCGGGTTTGGCCTGGGCACGCTCCTCCTGCCCGCCTTCGCCCTGTTCGTTCCGGTCGAGCAGGCCATCGCCATGACCGCCGTGGTTCACCTCGTGAACAGCCTCGTCAAGGTGGCGCTCGTCGGCCGGCAGGCCGATCGGGCCACGATTCTCCGGTTCGGCCTGCCCGCGATCGCGGCGGCCCTGATCGGCGCCTTGCTCTTGGGGAAGCTCTCGACGGCCGAACCGCTCGTGGCCTACCGGGTGTTTGGCCGCTCGTTCGAAGTCCTGCCCGTGAAGCTCGCGATCGGCATCCTGCTGGCGGCGTTCGCCGCGATCGAAGTGCTGCCCTGGTCTCGCGGCCTTGCCTTTCCGCCGCGGTTCATGCCCCTCGGCGGGGTGCTGAGCGGCTTCTTCGGCGGCCTCTCGGGGATGCAGGGGGCGTTGCGGGCGGCGTTCCTCGCCCGGGCGGGGCTCACCGCGGAATCGTTCGTGGCGACGAGCGCCGTCATTGCCTGCCTCGTGGACGTCTCCCGGCTCGGCGTCTACGCGGGCCAGGTGGCCACGCTGTGGCGGCAGCTCGACTGGCCGCTCCTGGGGACGGCCATGGCCGCGGCGGTGGCCGGGGCGGTCATCGGCAAGCGGTTTCTCACCGGGATGACGATGGAGGCGGTGCAGCGGCTCGTGGCCGGGCTGCTCCTGCTCGTCGCCGTCGGCCTCGTCAGCGGCTTGCTCTGAAAAGGGGGCGCTCTGAAAAGGGGGCGCAGCTCATTTCGCCCGCGTCCCGTTGATGCTCCCCGCCGCCCTGGTGGCGAAATGGGCTGCGTCCCCTTTTCGCTCCTGCGAATAGCAGCGGCCGGACTTGAACCGGCGACACCCGGCTTATGAAGCCGGTGCTCTAACCAACTGAGCTACGCTGCCCTGATTGCTGAAATATAGCCCACGCCGCGGCCCCCGTCAGCCAGCCGACCGCGGGCTGCCGTCAGACGAAATCCTCGCAGGGATCTCGCCTGCCCTCGCGCCGGTCCTGGATCCGCCACACGGGCTCCAGGCCGCACGTGCCGCGAGCCACGGCATCCCAGCCATACCACGCACGGAAGGCGTGGTAAGCCGGTGAATCCGCCAGCGGGCAAGCATCAAAAACGGCCTTCCAGCCGGCGAACCGCAGCCAGTCCGAACGCTCCGGGAAAACCCCGAAGTCGAAGGCGGCGCAGACCCGCCGCAGATAGTCAGCCTTGTCGGCCGGCGTGATCAGTGTCTCCGGCGGATGGTCCAACTCCGGGTAGACGCTGTGGTCGAGAGCACCGGAATCGGGCTCGGGCTCGGCGACGGGATGCTCGGGGTTCTTCACGGCGGCGACTCCCTGCAGAAGACCTCCCGATACCAGCGGCGGAGACTCTCGGCCGCCCGTCGCTCCTGCCCGGACGAGATTGTATCCAGGGGTCGCTGCATCTCCAGACGTTCCACGGCGTGTAGGACTTTCGCTGCGGCGTCCTGGCAAGCCCGCCGTCCGTGCTTCGCCGCATAGAAATTCCAGCACTCGCCGGGCGTCACGAGGCCCTGGCGGCAGAGTTCGTGAATGTCCCGCAGATCCCGGGGCGCCGCCCGCTCGACGAGTGCCGTCATCTTTGAGGCGATGTTGTCCGTCAGCGTCTCGAGTCGCACCGGAGGCCAGGCCGCCTCGAAGGTCTGGTCAAGATACCGGTCGCGGCTCGCGATCTGGAGCGAGAAGACCTTTCTCGGCCCGTCGAGCAGTTCGAAGCTCATCGTCTCGCCCCAGGATCGGCTGGCGAAAGCCAGGCCATGCCGCTGGGCCAGTTGGCGAATGGCATCAGCAAGCAGATCGACTGCCGCAGGGGTGGGGCCCGACACCCACCAGGCGTCAAGGTCATAGGTGTCTCGGTAGTCGAGGTAGTGAGCCAGCGCCACCCCCCCGCCGATCACGATCTCGGCCGCGGCCGGCTGTCCGGCCAGCAGTTCGAGCACCTCGCGGGCGAAACGGCTGAGTCGCTCGGGCGGAATCGGAGTGATGTCGTTGCGCATCGTCAATCGAATCCACGAGTAAACCGAGGGTCGAAGCGTCCGTCCTCCGCGGTCTCGCTTCGGCGGGTCATGCGGGGGCGGTTCCCAGGGCTGCGGCCAGGGCCTCCGGCGGGACGTTCACCGCCCGGGCGAAGCCGGCCACGAGCCGGGCGGTCTGGGGCACGAAGACCACGATCGTGAAGTCGCCGAGTTCGAAGAGCGGGGCGGCGTCGGGGAACTTCGCCAGGTAGGCGGCCTCGAGGCCGGCGCGGTCTGGATCGTCGGCGGCGATGAACTCGGCCCGGGCCGGAATGGAGACCCGGGCCAGCGCCTGCGGCATCGTGCCGGGGCTCTCGGCGGCGGTGACCAGCAGGCAGACGTCCGGCCAGGACCGCATCTCGCGGGTGTGGGCCGCCAGGCCGCTGACGTGCGTGACCAGCCGCAGGCCCGTGGGGCCCGCATGGACGGCGAAGGGAATCATCGACGCTGCCGGCCGCCCCTCCTGGAGCGTGGCCAGCGCCGCCGTCGAGCGGTCGAGCAGGAGCGAGCGAAGGACGGAAGCGAGCGCGTCGACCATTCCCTGAGTCTACCGGACGGTCGGCCGCCTGCCGTCACGCCTCGTGCGTGGGTGAGACCATGATCACCGCCCGCTGGCCGTCGCTGTGCCAGGGATCGCCGGTCAGGTTCCGCTTCGGGGCGGACCGGGTGCTCGTCCCGACCCCGCCCACGTAGCCCGCCGCCTTGACGCGGCCGGCCAGCGAGAGATCCTCGAGTACGTAATCCCGCGACTCGTCCACGTCGGGGTCGATCCGGTGGGTGGTGAGATTCCAGGCGCGCCACGTGAACCGGACGCCGATGTCACGGCTCACCTGCCCCACCCAGACCGACTGCCCCTGGAAGGCGAGCGTCGAGAGCCAGAGCCGGAGGTGGATCCGCTCGTTGATCGAGTGGCGGGTGCGCTGGAGGGCGATGTCCTGCGGCCGGCCGAACAGGTAGAGGGCGCTGACGGGGGAGTAGCGGTAGCTCGAGCCGAGCAGGAAGGCCTTGACGGTCTTCCAGCAGGTGGCCAGCGTGATCGTCTCGCTCTCGTCCCAGCGGGCCGCGAAGCCGCCGAGCACGGCCGCGAACTCGCCGATCACCACGAGGTTCACCGGATCGCCGGGCCGGGTGCCGGAGGTGTTGGTGGTGGTCGCGGGCATCGCCTCCAGCCGCTCGACGAGCGTGGCGAGCGGCACGTCGTCGATTCCCGCCGGTGGCACGATCGCCGCGAAGTCTTTGCGCAGGTAATCGGCCTCGATCCCCGGCACCGGCACCGTGAACGCCAGATCGACCACGGGCTCGGGGGCGGCCGCGTGGGCCAGCAGATCGCGGTCGTGGCCCGCCCCGGCCCGCTCGACCGCGGCCCGGATGTCGCCGGCCGGCACGAGCCGCACGTGGACCACCTTCGTGCCGAGGTCGAGCGTGGTGAACACGAAGCCCTCGGCCGCGCCGCCCGCCGGCACCGGGCCGAAGCGGAAGCCACGGTCGCGAAACAACTCGTCCATCCGCCGATTGGCCTGTCGGGCGGTAATCAACTTGAGCGGCACGAGCAGGAGCAGCGGCAGGAACGCCCAGCCCATGGCCCCGAAGGCTGAGAGTCGTCGCAGGATCGAGAAGTGAACGGCGGCCGCGGCCTCGAGCGGCGTGAAGTAGCGGGGGTCGATCCCGACCAGTTGCAGCCGGAGCGGCTCGGGCGAGCGATTCTCGATCCGCACGAACACCGGCTGGATGCCCCGCCGCGCGAGATCCACGCCGAACAGTCGATGGCTTTCAGTCCCGGCGAGCACGGCGACGGTGACCCGCGCCCGGGGATCCTCCTGCACTTGGGCCCGCTTCAGGTAGCCCGCCTCGGCCGAGTCTGGCTCGTAGGGCGTGATCACCAGGTGCCAGAGGCGGCGGAGGACGG
>JBIIYH010000162.1:0-6230 GCA_044346905.1 Pirellulales bacterium
CTTCGTCCGCTCGGCCATGGCGGTCACGATAACGCCACACCGACGAGCGCGCAACTCGCCCCAGCCTGCGTCGATTGCCTGCCTTCTGATGCGCAAATCCCGTGCCGAACAGGATTGGCAGGATGCCGGTAGCGAGCGTCCGCCGAGATGGCACGGGCAATCCCGACCCACGCCAGGCGTGGCCGCAAAAACTGCACCGGGATCATCCCGGCTTCCAGCCGGGCCCCTCAGCCCACCGGCGCGGCCGAGGCGTAGGAGCCGAGGCAGACCACCCGCTTGCACCGCTTCTCCAGGCTGGCGATCGCCCGGCGGACGCGGAGATCGCTCCGGTGCCCCTCGAGTTCGACGAAGAAGATGTAGCCGCGGTCCTCGCCCGGCAGAGGAAACGACTCGATCCAGGTGAGGTTCAGCTTTTGCCGCTTGGGGATCGAGAGGGCGTCGGCCAGGCCGCCGGGCTTGTGCTCGATCTCGAACATCAGCGAGGTCTTGTCATGGCCCGTGCGGCCCGAGTCGGCGTGGCCGATCACCGCGAACCGGGTGGTGTTGCCGGCGACGTCCTCGATCTCCTCGGCGAGCACGCTCAGGCCGTAGTGCACGCCCGCCTGCCGGCTGGCGATCGCGGCCGCGTGGGGCGTTCGCGCGGCCATTTCGGCCGCCGCGCTCGTGCTCGTGACCTCGACGAGCCGGACGGAGGGGAGATGCCGGGCCAGCCAGTTGCGGCACTGCGAGAGTGCCTGCGGGCGGCTGTAGACCTCCTTGATCGCCGAGCGGTCGCAGGCGGCCAGGAGCGTGTGATGGATCCGGAGCGGCACCTCGGCGCAGATCTTGACGGGCAGCCGCGAGAAGTTGTCGAGGGTGTCGGCGATCCGGCCGTCGGTCGAGTTTTCGAGCGGCACGACGCCGTAGTCGGAGTGGCCGGCGTGCACCTCCTCGAAGGCGGCCGTGATGCTGGCCACCGGCACGAAGTCGACCGAGCCACCGAAGCGGTGCAGGGCGGCCAAGTGGCTGTAGGTCCAGGCCGGCCCGAGATGGGCCACCCGCAGGTGCTGCTCGATCGCCCGTGAGCCCGAGATCAGCTCCCGGAAGATCGCCTTGAGGCTGTGGTCGGAGAGTGGCCCCTCGTTGGCGGCCGCCACCCGGCCGAGCACCATCTCCTCGCGGGCGGGATCGTAGGTCCGCTGGCCCGATGACTGCTTGACGTGGCCGATCTGCCGGGCCACCTCGGCCCGCTCGTTCATCAGGCCGACGAGCTGGCGGTCGATCGCGTCGATCTGGGTGCGGAGCGCGGCCAGGCCCGGCGGCCGGCTGCCCTCTGACTTCCGCGGGGAGCCGGATTCAGCCATCGACGACGACTTTCGGAGGGGGGGGCGGCCAAAATGGCAGGCCGACGAGACGAGCCGCGAGTCAGGTCGGCGAAACCCTCAACTGTACCCTCGCCCAGGAGGTCCTCAATACGGCCGATTCGGGCCGTTTTGTCGAGTCCCCGGGAAATGCCCCCTCACAATGGCCCCAGCGAGGGGCGTTGGCACGCTCTTTGCATCCTCACGAGGGGCGACGGCGAGGCGTCAAAAATGACGCTGCCGAGCGAGACACACACGGCAAGGGGTAGCGACATCATGGCGACCAAGCAGGGCGAGAAGATCATCGGCATCGACCTCGGCACGACCAACTCGGTCGTGGCGGTGATGGAGGGCAAGGAGCCCAAGGTGATCGCGAATAAGGAAGGCAATCGCCTCACCCCGAGCGTGGTCGCCTTCAACGACAAGGGGGAGACGCTCGTCGGCGACATCGCGCGGCGGCAGGCCGTCACCAACCCCAAACGCACCATCTACTCGATCAAGCGGTTCATGGGCCGGCGGCACAACGAGGTGGCCTCCGAGGAGAAGATGGTGCCTTACGAGGTCGTGGGCGGCCCCGAGGACTACGTGAAGGTCAAGGCGGGTGACCAGACCTTCACGCCGCCCGAGGTCTCGGCCAAGGTGCTCCGGGCGCTCAAGGAGGCGGCTGAGAGCTACCTCGGCCACAAGGTCAACAAGGCTGTGATCACCGTTCCGGCCTACTTCAACGACGCCCAGCGGCAGGCCACGAAGGACGCCGGTGTGATCGCGGGTCTCGAGGTGATGCGGATCGTGAATGAGCCGACCGCGGCGGCCCTCGCCTACGGCCTCGACAAGCAGAAGGACGAGAAGATCGCGGTCTTCGACCTCGGTGGCGGCACTTTCGACGTGTCGGTGCTCGATGTCTCGAAGGACGGCGTGTTCCAGGTGGTCAGCACCAACGGCGACACCCACCTCGGCGGCGACGACTTCGATCAGGCCCTGATCAACCACGTGGCCGACCAGTTTCAGCGGGAGCAGGGGATCGACCTGCGGAAAGACCCGATGGCGATGCAGCGGCTCCAGGAGGCCTGCGAGAAGGCGAAGAAGGAGCTCTCGACGGCCCAGAGCAGCGACATCAACCTGCCCTTCATCACGGCCGACGCCACGGGCCCGAAGCATCTCCAGATGACGATCACCCGGGCCCAGTTCGAGCAACTGACCGACCCGCTGATCGAGCGGTGTCGGGGGCCGGTGATCAAGGCGCTCGAGGACGCGAAGCTCAAGCCCTCCGACATCGACGAGGTGGTGCTCGTGGGCGGCTCGACCCGGATCCCGAAGGTCCAGGAGCTCGTCAAGAAGATCTTCGGTAAGGAGCCCCACAAGGGCGTGAACCCCGACGAGGTCGTGGCCCTCGGGGCGGCGATCCAGGGGGGCGTACTCGGCGGCGACGTGCAGGACGTGCTCCTGCTCGACGTCACCCCGCTGTCGCTCGGCATCGAGACCGAGGGGGGCATCTTCACGAAGCTCGTGGAGCGGAACACGACCATCCCCACCGACAAGAAGCAGGTCTTCAGCACCGCGGCCGACAACCAGACGGCGGTGACGGTCAGCGTCTACCAGGGCGAGCGGCCGATGGCCCGCGACAACCGGTTGCTCGGCCAGTTCAACCTGGAGGGGCTTCCGCCGGCGCCCCGTGGCACCCCGCAGATCGAGGTCAAGTTCGACATCGACGCCAACGGGATCCTGAACGTCAGCGCCAAGGATCTCGGCTCCAACAAGGAGCAGACCGTGCGGATCGAGCAATCGAGCGGCCTGACGGAGACCGAGATCGAGCGGATGCGGAAGGACGCGGAGCTCCACGCCGAGGAAGACAAGCAGAAGACCCGCCTCGCGGAGGTCCGCAACCGGGCCGACGCCCTCTGCTTCCAGACCGAGAAGCTGATCAAGGAGAACGACGCCAAGCTCTCGGCCTCCGACAAGGCGCCGCTCGAGGCGGCCGTCACCAAGGCCCGCGAGATGGCCAAGGGCGAGGACGTAGACGCGATCCAGTCGGCCCACGACGCGCTCGAGCAGGCTGCCCATGCCCTTTCGAAGGTGCTCTACGAACAGTCCACCGCCCAGCGGGGCGGGACGGCCCCCGAGGGTGCCGCCGCCGGGGCCGGCGCGGGCAAGGGCCCCGACGACGCGATCGACGCGGAGTTCGAGGTCAAGGGCTGACGCGAGACCGGAGATCCCGGGCTGAATAAGGGAGTTCCATGCCTTTTCGGTTCGACAAGTTCACGATCAAGGCCCAGGAGGCGGTGCAGGCCGCCGTTGAACTGGCGGGCAGCCGGGGCAACCCCCAGGTGACCCCGGTGCACCTGCTCCACTCGCTCGTGGCCGAGCGGGAGGGGATCGTGCGGCCGCTCTTGGAAAAGATCGGGGTCGATCGCGGGCAGCTCGAGCGGATCATCGAGGCGGAGCTCTCGCACCTGCCGAAGGTTTCGGGGGGCAGCCAGCCGCAGCCCGACCAGGAGCTGATCAAGGTGTTCGAGGCGGCCACGGCCGAGTCGCACGCCATGAAGGACGAGTTCGTCTCGACCGATCACCTGCTCTTGGCGCTGGCCAAGACGCCTTCCAAGGCCAAGAACGTGCTGGGGCTCGCCGGCGTCAGCGAGAACGACCTGCTGGCCGGGCTGCAGGCCGTGCGCGGGCAGTCGCGGGTGACCGACCAGAATCCCGAGGAGAAGTTTCAGGCCCTCGAGAAATACGGCATCGATCTGACGCAGCGGGCCAGCCAGGGCAAGCTCGATCCGGTGATTGGCCGCGACTCCGAGATCCGCCGCGTGATCCAGGTGCTCTCCCGCCGCACCAAGAACAATCCCGTCTTGATCGGCGAGCCGGGCGTGGGCAAGACCGCGATCGCGGAGGGGCTGGCCCTGCGGATCGTACAGGCCGACGTGCCCGAAAACCTCAAGGGCCGGCGGGTCATGTCCCTCGACCTGGGCGCCCTGATCGCCGGCACCAAGTATCGCGGCGAGTTCGAAGACCGGCTCAAGGCCATCCTCCGGGAGGTCGAGGCGGCCGCGGGTAACGTCGTGTTGTTCATCGACGAGCTCCACACCGTGATCGGGGCCGGGGCCGCCGAGGGGGGCTCCGACGCGGCCAACCTGCTCAAGCCCGCGCTTGCCCGGGGCGAGCTGCGGTGCATCGGCGCCACCACGCTCGACGAGTACCGCAAGCACATCGAGAAAGACGCGGCCCTCGAGCGGCGGTTTCAGCCGGTGATGGTCGGGGAGCCCTCCGTCGAGGACACGATCGCGATCCTGCGCGGTCTCAAGCCCCGCTACGAGGCCCATCACAAGGGGGTCAAGATCAAGGATTCGGCGCTCGTCGCGGCCGCCGAGCTCTCCCACCGCTACATCGCCGACCGCTTCCTGCCCGACAAGGCGATCGATCTGATGGACGAGGCCACCAGCCGGATCGCGATGGAGCTGCAGAGCGTTCCCAGCGAGATCGACGAGGTGCAGCGGCGGCTGGTGCAGCTCGAGCTCGCGGGCCGGCAGCTGGCCGAGGAGACCGAGGAGCACGCCAAGGATCGGCTGGCCGAGATCGAGGCCGAGTCGGCCGAACTGCGGAAGAAGCTGGCCAGCCTCCGGGAGCAGTGGGAGGCCGAAAAAAGCGGCGTGGGGAGCGTGCAGGAGCTCCGCCAGCAGCTCGATCGGGTCGAGCACGAGTTCGCCCAGGCGGGCCTCCAGATCAAGGAGCGGCAGTCGGCGGGACTTCCGGTCGAGGAGTCGCTCTACCAGCGGCTCTACGAGCTGGACGTCAAGCGAAAAGCTCTCGCCACCCGGCTCGAAACCGAGGGGAGCGAACAGTCGGGCCGCGAGGTGGCCGGGAAACATACGAAGCGGCTCCTGCGTCGCGAGGTGGGCCCCGAAGAGATCGCGGAGGTCGTCTCGGCCTGGACCGGGATTCCGGTCACGCGGCTGGTGGAGAGCGAGCGGGCCAAGCTGCTCGTGCTCGAGGACCGGCTCCATCAGCGGGTGGTCGGCCAAGAGGAGGCGGTCGAGGCCGTCAGCGACGCGGTCCGCCGCAGCCGGGCCGGGCTCCAGGACCCGAACCGGCCGATCGGCTCGTTTTTGTTCCTCGGGCCCACGGGCGTGGGCAAGACGGAGCTCTGCAAAGCGCTCGCAGAGGTGCTCTTCGACGATGAAAACGCGATGGTGCGGATCGACATGAGCGAGTTCATGGAGAAGCACACCGTCGCCCGGCTGATCGGGGCGCCCCCGGGCTACGTCGGCTACGAGGAGGGAGGCCTGCTCACGGAGGCGGTGCGGCGGCGGCCCTACTCCGTGGTGTTGCTCGACGAGATGGAGAAGGCCCACCGCGATGTGTTCAACGTGCTGCTCCAGGTGCTCGACGACGGCCGGCTGACCGACAGCCTCGGCCACACGGTCGATTTCACCAACACGATCGTGGTGATGACCAGCAACGTCGGCAGCCAGGTGATCCAGGAGATCACGAAGGAGGGAGGCAGCGAGCAGGAGATGCGGGACGCCGTCAAGGACGCCCTCTCGGCCCGGTTCCTGCCCGAGTTTTTGAACCGGATCGACGAGACGATCATCTTCCACCCGCTCGACCAGAAGCACATCCGCCGGATCGTGCAGATCCAGGTGAACCGGCTGGTGGGCCAGGCGGCCAAGGCCGGGATCACGCTCGAGTGCACCGAGGCCGCGGTCGACGAGATCGCCCGGCTCGGCTACGACCCCGTCTACGGGGCCCGGCCGCTCAAGCGGGTGATCCAGCAGCAACTGCAAAACGCGCTGGCCCGCGAACTGCTCTCGGGGGCGTTCACCGAGGGGAACACCGTCCGGATCGACTTCGTCCAAGACGGCTTCACGTTCGCGAAGCTCGGCTGACGAGCCGGGA
>JBIIYH010000163.1:0-6226 GCA_044346905.1 Pirellulales bacterium
TCGGCCGAGAGATCGTGAAACGGAATCCCTGCCGGCGGGCCGGCTGGCGGCTGCGGGTCTCCCGCCCCGCGGATCTCGTCCGGGGCCTCCGCGGCGATCACCGCCCGCTTCCGCTGCCGCTCGTCGAGCGACCTCACGAGCTCGAAGGCCAGCGACTCTTCAGCAGCCAAGACGCGGCTGCCCGTGGCGGGCAGCCCCGGAAACGTCGTCTTCACCTCGGCCGGGTTGGCTCCCATGAACTGCGGCGTCGAATCGACGAGCGACCCGTCACGGACGGTGAAGTTGAGTGACAGGTGATGTCCCTCGAACGACAGCCCCCAGGTGCCCTTCGGCCCCGGCTCGCCGAAGATCGTCATGAAGTACCGCAGCGAGTCGCGGGTGTTCTTGGCCGCCGTGCCCTCGAGCCGCCGCAAAAGTTCGTCGAGCTCCATGATCGCCACCGCCTTGCCGTAACCCGCCTCGGAGAGGGCCGCCTTCAAGAGGGCGTGGGCCTGCTCCCGCTGGGGCTTCGTCATGTCGGTGAGCGGCAGGCCCTTGCGGATGGGCTTGGGCACGAAGTGCCAGTCGGTGCGGGCGGCGGCCGCGAAGTCGGCCCTGGCCCTGGTTGTTTGGGTTTCGTCGAGTCCGGCGAGCCAGGCGGTGGCAGCCGCGGTCAGCGATTCGCCGGCGGTCACGAGCCGGAAGGCGGCGATGCCGGCGGTCGCCAGCAGGCCGAGGGCGATCGCGGCGGCGGCAGGCAGGGCGTGGCGGCTGGTGGGCGTGCGGGGCATGACGAACTCTCCCGAGCGTGTGCAGCGGAGCCGGTACGGCGGCCTGCCGAATGGTCAATCATGCTCGCGACGCGGGTCGCGGTCATGGTGGGCCTGGTCCACGTGCACGTGGATCCGCGGCCGCCTCTCAAAATACCGCTCCCAGGCGGCGTCCGACACCCCGGCGCCGTCGAGGTAGAGGTTTCGCAGGGTCTCGTGCTCGGCGAGGGCCTCGAGCCCCTCGTCGCCGATGGCGATGTCGATCAGGTGCAGCGACCGGAGCCCCGGCAGCCTGGCGATCGCCCGGGCCACGTCGGGGCCGGCGAGGGTCGCCCCGCCCAGCCGCAGGCTTTTGAGCTTTGGCAATGCCTCGAGCGACGCGATCCCGGCGGCCGTGCAGGCCGCCTGCGGCACGTTCAAGTCCTCGAGCGATCGGCAGCGAGCCAGCGCCCTGAAGCCCGTGTCCGAGAGCGGCGACTGCCGGAGCACGAGCCGCTCGATGTCGGTGAGCGACGCCAGGATCTCCGCCTCGGCGTCACCAGCCACGCCCTGCTCGAGCACGAGCACACGGAGGCCCGCGAGCCCGCGGAGCGATTCCCAGTCGTCCGGGCCGAGCGGCGCGGCCGCCTCGATCCGGTCGGCCCGCCCCTCCCGCACGGCGAGCACCTGTTCGGCGAACGGTGGCAACGCCTGATTACCACCCTGCTCGCGCCGTTGCCCGCCGCAGCCGCATGCCGGAATGGCGAGCGCCGCAAGGATCAGTCGCAGGGCAAGCAGCGTGCGGCCGGCGACGCGAGCCGCCCTCACGCCAGCACCTCCTTGATCGGCTGGACGTGCTCCACGCCCACGAGCTTCTGATCCAGCCCGCCGAAGAAGTAGGAGAGCCGGTTGGGGTCGAGGCCCAAGAGATGCAGCGCCGTGGCGTGCAGGCTCCTGACGTGGAAGCCCGGCTTGTCGCCGTTGCCGTGGCCGGGCCCGGGGGAGATCGCAACCGAACCGAGTTCGTCGGTCTCGCCCACGCTCACGCCCCCCTTGATCCCGCCGCCGGCCATCCACATCGTGAACCCGAAGGCGTTGTGGTCGCGGCCGGTGCCCTCGGCGTATTCGGCCGTGGGCTGGCGGCCGAACTCGCCCCCCCAGATCACGAGCGTCTCGTCGAGCAAGCCGCGGCGATCGAGGTCCTCGAGCAGGGCGGCAACGGGCCGGTCGGTGTTGCCGGCATGGAAGTTGTGATTCTTCTCCAGGTCGCCGTGGGCGTCCCAGTTGTCGTCGTTGTGGGCGCCGCCGGAATACAGCTGGATGAACCGCACCCCCCGCTCCACGAGCCGCCGCGCCAGGAGGCAGCGGCGGCCGAAGTCGGCCGTCCGCGGGTTGTCGAGGCCGTAGAGCGACTTCGTCTCCTCGGTCTCGCTGGCCAGGTCCACAGCCTCCGGGGCGTGCTCCTGCATCTTCCAGGCGAGTTCGTAGGAGGCGATCCGGGCGGCAAGCTCGCTATTGTCGCCGCGGGAGAGCAGGTGGGCGGTGTTCGAGTCGCGGAGCGCGTCGAGCATCGCCCGCTGGGCCTCGAGCGGCATATCGAGAGGCGGCGCGAGGTCGAGGATCGGCGGTCCCTTGCTCCTGAGGATCGTGCCCTGGTAGGTGGCCGGCATGTAGCCGCTCGACCAGTTCTTGGCCCCCGAGATCGGCCCGCCGGTGGGGTCGAGCATCACCACGAAGCCGGGCAGATTGTCGTTGACGCTGCCCAGGCCGTAGTTGACCCACGAGCCCAGGCAGGGCGCGCCCGATTGGATCTTGCCCGAGTTCATCTGCAGCATCGCCGAGCCGTGGATCGGCGAGTCGGCCGTCAGCGAGTGGAGGAAGGCGATCTTGTCCACGTGGCGGGCCACGTTCGGGAACAGGTCGCTGACCCACTTGCCGCACTCGCCGTATTGCCTGAACTTCCACTTCGGGCCCACCACCCGCCCCTCGTTCTTTTCCCCGCCCCGACCCTTCGTCTTGACGGGAATCGTCTTGCCGTCGAGCGGGTAGAGCTTCGGCTTGTAGTCGAACGTGTCGACGTGGCTCGGGCCGCCGTACATGAAGAGGAAGATCACGCTCTTCGCCTTCGGCGCGAACATCGGCGACTTGGCGGCGAGCGGATTGGTGAAGGGCACCCCGGTGGCGCCGCGAGCCTGGCGGGCGAAGAAGCTTTGGTCGAGCAGGCCGGAGAGCGCCAGACCCGTGAACGAGGCTCCGGCTTCCCAGAAAAACTCCCGCCTGGTCCGGCGGCAGAAGCTTCCGCGGCGGTCGGTCGGATGCGGGTCGCTCATGGCAGATCTCCCGTCAGTCGAGATACGCGAACTCGTTCAGGTTCAGCACCATCAGGCAGTAGAGTTCGAGGGCCCGGCCGGGGCCGACGCCGTCCTTGGTCTCGAGCTCGTCGATGAGGGCCACGCCCCGCTCGACCTCGGCGTCGCTGGCCGGCCGCACGAGCGCCACTTCGATCGCCCGGCGGACCATCGCCTCGGTCTGGTCGGCGTTGGTGCCGCCCGCCTCGCGGCGGATCCGCTCGGCGAACACTCGCGCCTGAGCGTGGAGGAAGTCGCCGTTCATCATTCCCAGGGCCTGGGTGGGCTGGGTGGTGGTGAACCGCACGGGGCAGGAGGTGTCGGGGTCAGCCAGGTCGAAGTCGGCCAGGATCGGCGTCAGGAGCGACCGCTTGACGTGGATGTAGACGCTGCGGCGGGCCTGCTCGGCCGGTGCCGACTTCCCCCAGCCTTCGCCCGGCCGTGACTGGGTGGCCAGCACCGCCTGGGGCAGGTCGGGATAGACGCTCGGCCCGAACATCTGCGGATTGAATCCGCCGCTCGTCACGTGGATCGAGTCGCGGATCTCCTCCGCGGCCAGCCGCCGCATGTCGAACCGCCACAGGGCGTCGTTGAGCGGGTCCTTGGCCAGAGACTCCTCGACGGCTGTCGAGGCGGCCCGGTAGGCCCGCGACATGAGGATGGTCTTGTGGAGGGATTTCAGCCGCCAGCCGCCCGCCAGCAGCTCGGTGGCCAGCCAGTCGAGCAGTTCCTCGTGGGTCGGCGGGTCGCCCATCAGGCCGAAGTTGTTGGGGCTGCGGACGATGCCCCGGCCGAAGTGATACTGCCAGATCCGATTGGCCAAGACGCGGGCCGTGAGCGGGTTGGTCGGCGACGTGATCCAGTTGGCCAGCGCCGTCCGCCGCCCCGAGGAGCGACCCGAGGCGACCGGCGTGACCTCGGGCGCCGGCGGTTCGAGGATTCCGGGGAACGCAGGCTCGACGCGGTGCTCGGGCTTCGGCTCGGCGTGGGGATTGCCCCGCGCGAAGACGAAGGTCTCCGGGGCCTGCGGGCCATACTCGCTGACGACGAGTGCCTTGGGCTGACGACCGGCCTCGGCGTCAAGCTCGGCGAGGAGTTGCTTCCACCCGGCCAGGTCTTGGCGGGCGAGGTCGTCCAGGGCCTGATCGCCGTGCTCCTTGATCCGCTGGTCGATCGCCTTGATGTTGGCCTTGGCTTCGGCCCGGCGGCGATCGCGTTCCCGAGCCAGATCGGCCGCCTCGGCCGGCGTGACTCCCGCCTCCGGCAACGGCCGCTCGATGAAGGCCGGGTTCAGGTGCCGGTCGCCCATCGGCGTGATGTTGTGGAAGAAGGAGAGCAGTGCGTAGTAGTCGCGCTGCGGGAGGGGATCGATCTTGTGGTCGTGGCAGCGGGCGCAGTTGATCGTCAGGCCGAGGAACACCTGGCCGGTGGTGGAGACGATGTCGTCGAGCCAGTCGTAGCGGGCCTGCCGCTTGTCGGCCGGCTCGTCATCCCAGAGCCCGAGCCGGTAGTAGCCGGTGGCAATGAGCGAGTCGGCGTCGGGTTCGGGAAGCTCGTCGCCGGCGAGCTGCTCGAGCACGAACCGGTCGTAGGGCTTGTCGTCGTTGAACGAGCGGATCACGTAATCGCGGTACCGCCAGACGTGGGGCTTCACGCCGTCCCGCTCGAAGGAGTTGGTCTCCGCGTAGCGGACCAGGTCGAGCCAGTGGCGGCCCCAGTGCTCGCCGTAGCGGGGCGATGCGAGCAGCCGGTCGACCGCCTTCTCCCAGGCGGCGGGCGACTCGTCGGCCAGGAACTCCCGCATCTCCTGCTCGGTCGGCGGCAGGCCGGTGACGCCGTAGGTGGCGCGGCGGAGGAGCGTCGCCTTGTCGGCCTCGGGGGAGCGAGGGAGGCCGCGGGCCGCGAGGCCCGCGTCGATGAAGGCGTCGATCGGATTCATGGCCGGCGCGGCAGCCGGCGGCAGCGGCGGCCGCTCGAGCGGGCGAAACGCCCAGTGGGCCTGCCACTCGGCTCCCGCCGCGATCCAGCGCTCGAGCAGCGTCACCTCGGCCGCCGTGAGCCGCGGGCCCTCCGGAGGCATCTGAAGATCGTGGTCGGTGGAGGTGATCCGGGCGAGCATCTCGCTCGTTGCCGGATCCCCCGGCACGACCGCGATCGAGCCGCTGTCGAGTTCGGCAGTCGCGGCGGCCCGGTCGTCGAGCCTGAGGCCGGCCTCCTGGGTGTCGGGACCGTGGCAGGCGTAGCACCGCCGGGCCAGGAGCGGCTGGATGTCGCGGGCGAAGTCCAGTTCGGTGGCAACCGCCGGGGTCGCAAGGGCCGCAACGACCACGAGCAGCAGGAACGTGGCCTTCATGGCGGGCGACGTGGTCATCAGTGCTGCACCAGGGCATCTCGGCGGCCGCGGCGCCGGGCCTTGCCCGCGACCGCGTGATCACGCTATTCTAAACATCGCTAACTAAAAAGCGAGTCGTGGGCTTCCGCCACCGCGGCAGCCGCCTCTTCTGATCCCCTGATGATCCAGCCGGAAAACCGCGTCGAATCGACCCTGCTCCGCCGAATCAACGAACGGCGGCTGCTCGAGGTGATCCAGCAGCAGGGGCCGGCGTCACGGGCGATGCTCACGCGGCTCGCGGGGATGACGGCCCCGACGGTCTCCAAGGCCGTCGATTCGCTCCTCAAGCGCGGACTCCTCGAGGAACTCGATCCCGTCGTGCCCGCGCTCGGTCGGCCGGGGCGGCTGGTGCGGATGGCCGCCGACACTGCGGCCGTGCTGGGCGTGGTGATCGATGCCACGACCTGCTCCGTCGTGGTCACGGGGCTCGACGGGACGATCCGCGAGGACCGAACCCGCCGCTTCGCCGCACCGGACAGTTATGAAGGGCTACTGGACCGGATCGCCGGCGAATGTCGCGGCCTGCTCGAGGCCACGACGGCCCTGCCGCTGGGAATCGGCGTGAGCGTGCCGGGGCTCGTCAATGAGCGGCTCGAAGAGGTTGTTTTTTCGCCCAACCTCCACCTCCTCGACAAGCGGAACCCGGCCCGCGATCTGGAGCGGCGGCTGGGAGTGAAGTGCCTGCTCTTGCAGGAGACCGACGGCCTCTGCCTGAGCGAGCGGCTGTTCGGCGACGCCCGCGGCCTGGCCGATTTTGC
>JBIIYH010000164.1:0-6210 GCA_044346905.1 Pirellulales bacterium
CAGACCCACGAGCGGGGCGAGTATGCCCAGACCGTCACCCGCGGCGTCTACTACCTGATGAGCCGGATGCAGGCCACGACCCGGGGCGGCGACCTCTCCGAGGGCACGATGTATGGCCACGGCGTGGCGACGTTGGCGCTCGCCGAGGCCCTGGGCATGACGGGCGACCGGATGCTGGTGCCCTATGTCCGCGACGCCATCCGCTTCCTCGAGACATCGCAGGACATGCACGGCGGCGGCTGGCGTTACCTGCCCGGCCAGCCGGGCGACACCACCGTCACGGCCTGGCAGCTCGCCGCGCTCAAGAGCGCCGCCCTGGCGGGGGTCGAGGTGCCGTCGCCCACGATCCACGGGATCTGCGAGTTCCTCGACCGGGTGCAGGTCCGCGGTGGGGAGGGCTACGGCTATCTGGCCCCCCAGGATCGCTCCTGCACATCGGCGATCGGCCTGCTCTGTCGAATCTACACGGCCTGGCCGGAGCAGGCCACCGTCGATCGGGGGCTCGCACGGCTTGCCGCCCGCGGCCCCGACCGCGAGGCCGTCTACCAGAACTTCTACCTCTCGCAGGCGCTGCTCCTGCGGGAGCACGCCGCCTGGCCCCGCTGGAACGCCAAAAACCGCGACCAGCTCGTGGCCCGCCAGGAACGCCTGGGACACGAGGCGGGCAGCTGGGCCTTCGCCGATCCCGACACCGCCCCGGGCGGCCGGCTCGGACACACGGCCCTGGCGATCCTCACGCTCGAGGTCTACTACCGCCTGCTGCCGATCTACACGAAGGAAGCCGCCGCCTTGCGGTGGTGAGGCGCTATACTGCCAACAGAGGCCAGCATGCGTTTCAGCACCTACGCCGGGATCGCCGTCGCCCTCGGGGTCGCCTGCGCGGCGATCGGGTGGCTGGGCCTGGCCGGCTGGCTGGCCGTGGTCGTGGTGCTCGCGAGCATCGCCATGCACGTGGCCGGCAACGCGATCGGCACGAGCCTCCGGGACTCGGCCGACCAGCGGCTCGAGCGGGTACCGGGCCGGAGCATGCCCGAGGTGCCGCGGGCCGCGCCCTCGCACCTCGAACGGCACACGAGCCTGGGCCGGCTGGTGCCCGTCTCGGCGGGGATCGGGGCGGTCTGCGGCGGCGTGGTCGGCACCGCGGCGCTCGTGGTGTTTGCGGCCGCCTCCCTGCCCGGGGCGGTGCTCGGCGGCCTCTCCTCGGCGGTGCTCGGCGGCCTGTTCGGCTTCCTGGCCGCCAGCTTCGTGGAAATCATCCGCACCAGCCTCCGGGAGGCCCTGGCGGCCGAACGCGAGGGCTGAACCACGCCTCGCCGTGGAAGCGGCCGCAGGTGCGTGGTACAACCGGGGCCTCGCTTGCTCGCATCCCTGCGGGCTATCCTGGAGGTCCTCATGGCCAAGCCCCATCGCAACCTGAAGAAAGCCAATCACGGCTCCCGTCCGGCCAACAGCAAGGCCCGGAAGATGAAGCGGAAGCACATCCGCACCTGACCGTCAGCCCCGCGAGAAAGATCGGAGTGCTGCCGTGGCTCCCCGCGACTACATCATCCACCCTGGCGAATACGACCTCGAGCGGGTGATCGCCGACATCCACGAGATCCGCCGCTGGAACCGGCAGCGATTCGAGATGGAGCAACTCACGGCCATCGTCCACGAGGATCAGGCCCGAGGCCTGTGCGTGGGCTACAAGGACGTGACCCCCGACGAGTTCTGGACCCGCGGCCACTTTCCCGCCCGCCCGCTCATGCCCGGCGTGTTGATGTGCGAGGCGGCCGCCCAGCTCTCCAGTTACTACACCCAGAAGCACAACCTGCTCGACGCCACCGTGATCGGCTTCGGCGGGCTCGAGGAAGTGCGGTTTCGTGAGCCGGTCGTGCCGGGTGACCGGCTGGTGATCGCCGTGGAGCGGGTCCGGGTCAGGCCGCGGGCGATGATCGTCTGCCGCTTCCAAGGGCTCGTCCGCGAGAGCATCGTCGTGGACGGGATCATCAAAGGCGTGCCGCTGCCCGACAACCTGTTCGCAGACTCGAGCCAGGCCGCCGCCGGCGGCGTCGGGGCGACCTAGAGCCCGATGCCCCGCCGCCCGCCCCGCAAGCCCGATCCCCGGCTCGACCTCTCGGCCCACCTGCTGCCGCTGGCCGCCCTGCCCGATCCGTTCGATCCGGCCAGCGTGTTCCCGACGACTGGGCCGGTGGAACTCGAGGTGGGCAGCGGCAAGGGCCTCTTTCTCTCGTCGGCGGCCGCCGCGGCGCCGGAGCGGAACTTTCTCGGGATCGAGATCGCCCCCGGCTACGCCCGGATGATCGCCGGCCGGCTCGCCGCCGCGGGGCTCGCGAACGCCCGGATCATTCAGGGCGACGCCGGCTTCCTCGTCGGGTCGCTTTTGCCCGACGCCTGCCTGGCGGGCATGCACGTCTACTTCCCCGACCCCTGGTGGAAGGCCCGGCACCGCAAGCGGCGGGTGCTCTCGGAGCCCTTCCTGCTCCAGGCGGGGCGGGCGCTCGCCCCGGGTGCCGTGCTCCACGTCTGGACCGACGTGGAGGAATACTTCCTCGAGGCGATGGCCGCGGCCCGGGCGACCGGGCTCTATGACGAGCCGCGGGTGGAAGAACCGAACGAGCCGGCCCACGACCTCGACTACCGCACCCACTTCGAGCGGCGGACCAGGCTGGCCGGGATGCCCGTCTGGCGGGCGGCCCTGAAGCGGTCGAGCGTCGCATCGCCGGTGACCCGCGTCACTTCGTCGCCGCAGGCTCGTACGTCCGGGCCGCCGGCCCGCCCGCCCGCGACTGGTTCAGGGCCAGCTGATAGAGCCGCTCCCCCGCCGGGGTCGGATAGCGGCCGGTGAGGCAGGCCTGGCAGAGTTCCTCGGCCGGGAAGCCGATCGACCGGGCCACGCTCTCCACCGGCAGGTAGCGGAGCGAGTCGGCTCCCAGCCGGGCGGCCATCCGGTCCTGGGCCTCGTCGGTGAGCGGGCCGCCGGCCAGGAACTCCGGGGCGAACAGCTCATCGATCGTGGACATGTCGATCCCGTAGAAGCACGGGGCCACGATCGGCGGGCAGGCCACGCGGACGTGGATCTCGCGGGCCAGGCCGAGCGACCGCATCCGTCCCAGGAGCACCTTCATGGTCGTGCTGCGGACGATCGAGTCTTCCACCAGGATCACCCGCTTGCCCTCGAGCACCTCCCGCAGCGGCGTGTATTTCGTCTCGGCCTTGGCCCGCCGGCTCGAGGCGCCGTCGATGAAGGTCCGGCCGGTGTAGCGGTTGCGGATCAGGCCCTCGACCGAGGGAATCTGGAGCCGGTAGGCCATCGAGTCGGCCGCGGCCTTGCTCGTGTCGGGCACGGGCACGACGACGGTGTCGGCATCGATCGTCACGGTCTCCAGGCGGGCCAGTTCCTCGCCGAGCCGCTTCCGCGACAGATACACGCTCCGCTCGTCCATGGTACTCGCCACGTTCGCGAAGTAGATCCACTCGAAGAAGCACCGGGCCCGGCCGGGTGACTCCGCGAACCGCTCGATTCGCAGCTCGTCGCCGTCCACGATCAGCGCCGTGCCGGGCTCGAGCGACCGGATCGACTCGGCGGGAAAGCCGAGGTTGAGCAGGGCCACGCTCTCGCTGCAGGCCGCTACGAGCGGCCCCAGCCGGGCATACTCCAGCGGCCGGATGCCGAGCGGGTCGCGGGCCACGATCAGGCGGCCACAGGCGTCGAGGATGGCGAGGTTCCAGGCCCCGTCGAACTGCCGCGCCATCGCCGCCAGGAGTTCGACCGGCGTCGGCTGGGCGTCGCCCGCGAGCTCGCGGCCGAGCGCGTGGAGGATCACCTCGGTGTCGTTGTCACGGGCCAGATGGGCGTCGTCGGTGGCCAGGATCTCGGCCCGCAGTTCGGGGTAGTTGGCAAGCTGGCCGTTGAAGCCGAAGGCGAACCACTTCCGCTTCTGGATGTGCGGCCGCTCGAGCGGCTGGGCATAGCCGCGGTCCTCGGCCCCGCAGGTCGCGTAGCGCACGTGGCCGATCGCAGCCCGGCCGGTGTGCTGCTCCATCAGGCTCTCGTACTTGCCGCGATGGCTCATCCGAAACACCTCGCTGACGCTCCCCACCTCCTTGTAGGTGGCCAGAAGCTGGCTGCGATGCGGATTCCAGGCCGTCATTCCGGCGGAGAGCTGCCCCCGGTTCTGGATGTCGAGGAGCATCCGGGGAATCAACCGGGCGGCCTCTTCCTGCCCCTGAACGGGGCAGAGCGGGCTCGTCTCCGGGCCCGGCAGGTGGTACACGGCCGCCAGGCCGCACTCGTGACGCAGGTCGCTCATGAAAGGCTTTCGGAAGGGCCGTCCGCGGCCGAAACGGCGGCAGGTCCGACGCTTTCTCCGAGTGTATCGCCGCCACGAACCACTGGATACCATACTGGCCGTGCAGCGTGTCTCGGAGGATTCCGGCCCCGGCCAATGAACGACCCAGTTCGTCAGCAGATCGCAGCCTCCGCGAGCCTGATCGTGGTCAAGGTGGGCAGCCGCGTGCTTACCGGCCCCGACGCCCTTCTCGACGCCGGCCGCATCGAGTCGCTGGGCCGGCAGATCGCCGCCGTCGGCCAGTCCGGCCGGCAGGTCGTACTCGTCAGTTCCGGAGCCGTGGCGGCCGGGATGGGCCGGCTGGGCCTGGCCAGGCGGCCGACCGAACTGGCCCACCTGCAGGCGGTGGCGGCCGTCGGCCAGAGCTGCCTGATCGAGGCCTGGGAGCGGTCACTCCGCAGCCATGGCAAGCACGTCGCCCAGGTGCTGCTGGTGGCCGAGGACCTCTCGGATCGTGCCCGTCACCTCAACATCCGCAATACGCTGCGGACGATCCTGGAATATGCCGCCGTGCCGGTGATCAACGAGAACGACACGGTGAGCACGGTGGAGCTTCGCACCAGCTTCGGCGACAACGACCAGCTGGCGGCGCGGGTCGCGTCGCTGCTGGGGGCCAACCTGCTCGTGCTGCTCTCGGACGTGGCGGGGCTCTATGACCGCCACCCGGAGGAGCCCGGAGCGACCCTCGTCTCCCGCGTGGACCGGATCGACGGCTCGATCGAGGCCTTGGCCCGCGACCGGCCGGGCGGCCTCTCCAAGGGAGGCATGGCCAGCAAGCTCGCCGCCGCCGACATCGTCACCGAGGTGGGCGGCCACTGCGTGATCGCGGCGGGCCGCGCGGAGGGCGTCTTGGAAAAAATCTGCCAGGGCGACGCGGTCGGCACCCTGTTCGTCGGCCGCGACACGCCCGTCTCGGCCTGGAAGCGGTGGCTCGGTTGGTCGGCCGAGGCCCGAGGCCGGCTCGTGGTCGATGCCGGCGCCCGCGCGGCGATCGTGACGGGGGGCCGCAGCCTCCTGGCCGCCGGAATCACCGGTCTCGACGGGGAGTTCACGGCCGGCGACGTGGTCACGATCGCCGCCGCCGACGGCCCCGCATTCGCCCGCGGGCTGGTCAACTACCCTGCCGCCGAGCTCACGCGGATCGTGGGGCTGCGGACCGAGCGGATCGCCGAGGTGCTCGGCTACTGCCCCTACGACGAGGTGATTCACCGGGACAACCTGGCCGTTTTGTCCCGCTCCTGACAACGCCGCCCAGGGCTGCATCCGGCCCTGGCTCACCAATGCTCATCGAAGTCATCGTCATCCTCGCGCTCGTGCTCGCCAACGGGATCTTCTCGGGGGCGGAGATGGCGATCGTCGCCAGCCGCCGGGGCCGGCTCCGGAGCATGGCCGACGCGGGCGACGCCGCCGCCCGGACCGCGCTCGACCTGGCATCGAACCCGGACCGCTTCCTGCCCACGGTGCAAGTGGGCGTGACGCTCGTCGGCACGCTGGCGGCGGCCTACGGCGGCGAGCGGATGGTGGATTCGCTGGCCGCCTGGCTGGCCGCCACCTGGCCCGGCCTGGCCGCCGTGGCCCAGCCGGTAGCGCTGGCCGCCTTCGTGTTCGCGCTCTCGTTCGTGACGCTTGTGCTCGGGGAGCTCGTCCCCAAGCGGCTCGCCCTGCGGAATGCCGAGTCGTTCGCCCGGGTCGCGGCGCCCCTGGTCCAGTGGCTGTCGCGATTGGCGGCGCCGCTGGTGTGGGGCCTGAACCTCGGCACCGCGGCCGTCTTGTTTCTGCTGGGTGCCCGGGGCAAGCACGAGCAGACCGTCTCGGTGGACGACATCGAGCAGCTGCTCGAGACGGGCCGGGCCGAGGG
>JBIIYH010000165.1:0-6196 GCA_044346905.1 Pirellulales bacterium
GCCAGGGTCGTCCGCTGCAGCTTGACGAGCGCCGCCTTCTCCTCGACCTGCTGCATCGCCGCGGCCAGCGTGGCCTCGGCCACGGCCACCGACGCGATCCCAGCTTCGAGGTCGGTGCGGGAGACGGCGTTGCGGCCGACCAGGGCCTCGAGCCTGAGCAGCTGGCCGCGGGCCTCGTCGAGGCGGGCCCGCTCGCGGACGACCTCGGGAGCGGCGGCGACGTCGATGGTGTCGGTGTCGTCGGGGCACTGGACGGCCTCGGCTTCGTCGGACAACGGGCCGAGCCCGAGCGAGACGCGGGCCCGTGCCAGCTGGGCCTGGGCCTGCTCGACCCGGAGCCCAAGCTCGACCTCGTCGAGCCGCACGAGCACGTCGCCGACGGTGACCCGTTGCCCGACCTCGACGGCCACCTCCCTGATCCGGCCCGGCATCCGGGCCCCGATCACGGCCAGCTCGTCGGCGATCAGCCCCCCTTGCGAGCGGACGGTCGCCTGCCAGGTCCGGGGCTCGACCTTGAAGGCCGCCGGAGCCTCGGCCCCGGCTGGTTCAGACCGCGGAGAGGCGGTGCGGCCCGACTCGGCCGTCGCGACCGGCCCGGTCTTGGCAACCGGCTCGACCTTCGCGGCCGCCGCGGCCTCGGGGGCGGAATCCGTCAGCCGGCCGAGGGAAAAGCCGCAGCCCCCGGCAGCCAGGCAGCCGGCTGCAAGCAGCAGGCCGGAGGCGGCAGGGAGCAGGCCGGAGGCCAGCGGGCGGGCAAATCGGCAGGCGGGGGGCGGGAAGGCCATGGATGCACAACTCCGGCGGAACAATGAGGCGACGGCGACCCGAGGGCCTCCACCGTCCTCCAGGATGTGGTCATCGATCTCGAAAGTATGCCTGCTGAACGGTTTCGGCACAAATCGGCACAAGCGGCACTCCCGGGCCTCGCCCCGGGCAAGGGCTCAGGCCAGCCAGTCCTTGATCACGCGGCCGTGGACGTCGGTGAGGCGGAAATCGCGGCCGGCGTGGCGGAAGGTGAGCCGCTCGTGGTCGAGGCCGAGCAGGTGGAGCATCGTGGCGTGCAGGTCGTGAACGTGCACCGGCTTCTCCACCGCCTTGAAGCCGAACTCGTCGGTGGCACCGTAGGCCGTGCCCCCCTTCACGCCGCCGCCAGCCAGCCAGACCGAGAAGCCGTGATGGTTGTGGTCGCGGCCGGTGCCGTTGCCCCCCACGTCGTTGGGCAGCTCGGCCGTCGGCGTGCGGCCGAACTCGCCACCCCAGAGGACGAGCGTGCTGTCGAACAGGCCCATCCGCACGAGGTCGTCGAGCAGGGCGGCGATCGGGCCGTCGCTCTGGCGGGCAAGCTTGCGGTGTTCGCCGGCGATGTCGCCGTGGCTGTCCCAGGGCTGCCCCTTGCCATGCCAGACCTGCACGTAGCGCACGCCCCGCTCCACCAGCCGCCGGGCCAGGAGCATCTGCCGGCCGTGCACCGTGTCGCCGTAGCGGGCGCGCACGTGGGCCGGCTCGCGGGCCAGATCGAAGGCCTCGGCCGCCTCGCTCTGCATCCGCCAGGCGAGCTCCATCGTCTCGAGCCGGGCGTCGAGCGCGGCCTCGCCCGGACGGGCCTCCGCATGCCGCCGGTCGAGCGCGAGCGCCAGGTCGAGGGCCCGCCGCTGGGCGTCGCGGCCGGAGACGGGATGCCGCAGGTTCTCGATCAGCGCGTCGGCCGTCCGGCCCGTGGGATCGATCGACGTCGCCTGGAAGGCGGCCGGCAGGAAGGCACTCCGCCAGTTCTCCGTGGCCTTGATCGGATAGCCGCCGGGGCAGAGGGCCACGAAGCCGGGGAGGTTCTGGTTTTCCGAGCCCAGGCCGTAGGTGACCCAGGCCCCCATGCTCGGCCGCACCAGCCGCGAGTCGCCGCAGTTCATCAGCATCAGCGACGGCTCGTGGTTGGGCACCTCGGCGTGCATCGACCGCACCACCAGCAGCCGGTCGGCATGCCGGGCCACGTTCGGAAACAAGTCGCTGACCGGCAGGCCGCTCTCGCCGTGCTGCGTGAACTTGAACGGGCTCGGCAGCGCGAAGCCCGTTCGCCGCTCGGTCTTGAGCGAGCCGGTGGGCAGCTCGCGGCCGGCATACGCGGCGAGGGCCGGCTTGGGATCGAAGGTGTCGAGATGGCTCGGGCCGCCGTTGGCGAAGATGTGGATCACGGCCCGGGCCCGGGGGGCGAAATGGGGGGGCCGCGCCGACAAGTCGAGCGGCGGCCCGCCCCCCGGAGCCGCGGCCGTGGCAGTCGCCGCCGTCGCCTCGGCCGAAAGCAGGCTCGCCGCCCCCAGCCAGCCGAGCCCCATGCCGGCCCGTCGCAACAGTTCCCGCCGGGGCAGACTGAGGCCCGCCGGGTCGTGATCGCTCATGCTCGTCATCGTGGAGTCTCCCGTGCCCTGCCCGCCAGGCCAGTCGTCAATCGACGTGTTCGAACTCGGCGGTCGCGAGCACCGCCTGCGCGAGCCGCTCCCGCGAGGTGTAGCCGACGGCCGGGTCGCCCGTGGCTTGACTCCGCTCCGCCTCGAGCCAGGCGAGCGCAGCGGCTACCTCATCGGGGGCCGGATCGCGGGAGAGCGCCGCCCGCCACAGACGCCGGGTCCAGTCGGCGTCTGACGCCTCTCCCTCCCCCTGCCCCTCTCCCGCCTCGCGGGCGGCCCGGGCGGCCAGGCCGCGGGCGGCCGCCACCACGAGCGGCGAGTTGAGCGAGGCGAGCGACTGCTGCGGCACGAGCGTGCGGGTGCGGACATGCGTGCAGATGTCGGTGGCCGTCTGGTCGAAGGCCCGCATCAGGCCCGGGAGAAACTGCCGGTCCACCGTGATCTCGATCGTCCGCCGGGTGGCCGCCGCGGCCGCTTCAAGCTCCACCGGCCGGCCGCCGCGGCGGCTGCGGTCGAGCGAGCCGGAGGCCGCGAGCAGGGAATCCCGCCAGGGCTCCCAGTCGAGCCGGCGGACGAGGGCCCGGCCGAAGAGCCGGTTGTCGGGATCGACCGCGGCAAGGTCGTCGCGGCGGCGGCTCGACTGCCGCCAGGCCTGGCTCGCGACGATCTCGCGGTGCAGCCAGCGGAGGCTCCACCCCCCCTCGTCCACGAACCGGCGGGCCAGATCGTCGAGCAGCGGCTGGTTGGTCGGCGGCTCGCCCCGCAGGCCGAGGTCGCCCGGCGTGTCCACCAGACCGCGGCCGAAGTGGTGGGTCCAGGCCCAGTTGACGATCACCCGGGGCGTGAGCGGGCTGTCGGCGGCGACGATCGCCCGGGCGAGCTCGAGCCGGCCGCTCGACTCGCGCGGCAGGGGCTCTCCCCCCAGGATCTGCGGCAGCCTGCGATCCACCTTCGGCCCCGGCCGCCGCGGGTCGCCGCGAAGAAACACATGGCTGTCAACGGGCTGGGCCCGGTCGGCGAGCACCATCGCCCGCGGC
The DNA here is from genome assembly GCA_044346905.1 of Pirellulales bacterium. Taxonomy (GTDB): domain Bacteria; phylum Planctomycetota; class Planctomycetia; order Pirellulales; family UBA1268; genus QWPN01. The sequence continues at coordinate 3,440 of JBIIYH010000165.1, forward strand.
GGACCGCCCGGGTCCGTGCCCTGGTGATCGATCAGGGCGGCCATGAGCCTGCGATGCTTGCCCCGCTCGGTCTGCATGCCGAGCACGAGACTGTCGTCGAGCAGCGGCACCAGCGGCGAGCCATCCGAGCCCAACGTGGCCCGCAGCTGCCGGCGGTCGCCGCCCTCGTCTGCCGCCGCCGGCATCCCGCCGGCCCACTCGGGCGCTGCCTCCGCGGCGAGGCGGCCGTAGAGCGCGGCCAGGTCGCCCCGGGTCTGCGGCCGCTCGGTGGCCAGCAAGTCGGCCACGATCCGGTTGACCGCCGGGCCGGGATGGTCGGTGAGCCACCGCTCGATCCGGGCCGGCACGGCCTCGGCGGGGCAGCCCGCGGCGGCGCAGACATGCCACGGGCCGAGCACGGGATGGTCGGGCCCGGCCTTCTCGACGAGTCGCCGCAGCCGGTCGATCAGCAACTGCTGCAGATCGTAGCCGTCGGCCATCCGTGGCGGCCGGCCGTCCTCGCCACGGGGGGCCGGCCAGGCCGCCTCCGAAAAATAGTCGGGGGCATGGGCCACCGCCTCGCGGACCACCCGCTCGCGAACGGCCCGCTTGTGATCATCGACGGCCCGGATCAGTTCCGCTTGCTTGGCGAGGAACGCCGCCCCGGCCGGCCCCGGGTCTCCCGGGCCAATCTCCGGCGACTCCTCCGGCGCGAGCGTGCTGGCGAACACGCCGTGGAGGGCGTAGTAGTCGTCGATGCCCACGGGCTCGTACTTGTGGTCGTGGCAGCGGGCGCAGGCCACGGTCAGCCCCATCAGCCCGCGGGTGACCACGTCGATCGCGTCGTCGATCATGTCGTGCGCGGCCATCTTCCGGCCCACCCGCAGGAAGCCGAGCGCTGCCAGGTCGGCCTGCCCCGCGGCCAGGTCTTCGCCGCGGCCGCCCGGCTGGCAGTGATCGGCCGCGAGTTGCAGGATCACGAACCGGTCGACGGGGGTGTCGGCCGCCAAGCTCGCCACCACCCAGTCGCGATAGGTCCAGGCGAAGGGATAGCGCGGGCGATCGACGTCGGCGCCGTCGTAGCCCGGCGTGTCGGCATAGCGGGCGATGTCGAGCCACTTGCGGCCCCAGTGCTCCGCGTGCTCGGGGCTGGCGAGCAACCGCTCGACGAGTTGGCGATAGGCCTCCTCGGAGGGCGCCGCGGCGAAGGCATCCAGCACGTCGGCCGGCGGCGGCAGGCCCGTGAGGTCGAACCAGAGCCGGCGAACGAGCGGCCGCGGCTCGGCGGGGGCCGCGAGGGCCACTCCCGCCTCGGCCAGCCCGGCGGCGATGAAGCGGTCGATGCGGCCGGGCGCGCCGGCCACGACCGGCGGCTCGTGTCGCACCGGAGGCGTGAACGACCAGTGCTCGGCCCGGGCCGCGGCGATCCGGGCGGACAATTGTTTCTTGCGATCGAGGGGGGCCGGCTGGGCCGCTCCTTCCGGCTCCTCCCACTCGGCCCCGTCGGCGATCCAAGTCTCCAGCCAGGCGATCTCGTCGGCCGAGAGCTTTTCGTCGGGCGGCATGGCGACCTCGCCGGCGTGCTTGACCGCGGCGAGCAGCCGGCTTTCCGCGGCCTTGCCCGGCACCACGACCGGCCCCACGTCACTGCCGGCCCGGAGCCCCGCCGGAGTGTCGAGCCGGAGGCCGGCTTCCGCGACCCCCTCGCCGTGGCACTCCTGGCACTTCGCGACCAACAGCGGCCGGATCCGCCGCTCGAAGAAGTCGCTCGACTCGGCACCGAGCCCGGCCGAGGCCCAGAGCAGGCTCAAACCGGCCGACAATGCGAGGCCGAGACAGCAGACGGGAGCCCCCCGGCCGACGACGATCCACGAGCGTGCTCGGCGGAAACGCATCCTGACCTCTTCGTTGGGGGGAGCAACGGGCGGTCAGTCACCCTGCCAGGGGCGACCGGCCTCAGATCGGGGGACACAGGTGGGTATCGGCTGGGAGGACGTCGAATCGCAGCTTTTGACACATCAAACCCTAACTCTGGAAACAACCGCCTGTCAACCGCTCGGCGCGGTGCCCGCGGACCCGCTCTGCCGGCCCAGGGCCGATCCCTCCACACCAAAATAAGACCACGATCGAACGGTGACTTATAGTCTCCATGTTGGTTCGAGATGATCTCAGACGTCGCGTGGTGCCCGGTTGGTCGGTGCCGCCTGCTCGTGATGCTCGCCCTGACTCTGGTGGCGAGTTGCCATTGGTAGCCCTGTTCCTGACGGCCGGATCCCCAGCCCTTGCCCCCCAAACCCTTGCCCAAGTCTGCTTCGACCGACGCCCCGGACCGCTCCGATCAGCCCGGCCACCTGCCCTTCGACTCGCTCGGGCTCTCCCCCGAACTGCTGCGGGCGGTCGCGAAGCTCGGCTTCGAGGAGACCGCCCCGATCCAGGCGGCTGCGATCCCCCTGATCATGCAGGGGCACGACCTGGTGGGTCAGTCGGAGACCGGCTCGGGCAAGACGGCGGCCTTCTGCATTCCGGCCATCGAACGGGTCGATCCCGCGCGGCGGGAGCCCCAGGCCCTTGTTCTCGTGCCCACCAGGGAACTGGCCACCCAGGTGGCCGACGAGGTCCACAAGCTCGCGGCCTTCAAGCGGGGCGTGCGGTCGGTGCCCATCTACGGCGGCGCCTCCTACGAGCGGCAGTTCGCCGAGCTCGCCCGGGGCGCGCAGATCGTGGTCGGCACGCCCGGCCGGCTCACCGACCTCCTGGCCCGGGGCGCGCTCGACCTCT
>JBIIYH010000166.1:0-6182 GCA_044346905.1 Pirellulales bacterium
GCCAACGCCAGCCGCCGTTCGAGGCTCTCGGCGGCGCCGACGACGGGAGCCCGACGCCGCCGCTGAAGCCGGTTGTCGAGCCGGTTCGCCGGTCGGCGGCTGCCCCGCGGGGTGCGGATCGCGGCGGGCTCCGCCTCGGCCAGCGGCGAGCGGGCTTCGGGAGCCGTGCGGCGGCGGAAGGGGGCGAGAAAATCGCGGGCGAGAAGGCTCATGGCTGGGAGGCTCCGGGGTGGACTCGTGCAGACTCGCGTGACGGTGGATCTCGGCCCGAACGGAAAACAAAAAAGCCGGCGCGAACGACCGCCCGAAGGCGTTCACTCGCGCCGGCTCACGCGTGGCAGAACCTCCCGGCTGTGCCGGGCTGTTCCTTCGCCTCGTTTTCCGGTCGCTGGGTTGTGTTGTGGCGACGAGCGAGCCGGCCCGCGGCCCCGTGGCCGCCTGCGATTCACCCGTCAACCGATTGGTACGCGCGGCCTCCGCCGTGAGACAAGCCTCCCCGGGCAAACCGCCCTGCCGCCCGGCAGGCCACCACGCAAACCTCGGTCGCGATTACCATGGGTTTCATGTCGGACATTTCGTCGAACCGTCGGCCCTCCTGCCGCGCCGCTGCCTGCGCGGGGATTCTGCTCGCCGTCGTAGCGACCGGCGGGCTCGCGGCCGCCGCAGCCGACGAGCTCCAGGCGATCGAGGGCTGCACGCTCGTCGCCGCCGACTGGGCCGACGGCGACAGCTTCAGGGTGCGGCTGCCGGACGGCCAGGAGGTCACCGTGCGGCTCTACGGGGCCGACTGCCTCGAGCACCACGTCTCGGACGAGACCGACGCCCGCCGGCTCCGCAGCCAGCGCCGCTACTTCGGGATCACGCGAGTGAAGCCCGACGCCGCCGCCGCGATCGAGTTCGCCAAGGAACTCGGCCGGGAGGCCACCGCCGAGACGCGGTCCTTCCTGGACCGGCCCTTCACGATCCACACGAGCTTCGCAGACGCCCGGGGCGACGCCCGCTTCAAGCGGGTCTACGCCTTCGTGTTCGACGCCGACGGCCGCGACCTGGCGGCCCACCTCGTCTCCCAGGGCCTGGCCCGGGCCTTCGGCGTCAGCCGCAGCACGCTCGCGGCCGAGTCGGCTGACGACTACCGCGAGATGCTCGCCGACCTGGAGCTCCGGGCCGCCGCCGCGGCCGCCGGCATCTGGGCCCACACCGACTGGGACTCGCTCCCGGTCGAGCGGCAGCTCGAGCGGGACGAGGAGCGGGAACTCGAGGTCGCGCTCGGCAGGGGCGAGCTGCCGGCCGACTTCACCGTCGAGATCAACTCGGCGCCGCGGAGCGAGCTGATGCGGCTCCCGGGCATCGGCGAGACGCTCGCCAACCGGATCATCGAGAAGCGGCCCTACACTCGGCTCACCGACCTGCTCGAGGTCGAGGGCATCGGCCCGGCCACCTACCGCCGGCTGAAATCCATGCTCCGGCTCGAGCCGGCGAAGTGACGGCGGTTTGTCACTTTCGCCGGAAGGCGAACACGCCCCGCTTGTTGGCCACGGCGATGTCGGGCTTGCCGTCGCCGTTGAGATCGGCCACGGTCACCTGCGTGCCCACGCCGCTGTCGTCGTCGATCAGGTGCGGCTCGAAGGTCGCCCCGCCCTTCCCGTCCCGCACCAGCCGAAACCAGTAGAGCACCGGCGGGGCGTTGGGCTCGGGATCGCCCTGCGGCCCGTGGGCCCAGCGGCGCTTGCCCGTCACCACGTCGGTCAGGCCGTCGCCATCGATGTCGGCCGCCACCAGGGCGTGCAACTGCGTGAAGCAGATGCCAGCGGGGGTCTCCTCCGGCTTGGCCCCGAGCAGGCGGTGCTCGGTGAACGAGCCGTCCGCCTCCTGCCGAAACCAGCCCAGGCCGTACCCGTGGGCGTCGTAGCTCGTGACCACGTCGTTCTTCCCGTCGCCATCGACGTCGAAGACGAGCATCTGGGCCCCGCCCCGGGATCCCGGAGGCCCGAAGGGCCCCGGGTGAAACGGCCAGATCGCGTCTTCCGCGATGCTTGCCGGCTGCTCGAACCAGCCGTCCTTGGTGAGGATGTCGACGCGGCCGTCGCCGTTGATGTCGCCCGCCCCGGCGCCGTGGGTGTAGCGGAAATACTTCTTGTCGTTCTCGGGCGAGCGGGGCGTGATCGGCCGGAATCGGGCCTTGCCCAGCGGGCTCTTCCAGTCGATCTCCGCGAAGCCCAGCCGGCCGCCCAACTCAGGGCCGCTCGACTGGCAGAACAGTTCCGGCTTGCCGTCGCCCGTGACGTCGAGCAGGCCCGGCGACTCGCCGTCGGCCACGTCGAACACGGCGTGCTTCGCCCACGCTCCTCCCCGCTCGCCCGGGTTCACGAACACGACCGCTGGATCACCGGGGAAATCGTAGACGAGGATGTCTTGCCAGCCGTCGCCGTCGAAGTCGTGGGCAAACATCAAAAAGTAGTTGGAGTAGCCGCGGGCGGGGTCGTAGGGAGTCTTGCCAGGGCCGTCGGCGTTCTCCCGTGGCGGCGTGTACTCCGTGCGGCGGGTGAAGTCGGGCCCGTGCCAGATCCCGTTGCCGGCGGCGATGTCGGCATGGCCGTCCTTGTCGAAGTCGGCCACGGCGCAGCCCTCGGCCTCGAACCGCTCCGTGAGCACCTGCTTCTCGAACACCACCTCGGCAGCGCGGCCGGAACCGACGAAAGCGAACAGACCAATGATCGTCACCACCACGGTTCGCATCAGAACTCTCCGACGACTCTGCGAGGGGTTGCCCATGCTCATCCCACGATTGACCGCGAGGGGTTGCCCGTGCCAATCGAGCGGCGTTGGCAGCGAGCGGAGGCAGGATGCCGAAGCGAAGCTGGCATCGAGCGACCGAAGGGCAGGATGCCCGTAGGGAGCGTCCGGCGAGATGGCACGGGCAACCCCGAGCCCCGCGCACAAAGGGCAGGAGGCACCATCATCCCGCCTTCTTCGCCGGCTGGAGCTTGGCCCGAATCTCGTCGGCGGCCTTCTTCGCGTCGGCCTCGAGGCCCGGCATTTTCGCCGCTTCTTCGGCTACCGCGAGCGTCGCGTTGCTCGGATACCGCACCAGGATCTCGAGCACCGCTTTGCGATCCGCATCCTCCTGGGCCGCGGCCAGCACCTTGCGGCACATCTCCGCCCGCTCGCCGTCGGGCAGCACGAACTGCCTCGCGATCCGGATGTAGCCGCGGAGGGCCCGGGTCTTGAACCTGCCTCCCGGCTCGGCCGTGGCCAGGCTGAGCAGCACCGGCGCCGCGTCGGCCGTCATCCACTTGCCCAACAGCCGCGTGGCGGCGTCCTCGAGCGGCTCCTCGCCGGAGCGGGCGGCGGCGGCCAGCGTCTCCAGGGCCTTCGTGCCGCCGACCTCTCCGATCACGTCGAGCAGCATCCCCTTCGCCTCGGCCGGGGCTTTCTCCAGGGCCGCGGCCAACTTGGTCGCACAAGCCTCGCGGTCGGCCATCCGCACGCTCGCCTCACGGACGGCCGTGCGGGCCGCCTCACCCTCGGCCTCGCTCTTGGGCGCGAAGGCCGTGACGACCAGCACGTCGAGATTCGCGAGATCCACCGTCGGCCCGAGGGCGACGATCGTGGCCGTGCGGACCTTTTCGTCCGGATGGCTTGCCAGCGGCAGCAGGGCTGCAACGGCGTCGATCCGCCGCCGGCCCACGAGTTCGACCAACACCGGCAGGAACTCCCCATCGGCGTTGGCCAGACGGCTGACGATCTCACGATCGACGGCCGCGCCCGGGATCGCCGCCACCGCCACCCGGGCCGTGTCGGCGATGCCAAAATCCCCGTCGGCCGCCGCGGTGAGCAGCGGCCCGACCGCGGCGACGTCGCCAACTCGGCCCAGGGCCTCGATCGCCGCCAAGCGGATCGCCTTGGCCCCGCGGACGGCAGCTTGGGAGAGGGCCGCCAGCACCGGCTCGCTCGCACCGCCGGCGTTCCGCTCCGCGAGCACGTCGATCAGGATGGCAGCCCGCTCCGTAGCCTGTTCGGCGGCTGCGATCTCCAACTCGGCGACGATGGCCCGATCGACCGCCGCGGCCAGGGCCTGATCGCCCCCCGCACCCCGCCCCAGATCACGGGCGGTGAACACGGCCATGTTGGCCAGCCGCCTCTTCGGCGAGCGAAGTGTCTCCGCGAGCAGCGAAATCCCGTCCTCGCCCTTGGCGATGATCGTGCCGCGGATCGCCTCGGCCCGCCGCTGCTCCGACACCTCGGCCGCCCGCACGACGCCGTAGAGCGCGACGGCCTCGTCGCTCTTGCCGGCCGTCTGGAGATTCGCCGCACAGAGCACCCCCGCCTCGGCCACGGCATCCAGCCGGGCGGACGAGGCCGCCTTCTGGACCGCGCCGGCCAGCAGCCCCCCCGCCTCCGGCGTGGCAATCCGCCCCAGGGACCAGGCCGCCGCGGCGGCGACCTCGGCATCCTCGTCCTCCAGCCTGCCCGCCAGCAGCGGCACCGCCGCGGCGTCGCGACGGACGCCGAGCGACGTGATCACGCCGGTGAGCAGCCGGCCGTCGAGCCTGCCGGCCGCCTCCCGCAGCGCGACGGAAGCCTCGTCGCCCGGGATCGCCTCGAGCGCGATCCGGGCCCAGGAGGCCAGCCGCGGGTTCTCGAGCAGCGGCGCCACCGCCGGCACGGCCGCAGACGAGCCGTTCACCGCCGCGAACTTGCAGGCGAGCGCCTTGTCGGCCTCTGGTCCGTCACCCTGGAGGATGGCGATCAGCTCAGCCTCGGTGGAAGTCGGCGTGGGGGCCGCCTGGGCGTTGAACGCGACTGCCACCGCGAGCGCCGCGACGGCGAGCCGGATCGGGCCGCCGGTCTTCAAGCCCACAATCTGATGCTGCGAGTCAGTCATGCCGTTGCCGCCCTGCGTGCGGATCATGCGTGCCACGGCTCGCGCCGTGCCTCCGAACGAAGCCGGTTGGCAGCTTCGTCGTCGATGAAGGTGTAGGTTTCGAGGTCGAGCTTGACCGGCCGCCCGAGATAGATCGCGATGTTGGCCGCGTGGCAGGCCAGATGCGCGTTGCAGGCAGCCTCGGCGTTGCCCTTGGGCTTGCCGCGGGTCTTCACGCAATCGAGGAAGTCGCGGACGTGGAAGGTGGCGGGGTATCCACCGATCTCCTCGACCTTGCGGCCGGCGAGCAGCTCGGGCGACGAGAGCACCATCTTGCCGCTGTCGCCCGCCTCGACCCAGCCGTCGGTTCCCTCGAACCGCACCGGGCAGGAACCGAGCGGGATCCAGCCCTTTTCTCGAAACACGAGCTCGCAGCCGTTGTCGTAGCGGCAGACGAGCTCATCGTCCTTGGGCGGGCTGTATTCCACGGGCGGCGGACGGTCGTTGACGGCCCACTGGCAGAGATCGGCACAGTGCGAGCCCCACTCGAGCACGCCGCCGCCGACCATCCCGCCCCCCTTCTCGAAGTTGAAGCCGTCGGCGAGCGTCCGGGCGTTGAAGGGCCGCCAGGCCGCCGGCCCCAGGTACATGTCCCAGTCGTCGATCGTGGAGTCGGGCGCGGGCTCCGCCGGGAGCCAGCCGCTCGTCTCCGCCGTCAGGCCGCGGGGATGGGCGTAGACCCGCTTGAGCTTGCCCAGCCGGCCGGTACGGGCCAGCTCGCAGGCGAAGGCGAAGTGGGGCAGGTTCCGCCGCTGCGTGCCCGCCTGAAAGACGGTGCCGCAGCGGTGCATCGTGTCGCGATGCACGAGCGTCTCGGCGATGTTCTTGGTGCAGGGCTTCTCGCAGTAGACGTCCTTGCCGGCCCGGGCGGCGAGCATCGCCATCAGGCCGTGCCAGTTGGGGCCGGTGGCGATCAGCACGGCGTCGATGTCGTCGCGGTCGAGCAGTTCGCGGAAGTCGCGATAGGTGGCGCAGGCGGTGGTGCCGTGATGCTTGTCGATCACACCCTTGACGTGGTTGCGGCGATTCTCCTTCACGTCGCAGACGGCGGCGAACTGGACGTCGGCCTGCTGGAGAAAACAGCCGAGGTCGTATTCGCCGCGGCGGCCGATCCCGATCCCGCCCACGACGATCCGCTCGCTCGGCGGCACCGCCCCGTCGAGACCGAGGGCCGACGAGGGGATGATCGTGGGCGCCGCGACGGCCGCCCCGGCCGCGAGGCCGCCGCGGAGAAAGCCGCGGCGAGTGGCAGAACCTG
>JBIIYH010000167.1:0-6176 GCA_044346905.1 Pirellulales bacterium
GGCGGCCCGCCGAACGTGCTCGTGATCTGGGGCGACGACATCGGGCAGTTCAATATCAGCGCCTACAACCTCGGGATGATGGGCTACAAGACGCCCAACATCGACCGGATCGCCCGCGAGGGGGCCCTGTTCACCGACTGGTATGGCCAGCAGAGCTGCACGGCCGGCCGGGCCGCCTTCATCACGGGCCAGTCGCCGATCCGCACCGGCCTCACGAAGGTAGGGCTGCCGGGGGCGCCCGAGGGGATGAAGCCGGAGGATCCCACGATCGCCACCCTGCTGCGGGCCCGGGGCTACATGACCGGCCAGTTCGGCAAGAACCATCTCGGCGACCGCGACGAGATGTTGCCGACGAACCACGGCTTCGATGAGTTCTACGGCAACCTCTACCACCTCAACGCCGAGGAGGAGCCGGAGCACCCCGACTACCCCAAGGATCCGGCCTTCAAGCAGCGGTTCGGTCCTCGGGGCGTGATCCACTCCTTTGCAGGGGGCAAGATCACCGACACCGGCCCGCTGACCAGGAAGCGGATGGAGACCTTCGACGAGGAGGTGAACACCAAGGCGATCGACTTCATGCAGCGGGCCAAGCAGGCCAAGAAGCCGTTTTTCCTCTGGTGGAACTCCACCAAGATGCACATCTTCACCCACCTCAAGGAAGGCGTGGCGGGGAAGACGGGCCTCGGTATCTACGCCGACGGCATGGTGGAGCACGACCGGCAGGTGGGTGAGATCCTGGCCAAGCTCGACGAGCTCGGGCTGGCCGAGAACACGATCGTGATGTACTCGACCGACAACGGTGCCGAGGCTTTCACCTGGCCCGACGGCGGCACCACGATGTTTCGCGGCGAGAAGAACACGCAGTGGGAGGGAGGCTACCGGGTGCCCTGCGCGATCCGCTGGCCGGGCGTGATCAAGCCGGGCACGGTCGTCAACGACATCGGCGCCCACGAGGACATGCTGACCACGCTCGTGGCCGCGGCCGGCGACACGACCACCAAGCAGGACCTGAAGCAGGGCCGCCGGATCGGCGACCGTGACTACAAGGTGCACCTCGACGGCTACGACCTGGGCCCGGCGCTGCGGGGTGCGGCCCCCTGGCCGCGGAAGGAGTTCATCTACTGGACCGACGACGGGAGCGTGGCGGCCCTGCGGTATGGCAACTGGAAGGCGACCTTCCTCAAGCAGCCGGCCCACGGGATGCACGTCTGGCAGCAGCCGTTCGAGGAGTTGCGAGCGCCGACGCTCGTGAACCTGCGAATGGACCCTTTCGAACTTGCCCAGGACATCGGCATGGATTACCAGCGGTGGTATCTGGAGCACATGTTCATGATCGCGCCGGCCGGGGCTTATGTGGGCGAGTGGCTGCAGAGCTTCAAGGAGTTTCCGCCGCGGCAAAAGCCGGGCAGCTTTAACCTCGACCGCGTGATGGAAGCGGTGACGAACTCCGCCGGCGGCACCCGGTAGGCCCGTCGCCAGTCAGGACTTCCCCGTCAGCGTGGCCGAGGGGGTCTCGCCGAAATGGCGGCGGTAGCGGGCGGCAAACCGCCCGTGATCCCAGATGCCGTGGCGGACGAGGATTCCTGACACGGTCGCATCGCCGGTGGCGGACCGCAGGTCGCGACGAACCGCGTGCAACTGCCGCAGGAGCACGTACTGGAGCGGGCTGACGCCGAAGGTGTCGCCGAACGCGCGAGCGAGCGTCCGGTCGGTGACGCCGGCCGCGATGGCCAGTTTGGTGACCGCAGGCCGGTCGATCGATTCCGCTTCGAGCGCGGCCAGGGCCCGGCGGATGATCTCGCCGCGATCGATCCGGGGCCGCCCGGGAGCGGCCTGAGGCGGCGGCTCGTCATGTCCCAGGCAGTCACGTACGGCCTCGCGCAACTCCGCTGCCGCGGCCTCATGGGCAGGGCCAGGGGTCTGCATGGGCAGCGGGCTGGCCATGAGCCGGCGGATCAGGTCGCAGAGCCGCCCGAGGGCGACCGGCCCCGGTCGGAGAACCCGACTTTCGGCCGGCGGGTTGGCCCAGGCGGCGAGCCCGTTGCCGAGCGCCGCCTCCGGCAGGGCCAACGCGAACCAGCCATGGGCCCGGCGGCGAACCTGAATCGCGAAATCGGCGCCGGTGGGGATCGCCAGCAGCGAGCCGGCGTCGAGCTGCTCGCAGTTGCAGACGTGGGCGCTCGCGTTCGACAGGGGCACGAACAACTGGATGCCGCCGTGGGTGTTGGCGCCATGGCAGAGGTTGCCACCGCCTTCGTCGGCGACCTGCAGGAACATGTCGCCGATCCCGCAGGCGGCCAGCCGCCACAAGCGGTGCTCGGCCGAATCACAGGCCATCCGCAGGTCGGCGGAGCGCACCGCCTCCCCGAAGGCATCGAAGTCGTCGAAGTTCCGCCAGACCATTGCCACCGTCGCCTCAGCGCCCGCCACCGGCCACGACGAGTGTCTCGGCCAACGATCGTAATCCTGCCGTCGCCCCCAGGCCCGTGACGCAGCAGGCGGCCGTCGCGGCGCCGAGCAACCCGGCCTCACGCGAAGCCATACCCCGCACGATACCTGCCAGGAGCCCGGCCAGGAAGGCATCGCCCGCGCCGGTGGTGTCGGCCACCGGCCCCGGGGCCGGCAGGCAGGGAATCTCGAGCCACTCGCCGGGCTTCGGGCTGAGCACCGTGCCCGCCGTGCCCGCCTTGACCCCCAGGAATCCGGTGGCCCCCAGGCTCCGGTAGCGGTCGATGATCTCTCGCGGCGTCCGGCAACCGGTCTGGGTGGCCGCCTCGTCGAAACTCGGCACGTAGAGATCGACCTGCGGGAGCGCCGGCCCCACGTGGGCCAGGCTCCCGCCCGAGCCGCCTGTCTCAACCGCGACCCGGCAGCCGGCCGCCCGGATGACCGCGACGGCCTCGGCCAAATCGGGTTCCAGGCCCGGCAGCAGGCCGGCATACCCGAGGATCACCCAGTCGGCCCGGCGCACCGCCGGCAGATGCCGCCGGATCCAGGCCAGGTCGATCGCGGCACATGCACCGACATGGTGGGCGAAGCTCCGCTCGCCGGAGGGATCGATCAGCACCGCCGTGGTGCTCGTGGCGAGCCCGGGGCTTGGTTCCAGCGACTCGGTGCCGATGCCCTCGCCAGCGAGTCGCTCACGGATGAGCCCGCCCCACGGATCGTCGCCCACGAGGCTCGCGGCGGCCACCGACAGCCCCAGTCGGGCCAGGGCGATGCCCGTGTTGCAGACGATCCCGCCGGTCGTGACCTCGATCGGCTCGACGTGGAGAAGCCGGCCTCCGCCGACGGCCTGCCCGAGCGGCACCGGCCGCACCAGGATGTCGGCCACGCACGTGCCCACTACGGCAATGTTCACCCTCAGACTTTCCTGCACGCCAAAACCTCCTGGATTCCTCGACCCGATGCTCCCCGGCACAGCCTATCGTGGATTCGCCGAATCAATCACAGCCTGCCGCCATGATCCGGCCCCGCTCGACCGACCGGAGACGGGCCGGGGTGAGTCCGGCGTGCCGATGGAGAAAGGTCGTCATGTATTGCACCGACCTGAAGCCGGTGCGGGAGGCGATCGCCTTCAAGGGCAGGTTGGTCTCGGCCACGAGCCGACGGACGCCAGCCACCCGCTGCCGGACGAACGCCTCGTGGATCGAGCGGCCCACGACCGCCAGGAAGCGATGCTCGAGCGTCGAACGCGAGACGCAGGCCTCGGCGGCCAAGGCCGTGACGTCGGGCCGCTCCCAGGGATGTGCCCGGAGCCGGTCGAGGACGAGCCGAACGGTCTCGTCCTCGCTGGCCATCGTGTCGGTCGAAGCCCGGGCGACGACTCCGATCGGGGAAATCACCCGGTTTCGCCCCGGCCTGCCGGCCAGGCGGCGGGCGGCCAAGGCCCGCTCGAACATCAGCGCGTGGAGCATCGCCGCCGCCTCGTAGCCGATCCGCCGAGCGGCTTGATCGATGCTCGACAGCGGCGGGTCGGTCAGCTCGCACATCAGCTCGTCGTTGTCCACGCCGAGCACCGCCACGTCGCGGGGCACCACCAGTCCCAGCGAGCGGCAGGCCTCCAGCACGTGCCGGGCCCGCACGTCGTTGCAGGCCATGATGCCGATCGGCTTGGGGAGGTCACGGAGCCAGTCGCAGAGTTCCCGCTGGAGTTCCTGCCAGCGACGGGCCGTGGCCTGACGGCCGGTGAAGATGCTGCAGCCGCGGCCCGCCTCCCGGCAGGCGGCCTCGAAGGCGGCGGCCCGTTCCGCCACCCACCCGTTGACCCTGGTCCGCCGAAATCCGCAGAAGGCGAGCTGGTCGAAGCCGCAGCCGAGAAGGTGCTCGGCGCCGAGGCGGGCAATTCGTTCGTTGTCGGTGTAGACGTAGGGAATCCCGGACCCGGGGTCATGCCAGCCGAAGCCTCCGCCCACCCCCACCATCGGAACCGACAGCCCCTCGATGGCCTTGGCCACGGCCCGGTCGTCGAAGTTGGCGATGATGCCGTGGCCGTGCCAGCGGCGGAGATCCGGCAGCTTCTGGAGCGGATCCTCCTCGACGTAGAGGCTCCAGGGCTCATGCTCGCGGGCAAACTGGGCGACGCCCCCGATGATCAGCCGGTCATAGGGACTGGCCGCGTCGAGGATCACGGCCACCAGCGGCCGGCCGGGGTTGGTGGGCAGACGCATGGGCCGGTCTCCAACTTTCCCGCGCATGACACTCCCCGTCAGCAGCCCAGGAGATGTTCCAACACCGTCCGCTCGAGGGCCTCGTAGTCGCGGGCGGCGATGCACTCGGCGGCGGTCTGCTCCGGGAACGACCGCACCTTCTCGACCAGCCGGAGAAAGACCGCCTTGCTCGTGGCCAGATGAGCGGTGGCCGACTCGGCGGCCTGCGTCCGCTGGGCCTTGACGTCGAAGCCCACGAAGGCCCCGCTCGCCGCATAGCCGGCGGCCTCCAGGACGCGAACCTGGTCGAAGGCGCCCCGCAGGTTGGCCGCGCCGAACACCTTGTCCTGGTCGAACTTGAGGCCGTTCTGGTCGTTGAGGTGCACGCTCCAGAGCTTGCCCGCGGCCAGCGCGAAGCCCATCTCGTCGGAGGGGTCGAGTCCGGCCAGGATGGCGTGGGCGGTCTCGATCAGCACGCCGACGCGGGCCGGGTCGCTGGATCGACCGCCGAGCGCCAGGGCGTGGCCGATGGTGGGCACGAAGGCGTGATCGACTGGCTCGTTGGGTTTGGGCTCGATCGCGATCCGGATCGTGGGCGAGGAGGAGAGGATGGCATCGAGCGCCTCGAGCAGCTGCCCCGAGGCCCGGATCGGATCCTTGCTCTCGCGGACGGCCGTGCCTTCGCGGGCCGGCCAGAGCACGATCAGGTCGGTGCCGAGCGCCGCGGCCACGTCCACGGCCCGCTTCGAACGCTCGATCGCCCAGCGGCGGGCGGCCGGGTCGTTGGCCGTGTAGCCACCGTCGATGCCATGGGCATGTTCCCAGAGCCGCGGGGCCACGAACTCGGCCACCAGCCCCCGGTCGGCGAGCCGCTTCCGCATCGCCTCCGCCTCGGCCGTGATCTTGTGGGGGCTGAGCGCCTCGAGATCCGGCACGGCGTCGTCGTCGTGAAACTGGATCCCTTCGAAGCCGAGGTCCACCGCCGCGGTGAGCACATCGTCGAACGAGACGGCCGGGCGGACCGGCGGCCCGAACGGATCGGCGCCGCGGCCGATGTTCCAGGGGCCGATGGAAAAACGGTATGGGGTGGGCTGCATCGGTGTCCTCGGGTCGGGGGGGGGCGGCAGTCGCCGCGGAGACCCGAACAATACCCGTTGGAGATTACGCAAAATCGTAAAAGTATTATAGTCTGTCTCAGCCAGGCCCGCGGTGCGGCGGCTTGGGGTTATCGTGGTTCACACCTATGCCTTCCGCCCCCGTCAAAACCCTCGACGCGAAGCTCGCCCGGATCCTGGCTGATCCAAGCTGCAGCGACTTCATCCTGGCCGACGCCAAGGATGCCGACATGGCCTTCGGCCTGGCGGCACCGGGGCTGGCGTCCGGCGGCGTGCCGGGGCCGGGGCCCTTCAAGTCGATTCACGAGTATCGCCAGAGCATCCGCGAACTCGTGGCCGATGGGCTCGTGGACATCATGCTCATGAGCGGGAGCACGAGCGAGGTGCTGGCGATCGACGAGGGGCTGTTCGA
>JBIIYH010000256.1:0-4232 GCA_044346905.1 Pirellulales bacterium
GCCTTGTCGAAGTCGCCGGCCTGCACGAACAGCCGCAACGCCAGCGTGAGGGTGGCCTCGGTCAGCGCGGCCGGTACGGCCGCCGCGTTGCCTCCGGTCACCAGCGTCCAGGGGCCGTAGACGGGATGCTGGAGCAGGGCCGCCGCCCGGGCATCGTCGCCGTCGTCCATGGCGATCTGCACCCGCGAAAGGGCGCTCGACAGGGCCAGGGTCCCGAGCGGATCCGGCGGCAGCGATTGGACGTCGCCGAGTCCGGCGAGCCCCTCGTCGAGCGCCTTGACGGTCGCCGCCCGCCAGCCTGCCAGCACCGCCGCTTCGGGGCGGTCGCCTTCCTCTCGCCGCCTGGCCTCCTGGACTTCACGCCACAGCGACGGGCCGGCCCGCAGCAGCACCTCGGGCCGCCGGGGCGAGGCGGCCGGCACTTGCTCGATGAGCGCGACGATCTCCTGCGGCTCGCGGGCCGTGATGGCCCCGTTGAGCAGGATCAACGCCGCGTCGGCGCTCTCCGGCTCCGCGGGCCAGGTCTTCATCACCACGCCGGCGAATGCGGCGGCCTGAGTTCGGGCCTGCTGCCGGGCCTCCCCCTCGGCCCGCTGGCCGGCCTGCTGGAAGGCCGCCAAAGCCACCTTCGCGGCCTGCCGGCTGCCGGTGGCGTTGGGGTAGCGCTCGGTCAACATCCGACCCATGGCCGCCGCCTCGGGAAACTTCTCCGCTTGAAACAAGAGGTAGGTGAGCAGGTAGCGGCTCTGATTGACGTCCTCGAGCGAAACCCCGGCAGCCAACTTGTCGTCGCCGGCCGGATCGGCTGCGAGCGGCTCGGCGATGCCGGCCAGCTTCAGTGCCTCCTCGAACTTCGCAAGGGCCACCGTCCGCGCCTCGGCGGCCGCCTGCCGGGCGGCCTGCTCCTTAGCGGCGTCTTGGGCGGCCGCGGCGGCCTTGGCCTCCGCAGCATGCCCCTGCATCGTCGCCAACGCCACCTTGGCCTCGTCGAAGGCCGCCGCGAACGTCCGTTCACCCTCCGCGACCACCTTGCCGAGCTTGGCCGACAGTTCGCGGGCCTCCGCGGCGAAGTCGGCGTTGGCCTTGGCCACCTCGATGGCGAGCTTCTTGGCATCGGCCTGGAGCCGCGCTTGATCGGCCCGGCTCTTGGGGTCTTTGGCCTCCAGGGCGTCGGCCTGCGCGTCGAAGAGCTTGGCGGCCCGATACTTGAGCCCGAGCCAGTTGGCGTCGAGTTGGCCGCCGGGCAGCCGGCCAACGTCCTCGAGCGCGAAGTTACGGACATCCGGCTCGAGCGGATCGTACTTCTTCTGGGCCAGCAGGCACTCGAGCGTCGTATTCAGGGCCATCGACCGGAGGCGAATGGCCAGCGGCGCGGCATCCGCGCCGACCGCCTTGTGATCGATCGCGGCGAGTTCCTCGAGGGCGCTCACGCCCTTGTCCCACTGCTCCAAAAGGGCGTAGTTGCGGCCCTCGTAGTAGCCGGCGAGCAGGCCGAAGGTCATGGTGGGATACTTCTGGGCGAGCTCCTTGTACATCGTCGCCGACGAGGTCAGCAGCTCGGTCCACTCCTTCGACTTTTCCGGATAGGCGTTGGCCTTCTCGAACACGGTGTTGACCGCCTCGACCCGGGTCTGCACCAGCTTGCCCCGGAGGACGGCCTGCTCGCTCTTGAGGGCCTCCAACTCCCGCTGCTCGGCGGCGGAGAGTCGGGGGGCCTTCGGCTTGGGCGGCTTGGGGGGCTTGCCGGTGCCATCGTCTTTGGGAGGCGGCGCGGGCTTGGGCGCCGCCGCCGCGAGCTTGGCGTCGATCTCCCGCAGCACCTTGAGCACCGCATCCTCGGCATTGGTCACGGTGGTGATGGGCTCCCCCGGCTTGCTCGTGCCCTTGAGGCTCTTGTAGGCCTCGTCGAAGAAGGCCGCCGCCTCCGCTTGAAGAGTCTTTGCATCGGCGCCCGGCCGAACCGCTTGCCGGGCCTTGGCCCGGCCGCGCTCGAGCAGCAGCCTGCCCCTTTGGGTGTAGGCGGCGATGGCCTGACGGCCGTCCGGTGTGCCTGACTTCAGGAAGGAGTCGAGCGCGGCCTGGGCGTCGTCGAGCAGTTTGGCTTTTCTGCCGCTGTCGGCCTCGGTCATGCTCACGTCGACGAGGGCGGCCGCGCGGCGAAACGCCGCCTCCCGCTTCAACTCGGCCGAGGCGTCGGGGTCGGTCTCGATCCGGGCGAGCACGGCCAGTGCGATGTCGGGCATCTGCCGCTCCTCGAGCGCGTCGAGCAGGGCGCGGGTGGCCATGTCGGCGGCGGACTCCGTCGATGGCTCGGAAGCCAGGGCCACCGACAGCAGAAGCAGGGGGAGGCAGACGGGGAGAATCGCGCGCATGGAAACCCGGAGAGCGACTGCGGAAAGGAGGTTTTTATTGTGGGGTGTGGCCCGATCGGCGTCAAACGCGGCCGCTCATCGCCCGCGCGTCGACCGCATCGCGGTCGCGCGGCGTTCGATCTCCCGGGCGAGCACCTCACCGAACGGGGTGAGGTCGCCGCGGGCCCGCCAGCGGTCGACGAGGGCGGCGAGGGCGGCGAGCGTGCCGCGGGGCTGAACGACGTGTGCCGATCCGGCCGCCAGTTCGCCGAGCGTCGCGGCCAGCAGGAGTTCGCAGCCGTGGGGCGACGGCAGCGCCGCCTGCCGATCGGACGCGTCCCGATCGGCGGCCTCCAGGCGGGCCAGGGTTCCGTCGGCAGCTCGCCAGGTGACGGTGGCCGTCGCCAGACCGAGGCCACGGGCATCCCTGGGCACCACTTCGTAGACGGCCCGCACCGTCTCACCGGCATGCAGATCGACCGCCGCCGGCTCGGTGCCCGCGAGCGACTCGACCACCGACTGCCGGTGGCCGACCAGCCGGTAGGCCGCCACCCGCGCGGGGTCGAATCGTAGCTCGAGCCGGCACTGCCGCGCCACGAGCGTGTCGTCGCCCGTGACCTGTCGCGCCAGCTCGCGGCGAATCGCGACCGCATCGGGACTGGTGCGGCCGAAGGTCGGGCCGGCATCCACCGTCGGCGTCGCCGGATCGAGGATCACGAACCGCGGGCCAGTGGCCGGCGGGTCTCCATCAGCCAGGGCCAGGCCGCGGTGCCACGAAGCCAACAGCTCCCGGACGCCGCCACGGCCGCGGTCGAGGGTGTTGGCATGGGCGACGATCACGGTGCGGCGATCGAGCAGGCCCGCGCTGCGGGCGGCCTCGATCGCGGCGTCGAGATCGGACGATCCGGCCGCCGGAAGCGCTTCCCAGTTGCCGGCCGCGGCGGCGAGCTCGGCTGCGGCGGCATCGCGGACCGCGACCCGCGGCCGCGGGCCGCAGAGCACCACGCTGACGCGATCGCCAGGACCGAGCCGTCCGGCCACCGCCGCCACGCCGCGGCAGATCCGCGGCCAGGCCTGCGGGTCGCCGGCGGCCGACTGGTCGAGGATCAGCGTGGCCGTCAGCGGCTCGGTTCGGAACGGGGGCCGGCCCGCCGCGAAGGCGGCGGCCTCGAGCAGGAGGGTGGGCGTTCCGCCCACGGCTCGACCCGACCGCACGGTGAACACTCCCAGCCGCATGCCGTCGCCGCCGGTGGTTTCGAGGCTGTGCGGGGCGGGCATGGCGGCGAGCACCTCCTCGGCCCGGATCCGTTCCCGCAGGCTCCGCGGCCGGCGATCGCTGTCAGGACCGGTCAGCAGTTCGAAGCCGTCGCTGCGGAGCGTCAGCGGCGGCCGAGCGACCGCCAGTGCCGGATCGGCCGCCGGTGGAATGAAGGGCGACTCGCCATGAGCCATCTCGAAGGCGATGTCGTAGGCGGCCGCCCGCGGCACCAGCCGCCGCGTGTCACTCGGCGCGGCCACCACCGCCAGCGTGGGAGGGCGGTCCCGCTCGGCCAGCAGGATCGCGGCGCCCCGGACGCGGGGCGGAATGGCCGGGGGGGCGATCTCGATGGCCACCTCGGGAGCGAAGTCGGCGGCCAGTTCAGGTGCCGGCCCGACGCCGGCCAGGCCTGTGGAATCCCAAGGCCAGGGGAGCGTCATGCCATCCTCGGGAGCATCGGCCAAAAGCGGCTGGCCGAGTGTCTCTTCGGCACCGTCCGGCCGGGCCGCCGGGCCGGACGCCTCGCGGTCGGGGCGGGCGTCGCTCGACGCGGCCTGCCCGCTCGCAGCCGGATCGCCCGTGAAGCTTGCCGGCGTGGCCGCAGGACCCTCCAGCCGCCGCGA
>JBIIYH010000168.1:0-6132 GCA_044346905.1 Pirellulales bacterium
GTGTTAGACTGCGAGGGTTCGCGGGCGTAGCTCAGTTGGTAGAGCGCTAGCTTCCCAAGCTGGATGTCGAGGGTTCGAGTCCCTTCGCCCGCTTCGTCAGCGTTTGTCCCTCACCGGAGCTCGGTGATCTCTCGGGAAACTCGCGATGCGGGATCGGAGCCTGCGAGCCTTCTCGCTCGTCGAGTTTGAACGCCGAGACGGGGCATGGGACGCGTCTACGAGGCGACACAGGCGAACCCGGCCCGCCGCGTCGCCGTCAAACTCGCTCGCCCGGAGTCGCTCGCGGAGGAAACCGCCCGGCGGCTCTGCCGCGAAGCGGACGTGCTGGCCACGCTCGAGCATCCCGGCATCGCCCGGATTCATGCCGCCGGCAGGCAGCTGCTCGCCGACGGCCGCGCGCTTCCCTTCATGGTCATGCAGTTCGTCCCCTCCGCCCGCCCGATCACCGAGTGGTGCCGCGAGCGGGAGCTGGCCGAGAGGGCCCGGATCGAACTGCTGCTCGAGGTCTGCGATGCCGTCGGCCACGCCCATGAACGCGGCGTCGTCCATCGCGACCTCAAGCCGGGCAACGTGCTCGTCGATGGCGACGGCAGGCCGCGGCTCGTCGACTTCGGCGTCGCCTCCTGGGTGGCCCCGGCGACTCGCTAGCCGCCGAGATGCTGGGCCGCGCGAGGCCTAGCGAAAGTTCCACGGCGGCGTGGGATCGGGCTGGGCCCAGAGGCCGAGCCGCTGCGACTGGGCGGCGGTCTGGGCGGCCGCGAGTGCCGGATCCGTGGCCGCGGGGTCGGCCCAGGCGTTGCCCGTCGATACGAGTTGCAGGTTCACGTCCTGTCCGTCCACGAACAGCCGACCCAGCGACGTGCCGTTGGCATCGCGTCCGGCATCGATCACCTCGACCGTCCGCCCAAACACCATCCCGGCCAGCGCCTCGCGGGACGTGCGGCCGTAGTCCTGGCTGCTCTCGGGCGCGTCGATCCCAACGAGCCGCACCTTCTGCTGCAGGCCTGCCTCGTCGAGGCAGGTGACGGTGTCGCCGTCGTACACGCCCACCACCCGCCAGGCGTGGCGCGTGATCGGCACGGTCGGCGGGTTCGCGGGCGGCTGGAGCGGCTGCATCTGCGGGGCGGGGCCGGAGAAGGCCGGCGGCGGAGTTGGCGGGGCAGCCGGTGCTGGCGACGGCTGCATGGCGGCTGCCGTCGCGCCACCGATCGCGACGGGTGCGACCCACTGGCCCGCCGGCGGCGAGCCCACTGGCGAGGACGCGGTCGGCGGTGCCTGCGGCGCGGCGGGCACCCACTGGGTCGGCGGCGGGGCGAGGGTGTTGGGCACGGGCGGTCCGGCACCGCCCCAGGGAGACTCGCCGACCGGCGGCTGCGATACCGGCAGCGGCCCAGGGGGCACGAGGGCGGCGCCTTGGAGGGCCCGGGAGTCGCCCGGAAACTGGTAGGGCGGCTGGTAGCGAGTGACCGTACCAGCCGGCAAGGCCGTGGCCGCGGGCGGGACGCCGGTGGTGGCGTAGTTCCAGCCCGAGGCGACCGGTGCCGTGGGCACGGGAGGTCGGCCCGGCACGGTGCGGTTGACCTGTGGCACGCCCATCACCGGCGGACCGGACTGGTAGGTGAACACGTAGGTCGGCGCGAAGTACATCGTCAGCGGCTTGCCATCGGGGCCGACGCCCTGATAGGGCAGGGCCTGCGGCTGCCAGCCCGGCGGGATCACGCCTCCCTGGATGACGGCCGTGGGCAAGGCCGGCGCCTGCCAATAGGCGGGCACGCCAGGGGGCGCGGAGGCGGGCACGCCGGGGGCAGCGTTCGTGGCCGCGGGCGCAGGGGCGGCGGCCGGCTCATCGGCAACGAGCGCCGCGCAGCAGCAGGCCACCGCCACCACGACCCAGGGCAGGCCGTCGCGTCGCTTCAGGATTGCCGCTGCCTTCCCGCCTCGCTCCACGCCGTCCTTCTCCTTCCGCTCGAGGGTGCGGATGATGACCATCCCCGCCCCCCGAGGCGAGAGCGGTTGCCTGTTGGCCCGTTGCGAAGGATCGGCTCGCGGAGCCCAATATTTGTGGTCAGCCGGAGACCGCGCAGCCTCGCTGGTTCGCCGTGGCGGGCAATCCGCTTGCCGCCTTGCCCCAGCCTGGGTGAACTGGGCAGCATGAGATGTCCGCCCCGACTCCTGACGGCGTTCGCGCTGGCCGCCCTGCTCCCGCTGGCCTGCCCCGCCGCCGCAGCTCCCGCGGACATCGGGCCGCTCGCTCGGCTTGCCCGCGAGGCAGGCCTCCGGCTGCTCGAGGGGCGACACCTCGTGCTCGCCACCGACCGGCCGGTTCGCGACGGGGATGGCGTCGCCGAACTGCCGGCCGTGTTCGACGAGGCGTTCACGGCCTGGTGCGGCCACTACGGCATGAACCCGGCCGACCACGCCGACTGGCGATGCTTCGGCTGTCTCGTCGTCGATCGGGAGCGGTTCCGGACCGCCGGCCTGCTGCCCGACACGCTGCCCCCCTTCGAGAACGGCTTCTGCGACCGGAATCGCTTCTGGCTGATGGACCAGTCGAACCCCGCCTACCGGCGGCATCTTCTCCTGCACGAGGGCGTGCATGCCTTCACGCTCACGCTCCGCGAGCTCGCGACACCGGTCTGGTACAACGAGGGCATCGCGGAGTATCTGGCGACGCACCGGCTCGCGCGCGAGGGAGACGCGGTGCGGTTCGCGTGGACGCCGATCCCTGCCAAGCCAGACGACGTCGAGCAGCTCGGCCGAATCGAAAAGCTCCGCGAACTGCGATCCGAGCGGGGGCTGCCCGCGCTCGAAACGGTACTCGCCCTCCCGGTCGGCCGGCACGGAGCGATCGCCGACTATGCGGCCAGCTGGGCGGCGGTGGCGATGCTTGCCAACCATCCGGCCTACGCTCGTGGCTTCGCGGCCCTCGAACGCGGCCCGCTCGGCCCGGACTTCAACGCCCGGCTCGCCGCCCTGCCGGGCTGGGATCCGGACCGCGCGGCCCGCGACTACGCCGCCTTCATTGACGACATCGACTACGGCTGGGACTTTTCCCGGATGGCGATCGACTGGTCGCCCGGCCTGCCGCTCACCCGGAGGGTCACGCTCACGGTCGATGCCTCGCAGGGCTGGCAAAACTCAGGCGTCGCGGCCGCCGCGGGCCGGCGGTATGCCTTCACCGCGACGGGCCGCGTGGGCCTGGGCAGCGTGACCGACGCGATCTCCGGCACCGTCACGCCGCTCGAGAGCGAGGCCGACGGAATCTCGCTCGAGTGGTATCGCGGACAGCCGACAGGCCGGCTCCTGATCGGCCAGTGGGTGGAGCGATCGGCGGAGGGCGAGCCGCCGCGATTCGTGGTGCTCGCGAGCGGAGCGCAGGGGGAACTGACCGCCGCGGCCGACGGGCCGCTCTTCCTGCGGCTCAACGGGCCGCCGGGGCGACTGCCCGAACGCGACGGAACGATTTCCGTCGCGGTCACGCCGCTTCCCTGACGGGCGAGCGGTCACGCATGCACGGCGAACTCGCCGGCCATGGTGCTCGGCAGGTTTGTCTGGCCCATCAGCCAGAGATCGACCGACCGGGCACACTCTCTCCCCTCGTGGATCGCCCACACGACGAGCGACTGGCCACGGCGCATGTCGCCCGCCGCGAACACACCCGCCTTGCTCGTCATGTAGTCGGCCCCGGCCTTGATGTTGCCTCTGGCATCGAGCTCGAGGCCGAGGTCGGCGATCGGCCCGACCTTCTCTGGCCCCACGAAGCCCATCGCCAGGAGCGCGAGTTGGCAGGGCCACTCCTGCTCGGTGCCCGGCAGTTCCTTGAACTTCTGCTGGCCGGTGGCCGAATCCTGATACCACTCGATCCGCACGGTCTTGAGCCCGCGGAGCCGGCCTTGCTCGTCGCCCAGAAACTCCTTGGTGAGGATGCCCCACTCGCGGCGGCAGCCCTCCTCGTGCGAGGAACTCGTGCGGAGAATCTGGGGCCAGAGCGGCCAGGGCGTGCCCTGCGGCCGCTCGACGCGGCGGGGATACTTGCCAAGGTCGGGCGGCTGCGGGAGCAGTTCGAACTGCGTCAGGCTCTTGGCCCCCTGACGGTTGCTCGTGCCGTCGCAGTCGCTGCCCGTGTCGCCGCCGCCGATCACGATCACATCCTTGCCCTCGGCCAGGATCTGCGCCGGCACCTCGTCGCCGGCGTTCCGCTTGTTCTGCTGCGGCAGAAACTCCATCGCGTAGTGCACGCCCTCGAGCTCGCGGCCCGGGATCGGCAGGTCGCGGCCGAGCGTAGCGCCGCCCGTGAGCACGATCGCGTCGTACTCCTGCGCGAGCGACTGCGTGCTGACATCCGTCCCCACGTTCACGCCGCAGCGGAACTCGACCCCTTCCTCCCGCATCTGCTCGATCCGCCGCCAGACCCGCCACTTCTCGAGCTTGAAGTCGGGGATGCCATACATCAGGAGCCCGCCCGGCCGGTCGGCCCGCTCGAACACGGTCACGAGGTGGCCGGCCCGGTTGAGCTGCTGCGCCGCGGCCAGCCCCGCGGGGCCGCTACCCACGACCGCCACCCGCTTGCCCGTCCGCACGGCCGGCGGCTCCGCGATCACCCAGCCCTCGTCGAAGGCCCGGTCGGCGATCGCCATCTCGATCTGCTTGATGGCCACTGGATCCTCGTTGATCCCCAGTACGCAGGCGGACTCGCAGGGGGCGGGGCAGACGCGGCCGGTGAACTCGGGGAAGTTGTTGGTGGCGTGGAGCCGCTGGCTCGCCTCGTGCCACTGCTGGCGATACACGAGGTCGTTGAAGTCGGGAATGATGTTCCCCAGCGGGCAGCCGGTGTGGCAGAAGGGCACGCCGCAGTCCATGCAGCGGGCGCCCTGCTTCGTCAGTTCCTCCTCCGGGAGGATCGTGAGGAACTCGTTGTAGTGCTTGAGCCGCTCGGTCACCGGGGCGTAGCCCGACACCTTGCGGTCGTACTTCATGAATCCGCGAACGTCACCCATGGACCTTCTCCTGCTCCCTGGCCTCGGCTTGTTCCTGTTCCGCGAGCTTGCGGAGTTCCGCGAGCGCCCGCTTGTAATCGGTGGGCATCACCTTGACGAACCGTGACTGCTCGGCCTCCCAGCGGTCGAGGATCTCCCGGCCGCGGGTGCTGCCGGTGAACTCGACGTGGCGGGTGATCATCCGCTTGACGTAGTCGAGATCCTGGCCATCGAGCGGCTCGAGTTCCACCATCTCCATGTTGACGCGGGTGGGGAAGCTGCCGTCTTGATCCCAGACATACGCGATGCCGCCGCTCATGCCGGCCGCGAAGTTGCGGCCGGTGCGGCCGAGGATCACCGCCCGGCCGCCGGTCATGTACTCGAGACCGTGGTCGCCCGTGCCCTCCACGACCGCCTCCACGCCCGAGTTCCTGACCAGGAACCGCTCGCCGCAGCGGCCGCGGAGGTAGATCTCGCCCGCGGTCGCCCCGTAGGCCACCACGTTGCCCGCGATCACCTGGTCCTCGGCCTTGAAGGGAGCCGCCCGGTCGGGCCTGACGATGATCCGCCCGCCCGACAGGCCCTTGCCGCAGTAGTCGTTGACGTCGCCCTCGACGCTCACCTGAACGCCGGGCGCACCGAAGGCCAGCACACTCTGGCCGGCTGTACCGCGGAAGTTGATCTTGATCGTGCCGTCGGGCAGGCCGCCGGCCCCGTACCGCCTCGTCACCTCGCTCGACAGGATCGTGCCCACCGTGCGGTTGATGTTGCGGATCGGCAGTTCGAGCGAGACGGGCTTCTTATCGTCGAGGGCCGGCTTGCACAGGCCCAGGAGCGTGGTCATGTCGAGCGACCGCTCGATCCCGTGGTCCTGGCTCTCGGAGTGATGGGTCTTGACGGTGGCGGGCACCTCGGGCCGGTGCAGGATCGTCGAGAAGTCGAGCCCCTTGGCCTTCCAGTGGGCGATCGCCGCCCGGGTGTCGAGCCGGTCCACCCGGCCCACCATCTCGTCGATCGTGCGGAAGCCGAGCTTCGCCATGATCTCGCGGACCTCCTCCGCGAGCAGGAAAAAATAGTTCACGACGTGTTCCGGCTGGCCGGTGAACTTCTTGCGGAGCTCCGGATCCTGGGTGGCCACGCCCACCGGGCAGGTGTT
>JBIIYH010000169.1:0-6125 GCA_044346905.1 Pirellulales bacterium
GCCGCGACGCTCGCGATGTTCAACCTCACGGCGCCGCTCGAGCCCTGGTTTCGCCAGATCGTCTGCCTGCAGGGCTTCGTCTCGACGCTCTTCTTCGGCTGGCTGGCCGTCTACCTGCCGGCGATCTTCCCGCTCGAGGTGCGGGCCGCCGGCAGCGGCCTGGCCTACAACTTCGGCCGCTTCGTGACGGCCGCCGGCGTGCTCGCGGCCGGCAGCCTGTTCGCGGCCATGGGGGGCGACTACGTGCGGATCGGCACGGTCACGAGCCTCGTCTACGCCCTGGGCGCGGTGGCGATCTGGCTGGTGGAACCGGCCCCGCGGCCCGCTGCGGAACCTGCGCGACGCTGACCGCCCGAACGCAGGTTTCGGGGCTGGGCCAGGGCCGTGGCCGTATTGCTTTTTGCGCAGATCGTATTACCATACGGGCATGGAGACGCTCACGATCAAACTGCCCGCAGAGGTCAAGCAGCGGTTGGTGCGGGAGGCGCGTCAGGCGGGCAAGTCGGTGTCGGCCTTCATCCGCGAGGCGGTGACCGCGCGGCTGCGGAAGGGCACCGCCAGAGGCAGCCTCTACGACCGCACCCGCGACTTGTGCGGTGCCGGCGGCAGCGGCCGGCCCGACCTGGCCACGAGTCGCGAGATCCTCCGCGGGTTCGGCGAGTGAGCCGCGTGATCGCCGACACCGGCCCGCTGGTCGCGTATTTCGACCGCGATTCGCAGCACCACGGCTGGGCCTGCGATCGGTTTCGCGAACTGGCCGACCCCCTCGTCACCTGCGAGCCCGTCCTGACGGAGGCGATGTTCGTACTGAAGCGGGGCGGGCTCGATCCAGACCTGATCCTCGCGCTCGTGGAGCGAGGGGAACTCCTCTGCGATTTCGACGTTCCCGCCGAGGTCGCAGCCCTGCGCCGGCTGTTGAGGAAATACCGCGACCTGCCGGCCACGCTCGCCGACGTCTGCCTCGTCCGCATGAGCGAACTGCACGCCGACACGGCCGTCTTCACGCTGGACCGTGATTTTCGGGTCTACCGGCGCAACGGACGACAGACGATCCCGTTGATCGCACCGTCGTGATCGCCCCCGGGGACTGTCCCCGCCGCGGGGACTGTCCCCCTTCGTCGCCCCCTTCGTCGCCCCCTCCGTCCCCCACCCCTTCAACCGCCGGCTGATTATTCCCCGGGCCGGGGAAAAATCCTCCGCGTGCATGCCCTGCCGGCCGGTTCCTGTCGCCGGCCGCCGTGCCTATCCTTGCGATGGCCGCACCTGCCAGTCGTCACCTTCCCAGGAGCCTCACCCATGCCCGCGCGTTTCGTCGCTTCGCTCGCTCTCGTCGCCACGCTCCTGCCCGGCGTCGCGCCGGCCGCCGACGAGGCGGCCGTGAAGCAGGCCATCGCCAAGGCCGCGGCGTTTCTGGCGACGTGCCAGGATGAAGACGGCAGCTTCAAGGCCGACCTCGGACCGGCGGTCACGGGGCTGGCGGTGACGGGCCTGGTCCGCAGCGGCACGCCGGCCGACGACCCGGTCGTGACGAAGGCCCTCGACTACCTGCTCACCTTCCGGCAGCCCGACGGCGGGATCTATTCGCCCGGCTCGCCGGTGGCCAACTACGAGACCTCGATCGCGATGCTGGCGCTCGCCGCCTGCAACGCCGAGGGGCGGCTCGCCGAGGAGATCGACGGGGCCGTGAAGTATGTGAAGAAGCTCCAGTGGGACGACGACGAAGGGAAGCCGGCGGCGGATCCCGCCTTCGGCGGCGCCGGCTACGGCAAGAAGTCGCGGCCCGATCTCTCCAACACCGCCTTCATGATCGAGGCCTTGCGGACCGTCGGCGAGAGTGAGAACGACCCGGCCATCCAGCGGGCGCTGGTGTTCGTGTCGCGGGCCCAGAACCTGCCCGGCCCCCACAACCCGCTCCCCTTCCCCGAGAAGAACCCCGACGGCGGCTTCTACTACACGCCGGCCGCCGGCGGTGAGAGCCAGGCCGGCACGACGGCCAACGGCGGCCTGCGCAGCTACGCCTCGATGACCTACGCCGGACTCAAGAGCATGATCTTCGCGGGCCTCACCAAAGACGACCCACGGGTCAAGGCGGCCACGGAGTGGCTGAAGAAGCACTACACGTTCGAGGAAAACCCGGGCATGGACCAGGCGGGACTGTACTACTATTTTCACACCGCCTCGAAGGCCCTGGGTGTGCTCGGAGGCGACCGCTTCACCGACGCCGCGGGCAAGGAGCACGACTGGCGGGACGAACTCACCACCGCGATCGTCAGCCGGCAGCGGGCCGACGGCTCCTGGACCAACGCCAACGAGCGCTGGATGGAAGGTGAGCCGGTGCTGACGACTGCCTACGCGCTCCTGGCCCTGGCCAACTGCTTGAAGTAGCGGCCTTGCGCTAGGCCGCCTTGGCGGCGGTGTAAAGGTAGGGGTTCATCGTCGGGTCGTTGTACATCTTCATCTGGCGGAACACCCGCAGCGGCCGCTGGCCCGAGAAGATCTCCGCCATGAGCCGGTCGGCCGCCGCCACGAGGTGATCCCGCTGGGCGTCGAGCACGACGAGCTTGTCGGCCGCCTTGGCCCGGTGCTCAGGCGTCGCGTCGGCCCGCTCGACCTGCTCCCGCATGTGGTAGCGGCGAAGCTCGAGGATCGAGAGCCGGTCGATCGCCGCGCCCGGCGTCTCGGTGGCGGCCGGCGCGGAGGACGAGGCGGCGATGCCGCGGGCGGCCAGCTCGCCGATCAGCCAGTCGTCGAGCTTCTCGATCGCGTCGTTGCGAGCCTGGTTGTAGCGGTCGATCGCCCGCTTGACTGCCGCGATCCGGGCATCGGTGACGTCGGGCGAGCGGGCGATGTCCTCCTCGTGCCAGAGCAGGAAGTTGAAGCGGTGCAGGTCGCAGACGCGGCCCCTCAAGCCCTGCTCGGTGTGGGCCGGATCGACCTCGTGCCAGCGGGCCACGAGGCCGGCCAAAAGCGCGTCGATGTCGGCGGTGGCGGCCGGGGGCAGGTGGCGCGGGGGGTAGGTCATGGCGGGCTCCTCGGGGCTGGTGGTGCGGGGCTCTGGATCGAGAGGTGGTCTGGATGACGTCAGGCGGCGCGGAGCACGAGGCAGAGGTTCGAGCCGCCGAAGCCGAAGGAGTTGCTCGCCGCCACGGCCACGCGGTGCGGCCGCGCCACGTGCGGCACGTGCCAGAGCGGGCAGGCAGGGTCTGGCTCGTCGAGGTTGACCGTCGGCGGCACGGCCTGCCGCTCGATCGCCCCCAGGCAGGCCAGCGCCTCGAAGGCGGCCGCCCCGCTCACGAGATGGCCGGTCATGCTCTTGGTGGAGCTCACGGGAATCCCATCGGTGGCTTCCCCGCAGGCCAGGCGGATCGCCCCCGCCTCGGCCACGTCGCCCACCGGCGTGCCCGCGGCATGGGCGTTGAAGTAGTCGACCTCGGCAGGCGACACGCCGGCGTCGGCGAGCGCCGCCGCGATCGCCCGGGCGGCCTGGGCGGGGTCGGCGCTCGGCGTGACCATGTGGACGCCGTCGCTCGACATCCCGATGCCGGCGAGTTCGCCGCGGAGCCGGGCCCCACGGGCGACCGCATCGGCCCGGCGCTCGAGCACGAAGAACCCGCCCCCTTCCCCCATCACGAAGCCGTCGCGATCGCGGTCGAAGGGCCGCGAGGCCTTGGCCGGATGGTCGGCCCGCCGCGACAGCGCCCGGAGGTTGTAGAAGGCGGCGATCGCGGTCGGACTGAGGATGTCGCAGCCGCCCGCCACGCAGGCATCGACCTGGCCGGCGTCGATCCAGGCGCGGGCCAGGGCCAGCGCGTAGCCGCTGGAGGCGCAGGCGGCAGCCGCGGTCACCGCCGGCCCGGTGAGACCGGTACGGGCGGCCAGCCGGTGGACGATGGTCGGATCGCGACGCGGCTCGAACACGGCCGTGCCGCCGGCGAGGAAGTCGAGCTCCCAGGCCTTCAGGTGCTCGGCGCCCAAGCCCAGCACCAGGCCGATCCGCGGGCCACCGGGGCCGCGTTCGATTCCCGAGTCGGCGAGCGCCCCGGCCACCGGAGACAAACACAGCTGCTCGAGCCGATCGAGCGCGGCAAACTCTGCAGGCTCGATCCCGGCCGGCACGGGGATCTCGGCGACCGGGGCGGCGAACCGCGCCTCGGTGCGGGCCCGCGGGTCGATCTCGATCTCCCGCACGCCCGAGACGCCGGCGAACAGCCGGTCGAAGATCAGCTCGCTGGTCGATCCCAGCGGGGAGACGGCGGCCAGGCCGGTGATCACCACCGGCTCCCGTCCGTCGCTCGTGCGCCGTGGCAACCCGCTCATGCGGCCCCCCGCAGGCGTACCGGCGCGAGCGGCCGGGAGCTGACGCGGATCTCGCCCCCCCACGGGCAGGCGATCGTCCAGGCCGCAAGCGCTCCCCCCTCCTCGCACATTGCCAAGGCCCGCGCGAAGGCCACGAGCCCGCCGGCAGGCTCGTGGAGCCGCGGGCCGGCCTGGGGCCGCGCGGGCAGCCGCACGCCGAGGGCCAGGCCGGGGTGTCGCTCGCCGTCGTCGCCGGGATCGCCCGCCGGCACGAGCTTGATCGCCAGACCCCGGCAGACCGGATCGGCCTGGGGGCTGCCCGCCGGATCGAGCGCGGGCTCCTCGTCCCAGTCGGTGGCCACGAGCCAGGCGGCGGTGCAGCCGGGATCGCCATGGGTGAGCAGCGTGGCGGCGGCGAACAGACCTTCGGCGAGTGCGTCGGGCCCGCCGCCGACGCCGAGGTGCGGGCCGTGCATGCCCAGGGCCACGCTCACGGCGCCGGCCACCGAGTGGAGCGAGCACTGGGGCACGACGTGCGGGGAGACCGTCGCCGCGCCGCCGGCAGGCAACTGGGCGAGCGTGCGGGCGGCGGCGAGCCGCCCCGGCTGGCAGGCCGCGGCCACGACCGCGTGCCACGACAGATCAGCCTGCGGCGGACCGGCGGCGATCGCCTCGAGCACCGCATGCAGACCGACGACCGTGTGCTCGTCGGCATGCCGGAGGAACCGCGGCGGCAGCGCGGGAGCACCAGCCGGAGCGGCCCGGCCGCGAAGCTCGCCCATCTCGGAGAGCCGGCATTCGAGGAGCGCATGGCTCTCGATCAGGCAGCCTGGAGCGGGCTGGATCGACGACTGCTGAATCATGGGTGGCTCCCCTGTGCCGGCCATGGACCGGGCCGTCAGGCGGCCTGGCGGCCCGACTTGGCGGCAAGCTTTTCCTCGAGCACGTCGAGCATGTCGCCGATGGTCGCGATCCGCTCCAAGAGCTCCGTCTCGATCTGGATCCCGAATCGGCTCTCGACGTGGAGCACGAGCCCGGCCATGTCGAGCGAGTCGAGGTTGAGTCCGTCCCGCAACGACGTCTTTTCGGCGAGTTCGGGATAGGTCTCGCCGGTCTCCTTCTCGAGCAGTTCGAGCACGACGGCCGACAGTTCCTGGCGGTTCATGGGCAAGCACTCTCCTCGGGCATTCGGGCGGGCCGCGGGGGCGGCCGTTGGGGGCGGGAAGATAGCGGAGCGGGCCCGGTGGGCGAAGAGCAAAAACCGGGGGTAAACTCCGGGTCAATCGGGTCTCCAGCCCGGCAGCCCGGACTCACGCCCGCCTCCCTTCGCCCCGCTCGATGCCCGTGACCGATTCCCGCCCGCGGCGGAGCTTCAGGCCGCTGCTCGCCCTCACGATCGGTTACACGCTCGTGCTGGTGTTCGCGACCCACTACCCGGAGCCCGGGCGGCTGCTCGGGCCGAACCCCCCTTCCGACAAGACGCTCCATCTGCTCGCCTACGGCACGCTCGGCCTGTTGACGGCGGCTGCGCTCGCCGCGTCGGGGCGGTGGTCACTTCGGAGCCTCGCCGGCCTGGCGACGGGATTGGCGGCATTCGCGGCGGCCGACGAGATCACCCAGCCCTGGTTCGGCCGCTCGGCTGAGCCGCTCGACTGGGCCTGCGACCTCGCGGGCCTGGCGGCGGGGATCGCGGCGGTCGCGGCGGCCCGGTGGTGGCGTCACCGCGCCGCACGGGGGCTTGGATCGCGACCGAGAAGGTCGGTTCAGTAGTTCGGCGTGGGCGCCCGGTAGTCGGCCAGCCGCACGCTCTGGAACCACGCGATCGTCTT
>JBIIYH010000171.1:0-6091 GCA_044346905.1 Pirellulales bacterium
CCCGCCGAGCCGCTCGACGCCGCCCGCCGCTGACGAGCAACTTGAGCCCCCGCCGGCCACGCCCGCTCGGTCCGAGTGATCCGTGGCGGCAACCGGTCGGCGGTGGTGGAGTGCAGCGATCGGTTCTATGCTGAGGCTATGAATCGGTGTCTCGCACGGTCCCTCTCGTGTTGCTGGCTGGCGATCGTGGCCGCGGTCTCCTCGGGAGCCGAGCCGCTGCCCGCTGAACGCCTCGTGGTGCGCGGGCTCGACGGCACGGGCATCCCATTTGCCGACCTGCTCGGCGCCGACGGCCGGGCCGTCTGCTTCGCGTTTCTTCATCCTGCCTGCCCGCTCGCGCAGGAATATGCCCCGGTGCTCCAGGACTTGGCGAAGCGGTTCGCCGGCGCCGGGATCCGGTTCGTGGGCATCGTCTGCGAATACGACGAGCCCGCGGAGATCGCGGCCTACCGCCGCGAGTTCGGGATCGCGTTCCCGATCCACCTCGACCCCGACTTCGCGCTGGCCGAGGCCCTCGACGCCACGACCACGCCCGAGGTGGTGCTCGTGGACCGTGACCGGAGGATTCGCTACGCCGGCCGGATCGACGACCGCTACAAACTCCGCGGCGTGATGACGCCCGGCGATGCGGAGCCGGAACTCGCCAACGCGATCGGCGACCTGCTCGCCGGCCGCGACATCCGCGAGCCGAAGACCAAGGCCGCCGGCTGCCCGCTCGATCGGCCGGAGCGGCCGGCCGCACACGCGGCTTCCGCGGCCCCGCACGCGCCGACGTTCTTCTAGGACGTCCTGCCGTTCCTCCACGCCCAGTGCCAGAAGTGCCACAGCCCGAATCAGGCCGGTCCCTTCGACTTGCTCAGCTACGACGATGCGGTCGAGTGGGCGGAGGTCGCGATCGAGGAGATCCAAGCCCGGCGGATGCCACCGGCCCAGATCGAGAGCGATCTCGACTACACATGGCCGAAGCCGCCGACGGCCGCGGACCTGGCGATGCTGCGGCAGTGGGTGGCCACCGGCAAGCCGGAGGGGAATCCCGCCGACACGCCGAAGCTTCCGCCGCTCCCGGATTACTCGGCCTTCCAGGAGGACCTCGGGCCCCCCGATATCGTCCTCGAGCAACCGCAGCCGACGCAACTCGGTGCCCACGGCAACGACGTCTACCGCCACATCGTGTTTCCGCTCGATCGCGGCGAGGACTTGAGGCTTCGGGCGATCCAGTTTTTACCCGGCAATCGCAAAGTCGTGCACCACGCGCTGCTGGGCCACCTGCCGCGGGAGACGGCGGAAGAGGCCGTGCGGGAGCACGGCGGCCGCGATGGCTTCAGCCATCCCGATGACCGGGCTGGTGGCTTCCAGGATTCCCATGGCATCGGGTTCCGGGTGCCGCCCATTCGCGACGACGGCCAGCCGCGGGCCGCGTTCGTGGGCGGCTTCGTGCCGGGCGTCCGGGCGACGGTCGCCCCGGCCGATGCGGCGGTGGTGATTCCGGCAGGCTGCGACATCGCGGTGCAAGTGCATTATGTCCGCACCGGGAAGCTGGAAACTGATTCGAGCCGCGTCGGCATCTGGCTCGCTAGGCAGCCGCCGCGCAAGGTGATGAACATGATTTATCTCAGTGGCGAGTTTGCGGTGGTGCCCCCGGGCGTCACCGACTTCCGCGTCCGCGGCAGCTACACGCTCCCCCGGGATGCGGATTTCGTGGGCGCCGTGCCCCACGCGCACCAACTCGCCCGGTGGGTCGAGATCAAGGCCACGCTGCCGGGTGAGAAGCAGCCGCTGCTGGTCCTGCGAGTGCCGCAGTGGGACTACAACTGGCAGTCGCCGTACGACCTCGAGAAACCGCGCCGGTTTCCGGCCGGCACGCGGTTCGAGGCGGAGTGTGCCTACGACAACTCCGCGGCCAACCCGCGAAACCCGTTCGATCCGCCGCAGAACGTGTGGCACAACGAGACCATCCACGACGAGATGCTGCTGCCGATGTTTACGTTCGCCTCCGAAAAGCCGCTCGACGCCAAGGGCGAATCGTTCAAGAAGTTCTTCTCAGCGGTCGTGCGTTCGCGGTTTCTCCGGCGGCTGGTGGACCACCGCTACAAGTACGTGGCCGATTCGCAGGGAAACGTCATTCTTTCGCCCGACTACGACCCCGACGACCACCGCTACTGACGAGTGCTCGGGAGCACCCGGGGGCCGTTGAGCAGCGTGCCAATCACGGTGTACCGCACGCACCAGCGATAGCTCACGAGCAGAATCGCCGTGACCCCGGCCAGGATGATCAGAAACTTCGCGCCGGCGGGCAGCGGCCATTGCCGGACGAGCAGCTGCGCGGCCAGCACCAGCGGCACGTGGCTGAGATACATCCAGTACGAAGCATCCGCCAGCCATGTCACCGCGGGACGGGGATTCGGGAACAGGCGGCAAAACAGGCCGATCATGGCCAGCGACATGGTCCACGCATAGGCCGGCTGAAGGACGGTGGCGAGCAGCCGGTCGTTCATCGTCGCAAGCCCAGCCACGAGCAGCACCGCGCTCGCGGGCAGGAGCAGCTTCCAGTGCCGGCCGAGCCGGGTGGCCATGCCCTCCTGCGCAAACGTGGCAACCCCAAAGAAAAAGAAGCAGGCGTAGAACGCGAGCACATGGGGCTTCGGCAGGATGCCGAAGGACGTGTCGGGCCCGTAGGAGCCGGCCAACGACATGCCCATCACCGCCTGCGGCAGGCAGGATGCCGCCACGAGCCACCACCGCTGGCGGCCCGAGGGCAGCAATCCCGTGGCGGCGAGCGCCGCGAAGATGACGACGAGCCAGCAGAGAAACCACAGGAACCAAAGGTGGTCGAAGACGTTCGTCTGGATCAGATGGAGCGTCCAGGAACCGAGCCTGAGCCGAAGCCAGTCGGACGACACGAGCCGTGA
This sequence comes from Pirellulales bacterium, assembly GCA_044346905.1. Classification (GTDB taxonomy): domain Bacteria; phylum Planctomycetota; class Planctomycetia; order Pirellulales; family UBA1268; genus QWPN01. Next base: position 2,910 of record JBIIYH010000171.1, read on the forward strand.
CCAGCCGAGGGCCACGTCGTCGAGCCGACCGTTGATCGTGCGGACACCGTCCGTCCGGTCGGGGAGCAGATCCCGGAGCCGCTCGCGACCGCGCAGCACCTCGTCGACACTGATCGCGCGGAGACCGCACAGCCGGGCAAACGCTGCGGCGTCCTCGGCAGGGAGCGACATGGCCGCAGCCGGCGGACGCCCGACGTCGTTTGTGGCGCCGGGATTGGCTCCCGCCTCCACCAGCAGGCGGCCGGCCGCGTCTCGACCGAAGTAGGCGACGAAGTGAAGAATCGTGCTCCGGCTCCGATTGCTCTCGTTGACATCGGCACCGGCTTCAATCGTCGCGGTGATGATCGCCGGCGTTCCGTCGAGCGACGCCCAGGCGAGCGGCGTGCGGCCCCAGAAGGCATCCTGGCTCTTCACCGCCCCCGGCGTGGCGAGCCTGCGGCGCACGGCGGCCTCGTCGCCGGACCGGATTTCTGCGACGGCGGGCTCCGGGGGGATCGACCGTTCCGCGAAGCCCTGCAGCGCGGCGTCGAGCGGCACGATCGTCGCCACCGCGATCACCAGCGGCAGGAAAATCCGCTTGAATCGCTGGTCGAGCAGGCTCGCGAGCCCGCGGCGACTGAAGACGAGCATCGTGAAGTAGCCGCTGAGCAGGAAGAACAGCGGCATCCGGAAGCCATGGACGGCTACCAAGAGCAGCGGCATCAGGGCGCTTTGTCGCGTGTCGTGCACGGGCCAAGGCGCTTCGAAGAAGCTCAAGGAGGCGTGGAGCGCGATGCCAAGGAGCATGGCGAAGCCGCGGAGGGCATCGAGATCGGTGCGGCGCTGCGTCATGCGGCGAGCCAGCGGGGGGGCGATTGGCGTCGGATCGAAATGGTATCCTCTTGGGTCACGGAGGGTCTCGGTGTTTCGCTGCAGGGCGCCGATGCTGCCCGTCCATTCTGGCCGTAGGCGGAGCCGGATCCCGACGACGAACCCGCGACAACCAGGCCTTGCGGTGGCGGCCGAGGGCGTGACCGTGTCGGTGCCCGCCCACCGCGCAGGCGGCGGGCGGAAAACGCTGCTCCACGACGTGAGCTTCCGGATCGCGCCGGGGGAGTTCGTCTGCGTGCTGGGCCCGAGTGGCGCGGGCAAGAGCACGCTGGTGCGGGCGCTCTTGGGCGAGCGGGAGTTTGCCGGCGGGCGTCTGCTCGTCGGCGGGCACGACGTGTTCGGCGAGGCCGACGCCCTTCGCGGTGCGATCGGCTACGTGCCGCAGCGGGACGTCAATCCGCCGGCCCTGCCGGTGGAGCGGGCGCTTCACTACGCCTCGGAGGTCCGGCTTCCGGCACAGGCGTCCGCCGCGGAGCGACGGGCGGCGCTCGATCGGGTCGTCGCCGAGGTCGGCCTCGACAAGGCCCGGCACCAGACGATCGGCGACCTCTCGGGAGGCGAGATGAAGCGGGCGAGCCTGGCAGCCGAGATGCTTGCCGCCCCGGGCCTGCTCGTGATCGACGAGGCGACCTCCAGCCTCGATCCGGCCACCGAGGCCCGGATCATGACGCTCCTGGCCGACCGGGCCCGCGCCGGCACGACCGTGGTCGCCGTCACGCACCACCTCGACAACGTCGACAAGGCCGGCAAGCTCCTGATCCTCGGCCATGGCACGGTGGTGTGGTTCGGCTCCCGCGTGGAGGCGCTCGGCCACTTCGGGGTGCATCGGCTCGCGGATGTCTACGTCGCCATCGAGGACAAGCCTCCCGGCTTCTGGTCCGCCCGCTGGCGGGAGCGGCTGGCCGAGGACCGCGCGATGGCGGAGGCCCGGGAGGCCGACGAGTCGCCTCGGGGCGAATCCCCGGAGCGGGTGGCCGCGCTCGCGGCGGTCTCGATCCCCGGCTTCGTCCGCCAGTTCACCACGTTTTTCTGCCGGGAACTGGAGACGGCACTCCGCGACCGAGTGGGTATCGCGATGTCCCTGCTCCTGCCGCTCGCGCTCGCCGCAGTGGTGCTGGCGGGTTTCGCGGCGACGTCGTTCCAGAATCCGCTCATGCTCACCCGGTTCCTCGACCCCGGCGAGAAGAAGGTGCTAGCCGACGTGTGGGGGGAGGTGTCAGAGGCCATCGCCACCGACTCGGTCTCCGAGCAAGATGCCAGCATTCCCGGCCAGATCCGGGTCTTCCTCGACAGCCAGCCGAAGATGCTCGCCCATCTGCGGGAACCATCGACCGAGCGGTTCGTCCGCGATGCCCTTACCGACACGCTCCCCGTCGCGCCGGATCGCGAGATCACCGATCCCGGCGGGACGTTCAAGTGGCTCTCACTGATGAGCATCTGCATGGTCATCCTCGGGTTCGTGACGGGATTCCGGGAGATCGTCAAGGAGCGGCCGATGCTCGACCTCGAGCGGCGACACGGCCTGCAGTTCGCCGCCTACGTGATCGCGAAGGTCGTGGCCCTGGCCGTCGTCCTCGCGGTGCAGGTCGTGATTTTCGAGAGCGCGGTGGAACTGGGATTCCTGGTGCGCGAGGCGCTCGGCGGAGATGGGCCCGCGGCAATCTACCGGCGCGGGGCCGTCGTCTCCGCCACCTGCAACTGGCTCGCGGCGGTGGCCTGCGCGGCGATCGGCCTCGTCGTCTCGGCGTGCGTCCGCTCGACCGACAAGGGCGTGCTCGCCGTGCCGCTGTTGATCACGCCCCAGATCCTGCTCGGGGCCACGATCCTGCCGATCCGCGGGGGCGTGCTCGCCGTGCTCGCCAAGCTCTTCTCGCCGCTCTACTGGGCGCATCGCGGCTGCCGCAGCGAGGCGGACGGCGTGCCCGTGTTCTGGCAGAACCTCGGCACATACGATCCGGCCATCTGGATCCCGATCGCGGCGCTCGCCACGCAGATCACGGTGGCGACGGTCGTCACGATCCTCGCGCTCCGCTGGCAGGAGCGGGCCGTGCTGGGCCGCAACCGGGCGGTGCACTGACCTGGCCCTCAGGGCGGGCCTTTGATGCCGAGCGACCGGCACGGCTCCGAGCCTGTGCATATCGATCGCGGACAACTCGTCGGGCAACGTGCCTGAACGCGATCAGGCTCTACAGCGCGTCGTCGGTGCGGAGCGTGAGCTCGACGAACCGCTCGAGGGCCTCGGCCGGCGACTCGTGCGGGAAGTTCGAGAGCACGACCTCCTTGGCGTAGAGCTTGCCGATGTAGCGGCGGTG
>JBIIYH010000172.1:0-6023 GCA_044346905.1 Pirellulales bacterium
GTCAGCGACAGCCGAGCAGAGGCAGGTGAGCGTCAGTTCGCCCGCGTAGGTCGTCGCGCCCACCGCCGCGCGGGTGCCCGGCCGCAGCGGGGGCACGCCGCGGATTTGGCGGATCACGAGGCCGTCCGGCGCGTCGAGGCCGTCCTGCTTCGGGACGCCGGCTTTCATCCGTCGGGAGGGGTCGCCGATCGTGCTCACCACGGCGGTCGAGAAGCAGACCGGCAGCCGCGTGATTCCCCGCAACAGCCACGGGCGACGGGACAGGACGTCGGCGGCGGCCAGGAACTCCCGCGCGGCGTCGTTCTCCACGATCCAGCGGCTGGCCGCTGCCAGCCCGGCAGCCAGCCCGCGGGCGTCGGAGCACTCGGCCGGCGTGCGATCGAGAAAGGCGTAACCGAGGTCGTTGCAGGCGGGGCTGCGGGAGCCGATGGGTCGCAGGCTGACCGGGAGCGTGATCCGCACGTTGCCTGCGCGGTCGCCCGCCCGCTCGTTCCATCGCCCAGCGGCTCGCATCACGGCCGCCACGACGAGGTCGTTGAGCGACCATCCAGCCGCGGCGACCACGCCCCGGATGGCCGTCGTGAGATCGCGATCGAGCGTGTGCCAGGCGTAGGGCGGCTCCATCGGCAGGTCACTGCCATCGACGGCAGCGGGGAATCCCGCAAACCGAGCCAGCGGTTGCGGCCGGAAGGCGACGAACGGCCAGGTGCTGCTGAACGGCCTGGAAACGGTCGGGGCCACGGCGGCAGGCCGACTCCGCTGACGACGCCCGGCGCTGAAGGCCGGCGGCTCGCGGCCGTCGTAGCAGGCCCACAGGTCGCCGAACAACTCGCCCGCCGCCACGCCGTCGATCGCCGCGTGGTGGGCCACCATCACGATCCGGTGCCGTTGCTGGGCCGACATCACCACCAGCCGGAGGCCGCTCTCCGCGGTGATGTCGATCGGTCGCCACGCGGCCGGCCCGCCCGGCTCGACCGTCGGCTCGACGTCGGGCGTGAGCCAGAGGGGGCGACCGCCACGCCGGGCAACGCGGCTGCGAACAAGCGGATGGCGGCCGGCCGCGGCGGCGATGGCCCCGCGGAGCCGGTCCATGCACAACGGCCCCTCGACCTCACACTCGAGAAAGAAGTTCATCGGATGCCCCGGGCGGGCGTCGGCGAGCATCAGGTGCTCGAAAGCCGCCAACGGGCGGAGAAACGCTTCTTTCGAGGCTGGCGGAGCGGGGGCGTGCATGGTTCCTCGACCTTACCCAGCGTCACGAGAAGCCACGAATCGTGGCCCGAATACCCCGCTGCGGGAGGGTTTCGAGGCCTCTCGGCCGCCCGCGATTTGACTGCGTTACCCCGGAAACCATACTGCCAACAGTGGTTCGGGCCGCAAACTTCGCGGCACCGGCACCGTTTGCCATGGATGGGCACTCCCCAGGTGAGGAGCAGCGACCATCCACATCTCTGTTGGCAGCCCGCACGAGCGGCGATCGTCTGATGACGTGATCGCGGCCGCGTTGTCTCGACGGTGGCCTGGGGCCCCGGCTTGGAACCTGTGCGTTGTCCAGAGGCCCGCGGCGTGGATGGACGCTGCCGCCAACCGGGCATTCGAAACGACCTTCGTCTTCTCTATGGAACCTTTCGCACCGTGAACGAACCACTCGCGATCGTGGGCATGGCCTGCCGTCTCCCCGGAGCCGACGGCCTCGAAGCCTTCTGGAACCTCGTCGTCGCAGGCCGCACCGCCTGGGGCAGGCTGCCCGAGTCGCGGCTCCCCCGCGACCTCTACTTCCATCCCGAGAAGAGCCGGCTCGGCAAGAGCTATTCCGAGCTCGGGGCCGTGGTTTCCGACCGGCCGGTCGATCCCGCTCTCTGCCCGATCACGCCCGAGATGCTCGAGCGGTTCGATGTCGCGCACACCATCTTTCTCGAGGTCGCCTCGCTCGCCTGCCGCGACGCCGGCCTCGACCCTTTCGCGATGCCGGCCGAGCGGCGGACGGGCGTGTATGTCGGACACACCGGCGGCAGCACGCGCATCGGCGACATCGTCTACGCGACCGGGATCGACGAGACGGCCCGATACCTCTCCGACGTCGAAGCCGCCCGCGAGCTGCTCGGCCCCGAGACGGCCGCCGTGGCCGACGAGATCACCGCCGCCGTCCGCCGCCGCTACGGCGGCCGCGAGCCGGGCTGCAAGCTCGACTTGGGCGCCCTGGCCGCCGCCAAGATCGTGCAGCAGGCGCTCAAGCTCGACGGGCCCTACCTCGTGGTGGACGCCGCCTGCGCCTCCTCGCTCCAGGCGATGGCGATCGGCGCCCGGGCCGTGCTCGAGGGCAGCATCGATCAGGCGATCGTGGGCGGGGCCTCCTACTGCAAGTCGGACAGCCTCGTGCTCTTCTCCGCGGCACAGTCGGTGAGCAACGCGGGCTCCTGCCCGTTCGGCCAGGAGGCCGACGGCCTGGTGACGGCCGAGGGCTACGTGGCCCTCGTGATCAAGAAGCTCTCCCGGGCGATCGCCGACGGCGACCGGATCCGGGCCGTGATCCGCGGCCTGGGCGTGGCCAGCGACGGCAAGGGCAAGAGCCTGTGGGCGCCGCGGCAGGAGGGGCAGGTGCTGGCCGTGGAGCGGGCCTATCCCGACCAGGCCGACATCTCCCGCATCGAATACATCGAGGCCCACGCCACCAGCACCCAGGTGGGCGACGCAACGGAGCTCGGCGCGCTCTCGCGACTGATGGGCCGCCACCTGCCGGCCGGACGGCAGATCCCGATCGGCAGCGTGAAGGCCAACATCGGCCACACCCTCGAGACCGCCGGGATCGCCAGCCTTGTGAAGGTGGTGCTCGCGATGGAGCACGGCGTGATCCCGCCGGGCACGACTGCGAAGGAGCTCAACGAGGAGTTCGACTGGGCCAAGGGGCCGTTCCGTGTGCCGGCCGAGCCGCTCGCCTGGCCGGCCCACGCCGACGGCTCGCCGCGGTGCGCCGCGGTCAACGCCTTCGGGATCGGCGGGCTCAACGTCCACGTGTCGCTGGCCGAGCACGTGCCCGCGGCGGCCCCGCCCCGGGCGGCACCGCGCGCCAAGGATCCCGACGCCGAGGCGATCGCGATCGTGGGGGCGGGCTGCGTGCTGCCCGGTGCGCTCACGCTCGAATCCTTCTTCGACCTCCTCGACCGGGGCGACACGGCGATCGGCGCCGTGCCCGCCGACCGCTGGGATGCGGCCCGGGCGCTCGACCGTTCCGGCCCGCGGAGCTGGCACACCACCAGCGACATCGGCGGCTTCGTTCGCGACTTCGTCTATGACTGGCGGCGGCACAAGGTGCCGCCGAAGCAGATCGCCGCGGCCAACCCGCTGCAGTTCATGCTGCTCGAGGCTGCCGACGCGGCCATCAAGGACGCCGGGGGCCCGGAAAGCCTCGACCGGATGCGGACCGGCGTCGTGGTGGGCACGCTGTTCGGCGGTGACTTCGCCAATCAGCTCCAGATGGGGCTGCGGCTGCCCGAGACGCGGACCTACCTCGAGGCGGCCCTCCGCGGCCGCGGTGTGGCGGCCGCCGACGTCGAGCGGATCGTCGAGGCCTACGAGAAGCGGCTCTTGGAGAAGCTGCCGGCACTCGTGGACGAGACGGGCAGCTTCACGAGCAGCACGCTCGCCAGCCGGCTCACCAAGACCTTCGACCTGATGGGCGGCGCGCTGGCCCTCGATGCCGGCGACTGCTCGAGCCTGGCTGCGCTGGCGGCGGCCGTGGACATGCTCCGTCAGGGCACCTGCGACGCGGTGCTCTGCGCCGCCGGCGAGCGGTGCATGGACCTGATGGCCTTCGAAGGCCGATCGCTGGGCGGGTTCCTTTCGGACCGGCCGGTGTCGGTGCTCGACGGCCGCACCTCGGGGGGCGACGTCGCCGGCGAGGGGGCCGCGGTTTTCGTCCTCAAGCGGCTGGCCGACGCGCGAGCCGCAGGCCACACGATCCGGGGCGTGATCCGCAGCGTGCGGCTGGGTACCGCCCGCACGCGTGACGAGGCGCTCGAGAGGGTCGTGCGCGAGGCCGGCGAGGCTGCCGCGATCCCGCCCGCGGCCGTCACCGCCGTCGAGCTGGCAGCAGCCGGTGGTCACAAGCAGAGCGGCTGCGAACTGCGGCTGCTCGCGGAGCGGTATGCCGGCGACGCCAGTCCCGTGGCGGGCGGGCTCGACGGGCTCGTCGGCCACTTGGGCGCGGCGGCCGGAGCCGCAGGCCTGATCAAGCTCAGCCGCGCGCTGGCCACCGGCAGCATGCCCGGCACCGCGGCGCTGGCCGCGGGCAACACCCCGACGGTCGGGCTTCATGCCGCGGCCGCGCCGCTGGCCATTCCAACGGTCGCCGGGTCAGGGTTCCGGGCGGGCAGCGTCACGGTCGTTCAGGACGAGCAGGCCGGGCATGTGGTGATCGACAACGGTCTTCCCGTGCCGACCGCGACCCCAGCGGGCCGCGCCGTCGCTCCCGCCGCGGCCGGTGGACGGTCGCAGCCGATGCCGGCGGGTGTCGAGCCTGCCGCGGCCGGTCGGCCGCTCGTGGCGGCGATCTTCCCGGGGCAGGGTTCGCAATACACCGACATGTTCCGCGGGCTCGTTGTCGAGGTGCCGGCGGCGGCCGAGGTGCTGCGGCTGCTCGACGCGGAGGCTCGCGTCGCCGGCTGCGAGACGCTCGCCGAGATCGCCTGGCGGCCCGACAACGGCCTGGGCACGCGGATCTGGGACACCCAGTGGGCGATGTACCTGGGCGACCTGCTCGCCTGGGGCGTGCTGGAGCAGTTCGGGTTCGCCCCCGACTATCTGGCCAGCCACAGTTTCGGTGAGTTTCCGGCGCTCGCCGCGGCCGGCGGCTGGAGCATGGCCGACGGCATCAAGGCCACCCGGGCCCGCGCGGAGGCCGTCGAGCGTCACGGCCCGCGGAACGGCGCCATGCTCTCGGTGATCGCCGACGCCGCGACCGTCGCGGCCGCGATCGAGCCCTTCGCCGGCCAGGCGTGGGTCTGCGCGGCCAATGCCCCGGAGCAATACGTCGTCGGCGGCACGGCCCGGATCGTCGATGCGATCGAGGTCCTGCTCGAGTCCCGCCGCGTGAAGACGAAGCGGCTGGCAGTGCCGAGCCCGTTCCACACGCCGCTGCTCCAGGCCGCGGCCGACGAGCTGGCCACCACGCTGCGAGCGTTGCCGATCCAGGCTCCGCGGATGCCGATCCTCAGCAGCACCACCCTCCGGCAGCTCGACCAGCCGGCCGACGTGCTCGAGAGCCTGGTGCGGCAGATGACCGAGACGGTCCGCTGGATCGACGTCGTCAACCGGCTCTACGACGCGGGCGTGCGGACGTTCGTCGAGGTGGGCCCGTCGGGCGTGCTCAGCGGCCTGGCCCGCCGGATCGTCGAAGGACGGCCGGGCACCACGTTCCTCCAGTTCGACCAGCGCGGCCGATCGCCCCGCGAGCACCTCGAGCGGCTCCGCGATCAGCTCGCCGCCGCCGGTTGCCTGCGGGCCCGGCCGCAGGTGGCCGCCGCGAGCCCCGCTCCGGCTCCCGCTCGTGCCGGCAGCGTGGTCTCCTTCGATGCCACGGCCCGGCGCCGGGCGCGGAATCGGTCGGCGGCGGGCGGCGAGCAGCCGAACACGCCGGTGGGGCGGCCGCTGTCATCGGCCACCGCAGCCGGGAGCAACGGCAACGGTCATGAAGCCGGCAACGGCCGCGACCACGGAGACACCAACGGCCACGGCCACGGTGCCGCGAATGGCTCCGGCAACGGCCACCCGCCGGCGGCCAAGCCGGCGCCGACCGCGACGGTGGGTGTGAACCGACTGGCTGCGATCGCGGCGCCTGTGGCGACCGTCGCCACAGCGGCGACCGCGACAGCCACGAAACCATCCGCCAAGGCCACGAACCCAGCCGACGCGGCTGAGGTCGAGAAGTTTCTGATCGAGTTCGTGGTCGAGCAGACGGGCTATCCGGCGGAGATCGTCGAGCTCGATGCCGACCTCGAGGCCGATCTCGGGATCGACAGCATCCG
>JBIIYH010000066.1:0-12494 GCA_044346905.1 Pirellulales bacterium
GCGAACGGCCACCACGGACACGCCAATGGCCAGGTCAACGGCCATGCGAACGGTCATGCCACTGGGCACACAAACGGCCATGCCAACGGCCAGCATGGCGCCGCTCGGCTCCCTGGGGCCGCAGGCGGCGACCGCGTGGCAGCCGCCGGCACGGCCGTGGCCGCCGAGCTCGAGCGGTTCCTGGTCGAGTTCGTGGTCGAGCAGACGGGCTATCCGGCGGAGATCGTGGAGCTCGACGCCGATCTCGAGGCCGACCTGGGGATCGACAGCATTCGCAAGGCGCAGCTGTTCGGCGAAGTGGGCCAGCGATACGGGCTCAAGGCCGAAGACGGCGTGTCGCTCGACGACTTCCCCACCCTGCGGCATCTGATCGCGTATCTCGCGCCGCGGGTCGCCGGCGGGGCCGGCACCACGACCGCACTTGCGTCCGTGGAGCCGCCGACGTCGAGGAGTGCTGCGGTCGCGCCGCAGGCCCCGGCCGTGCCGTCAGCTGGCAGCGTCACCCCGATTCGATCGGCGGCACCGGCCGCACTCGCCGGCGAGCTCGAGCGGTTCCTGGTCGAGTTCGTGGTCGAGCAGACGGGCTACCCGGCGGAGATCGTGGAACTCGACGCCGACCTCGAGGCTGATCTCGGGATCGACAGCATCCGCAAGGCGCAGCTCTTCGGCGAGGTGGGGCAGCGGTATGGCCTCCAGGCCGAAGACGGCGTGTCGCTCGACGACTTCCCCACGCTCCGCTCGCTGATCGAATACCTCGTCGCCCGGATCGGCGGATCGGACGACGCGGCCCCCGCCGACACTCCTCGCGGCGGCTCGCCCGCCGCCGGCGGTGACCGTCCGCCCCGTCCTGGCATCGGCCGCGAGCAGGCCGCGGCGGTCCGCGGTTGGGCCCGGCAGGTGGCCGCCGCCGTGCCGGTGGCCTCGGCGGTGGCCGTCGAGCCGGCACTGGCCGAAGAGCTCGCCGCGATTGCGACGGAGGCCCGCGTGGACGAGGCGATCGTGCAGGCCGCCGCCGCCGCGCCCGCGGCCGCGGTCGGCGGATGCGATCTGGTACTCGTGACTCCGGCGGCTGTGACCGACGGTGCGGCCGGGTTCCTGGCCTGCTTCGGCCGGCATGCCGACCTCGCAGTGAACGCTTTTGACCACGACGGCCTCGCCGGAACGCTCGTGTCTGCGGCCGGCCTGCCCGGGGCCCTCCTCGGCTGGAACGACGCCGGGATCATGGCCTTCGTCGCCCTGGGTGCCGCCACCGACTCGCCCCCGGGCCAGTTCGTCGAGCGGATCGTGACCGGGTGCCGTTCGCTCGCCGATGCCGAGCGGCTGCTTGTGGCCGCGGCCCGCCGCCCGCGGGGGCTGGTCGTGGCCTCGGCAGAGGGCGGGATTCAGATCGATGCGAGTGGTTCGGTCGAGCCGGCGGGCGCGAGCATCCGGCGGGCGGAGCGGATGGGGCCGCTCGTGCGGGTGGCGCTCGGTGATGGCGACTCCTCGGCGTCGGGCGTGATCGCGAGGCTGATCGCCCGTGAGCCGGCGGCCTGCGACACGCTGTCAGCCGCGTGCCCCTGGCTCGCCGTCGGCGGCGGTGCCACCGAGGCCGTGACCAGCGGAGGCCCGTGGGGTCGCGACTGGGCCGGACGCTGCGGCGGGTTGGGAACGACCTGGACCGGCCAGCGGGCTGCACGGTCGACGGAGCAGGCCGGTGCGCCGGTGGCAACTTCCGAGCGCGCCGCTCAGGGGACCGCTGCCGCTGCCGTCACCCGCAGGTATGAAATCGAGCTCGTCGGGCTCGGACCGGTGGTGGCGATGCGATCGCTGCGCGATGAACGGGTGGCCGTGCTCGGCACCGGTCCGCTCGCCGACGCGCTCGAGCGGCAGCTCGCCGCCTCGGGCGCGGTACCCGTGTCGATCGAGGAGGCGGCGGTGGCCGACCCGGAGGCGGCCGCGTTCACGCTTGCTCGCGCCGAAGCGGCCGGCGCCGTGCGGCATCTCGTCGTCGTGGCGGCCCGCGGCCAGGCTGCAAGCGAGGCGGTCACGGCGGCCTTCAGCGCCTGCCAGAAGTGGATCGCCGCCCGCTCGCGGGCCGGCGACGTCGGTGCCTCGAGCCTCACCGGTGTCTGCGATCTCGGCGGCGGCTTCGGCCTCGCCGGCACGATCGGCGAGCCCACCAGCGGCGGGCTGGCCGGCCTCTTCAAGGGGCTGGCTCGCGAGTTTCCCGAACTGCGGGTGCGGGTGATCGACACGGCTGCCACGCGGCCCGAGTCCGAATCGGCCGCGGCCGTGCTCGCCGAGATGACCGCCGGCGCCGGTCCGGTGGAAGTGGGCATCGTCGACGGTCGCAGGGTGACCCTCCAGGCGGTCGAGCGGCCCGCCGCGCCGCCGGCTGGGAACCTGTCGGCTCTGGCCTCCGGCGCGTGCTGGCTCGTGACCGGCGGCGCGCGGGGCGTGACGGCGGCCTGTGCCCGCGAGCTCGGCCGGCGGCACGGCGTGTCGCTCGTGCTTGTCGGTTCGACGCAGCCGGTGGCGGTGGAGCCGGGCTGGCTCGAGCTTTCCGAGGCCGGGCTGCGCGACCTCAAGGGCAAGGTCATGCTCGACGCCAAGCGGCGTGGCGACGAGCCACGACAGGCTTGGGCCTCCGTCGAGAAGTCGATCGAGATCGCTCGCTCGCTCGCGGCACTCGCGGCCGAGGGCATCGCCGCCCGTTACGAGGCCTGTGACCTGGCCGACGCCGCGGCCGTCCGCGGCCTGGTCGCGAAGGCGGCCCGCGACGTCGGGCCGATCCGTGGCATCGTCCACGGGGCGGGCTGGGAGTCGGCCTGCCGGTTCGAGAAGAAGACGCTCGAGTCACTCGCCCGGACCATCGGCCCCAAGTGCGCCGGCCTCGAGCACCTGCTGGCCGCGGTCGATGGCCGGTCGCTCGAGATGCTCGTTGCCTTCGGGTCCACGAGCGGTCGGCTCGGCGGCCACGGTCAGGCCGACTATTCGCTGGCCAATGACATGCTCGCCAAACTCGTCGCCGCCGCGCGGCAGCGGCGGCCGGGCCTGCGGGCGGCCACGTTCCATTGGCACGCCTGGGACGAGGTGGGCATGGCGAGCCGGCCCGAGAGTCGGTTCGTGCTCGAACAGTTTGGGCTGAAGTTCATGCCGCTCGCCGAGGGGGTCGGCCGGTTCATGGCCGAGGTCGAGGCGGGCCTGCCGACGCCCGAGGTGCTCGTGACCGAGCCGGCGATGATCGCCCACGCCGACGCCTTGGCCGCGGCCGCCCCAGCCGACGCCCCGGCGGCCGGGACGCAGGCCGACGCCTTGCCGGCCAATGCCGGCAGCCTCGTGGAGCGGGTCAGCCGGCGCGACGGCCTCACGGCGGTGAGCTTCCTGCTCGACCCGCTCGCCGACCGGTTCCTCGTCGATCACCTCCAGTACGGTCGGCCGCTGCTGCCGGCGGTCATGGGGGCGGAGCTCATCGCCCAGGCGGTGATCGCCGCCGGCTTGGCCGACCGCGTGGGGGAGATCCGCGACTTCGTGGTCGAGCGACCCTGCACCTTCCCGACCGACGCGGCCCGCGAACTGCGGGTGGATGTCTCGCCCGGCGGTGAGGCCCGCGGGTTCGCGGCCGTGCTCGGGCCCGATGGGAAGCCCACCGGCACCGAGCGGCCGCACTTCCGCGGTGTGGCGATCGGCGGGCCCGCGGCCGCGTTCGTGGCGGAGGTGGGCGAGCCGACGTTCCCCTTCAACCCGATGGTGTATCAGGAGTCGGCGCCGATGCGGCACGGCCCCTCCTTCCGCACGCTCGACGGCTTGTTCCTCGATCGCAACGGCGGCTGGGGTCGGCTCACGGCGCCCCGCGGCGACGGGGTGGCGGCGCCCCGAGGCAGCCGTGGCTGGACGGTGCCCGTGGCCCTGCTCGACGGCGTGATCGTGGGGTGTGCGGTGTTTTCCTACATCCTCTGCGGTCGCCGGGTCGAGATTCCGGTGCGGTTCGACCGGCTGCGGATCGCCAGCCTGCCGAAGCCGGGCGAGGCCTGCTTCGCCCGGATGCTGTTTCGCACGCAGGACATCCGCGAGACGGTCTACGACATCGTGGTCGCCGGGGCCGACGGCCGGCCGCTCTTGGCCCTCGACGGACTCCACCTGGCCGTGATGGCGGCGGAACGGAGTCCACCGGCATGAGCCTGGTCGTCGTCGAGCACGTGGGGCAGGCGCCACACCGCCGTCGGCTGACGGTGGCCGGTCACGACGTGGATCTGGCCATCGCCGCCGTCGATCGTCACGCCGGGCCGGAGCCCGCCGCCGCGCGGGCGCTGGCCGAGGACCTGGCTGCAACCCTGCTGGCGGCCGACCGCCGCGACCTGCGGATCGCCGCGCTCGCCCCGTCGGGCCGGCCGGTGCTTTCGGTCGCAGGCCGCGTGGCCCAGATCGCGATCTCGCTCTCGCACGTCGAGGGGCTGGTGGCAGCGGCCGTGACCTCGACGGCGGGGGTGGGCATCGACCTCGTGGATCCCGCCGAAGCCGGCCGCGGCCTCGACTTCTGGTTCACGCCCGAGGAGCTGGCACTCGAGCCCGACGAGGGCTTGCTGCGGGCCCGGCTCTGGGCCGCCAAGGAGGCCGCCTACAAGGCCGCCGGCCTCGACGAGGAACTGCGGCCGCGGACGGTCGCGATCGAGTCGCTCGGGCTTCATGCCTTCAGCTGGACGGCGCGGTCGGGCTTCGTCAGGGCGGCGGGCGCCGGCCGCTTCCTCGCCGCGGGCCGGCACGTCGTCGCCGTCGCCGTCACCACGAGCCGCGCCGCCGCGGCACCCCCGATCAAGGCGGCCGCTTCCGGCCGTGCCGCCACCATCCACCCCTTGGAGAGCGTGCTCGCATGATCGACCTGACTGGCAAAGTGGCCCTCGTGACCGGCTCGAGCCGGGGCATCGGCCGGGCCTGTGCCCTGCGGCTGGCCCAGGCCGGCGCCGACGTCGTCGTCAACTTCGTGACCAGCGGCCGCGAGGCCGACGCCATCGCCGCCGAGATCGCGGCCTGCGGCCGCCGGGCCGGCTGCGTGCGGGCCGACGTGGGCCAGGAGGAGGACGTCGAGGACATGATTCAGTTCGTCGAGCAGGAGTTCGGCCGGCTCGACATCCTCGTGCACAACGCGGCCACGGGCGGCTTTCGTCCGCTGGCCGCCACGACCCAGCGGCACTTCGACGCCGCCATGCACACGAACGTGCTCTCGTTCGTGCACCTGCTCAAGGCCGCGGCGCCCTTGCTCGAGCGGGCCGATGGCCGGGGCAAGGCGATCGTGCTCTCGAGCCACGGCACCCACATGGCACTGCCGATGTACGGCCTGATCGGCGGCTCGAAGGCGGCGCTCACGGCGCTGGCTCGGCACTGGGCGCTCGAGCTCGGCGACCGGGGCGTGAACGTCAACATCGTCGAGGCCGGTCTCGTCGAGACCGACTCCACCCGCCGGCTGCCCGGTGCGGCCGACATGTTCGCCGGGCGGAAGCACAAGACGATGACCGGTGAGCGGATGCTCGAGGCCGCGGACGTGGCCGACGCGGTCCTGTTTCTGGCCAGCCCGCTCTCGGATCTCGTCCAGGGCCAGACCCTCGTCGTGGACGGTGGTGCTGCGATCCACGTCTGATAGGCTCCGATCATCCGCCGCGGCCACGACGGCCGCGCGGCCAGAAGGGATAAGAATGTCACGCCCCGCCCGCACCGATTCCTACATCCTCCTGACCGGGGCCACGGGCCTCTTGGGCCGGTCCTTGGTTCGCGACCTGGCCGCCAAGGGCCACCGCGTGGCGGTGATCGTGCGCGGCTCGAAGTCGGGCGACGCGGCAAGCCGCGTGGACGAACTGCTCCGCGACTGGCAGGAGGTGGCCGGGGCCCACGTGCCCTGTCCGGTGGTGCTCGAGGGAGATCTGACGGCCGAGGGCCTCGGCCTCACGCCGGAGCAACGTGGCTGGATCGCCGCCAACGTCCGGGAGGTCGTGCACTCCGCGGCCAGCCTCGTGTTCGGCCGGCGGGAGGCCGACGGCGAGCCCTACACGAGCAACGTGGGAGGGACGCGGAACGTGCTCGCCCTCTGTCGCGACGCGGGCATCCGCCGGCTGCATCACGTCTCGAGCGCCTACGTCTGCGGCCTGCGGACGGGCACCGTGCTCGAGCGGGAACTCGACGTCGGGCAGACCTCGGGCAACGACTATGAGCGGAGCAAGATCGTCTCGGAGGGCGAGGCGACCAGCGCCGACTTCCTCGACGTGGTGACGGTGCACCGGCCGAGCATCATCGTCGGCGACGTGGTGCACGGGTTCACCAACACCTTCCACGGCTTCTACCGGCCGCTCCGGATCGTGATGCCGTTCGTCGAGGCCTTCGTCGATGCCACGCTCCCCCGCGGCTCGCTCCTGGCGGTGATGGGCATGGACGGCCACGAGTCGAAGAATCTCGTGCCGGTGGACTGGGTGTCGGCGGCGATGACGCGGATCATCGGCGACGAGTCGCTGCACGGCCGCACCTACCATCTCACTTCCGCGTCGCCGACCACCGTGGGCACGCTCTGTCGCGTGTTCGAGCAGCTGGTGTTCGAGCTGGTGGCGGAGCGGCGGCGGCAGCGGGCGGCCGATGCCGCAGCGGGGGTCGATCCGACGGTCGCGTCCCACGCCGACCCGGAGGCGCTGGGGCAGATGTTCCTCGACCAGATGGACGTCTACCGGGCCTACTGGCGTGACGACCCGGTCTTCGACACGACCAACACCCGAGCCGCCGTGCCCGACCTGCCGGCCCCGCCGGTGGACGAGCCGCTGATTCGGCGGCTGTGCAGCTTCGCGATCGACAACCGCTTCCGCTGGCCGCCTGCCGGCCGCCGGCCGCCGCTGGCGGCGGCGCGGGCGTTGCTGGAATCGCTCTTCGGCGAGGCGGAGTGGGCCGCGTCGCGGACCGACCGCGTGATCGGCCTGGCTGCGACCGGCCCCGGTGGCGGCCAGTGGACGATCGCATGCGAGCAGGGGCAGCCGCTGTCGCTGCACATTGGCCTGCCGGCCGCCGACGTGCCCACCTGCTGGCTGGCGGCCTCGGCGCTCACGGAACTGATCGAGGGTCGGGCCACGCTCGAGGCGCTCCGCGGCCGCGGCGGAGTGCTCGTGGAGGGCGACGAGGCCGGTCGCCGCGTCGCGCTCGACGTGCTCGGGTCGCTCGCCCCGGCCCGCCGCGGGCTGGTCACGGCCTGAGGGACGAGCCCGACCGATCGCAGGCATTCAAATGAGGTCAGCCGCCGGTCGGCGGTGCGTCGTCGGCGAAGGGCAGCCGGCGTTGCGGATCGGGGCTGGATCGGCGGCCGGATGGAGGGCCGTCCCGTGGCTCCCGCTCGAGCTGCCGCCGGACCGGATCCTGCTGCATCGCCCCGCGGCGATCCTTGCGGCTGCCGTGCCGCCGGGCCACCGCGCGGGCTTGGGCTCGGCCCGCGGTGCTGCCGCGGACTTCCGCCAGCCGACGCTTCGCCTCCCGCACGGCGGCCGCGTGGTCCACGATCGGCGCGGGATAGTCGCGGCCGATCCGGCAGCCGGCTGATTGCTGCACGCCCGCCGGCATCGCCCAGGGCTCGGGCAGGTAGGCATCGGGCACGCCGGCGAGCTCCGGCAGCCAGCGGCGGATGAAGATCCCGTGCGGATCCTGGTCAATCGCCTGTTTCGTGGGGTTGTAGATCCGCAGGGTGTTGATGCCGGTGGTGCCGCTTTGCATCTGGAGTTGCGACCAATGAATGCCCGGCTCGAAGTCGAGGAACTGCCGGGCCAGGTGCAGTCCGACGGGCCGCCAGTGGAGCCAGAGCGAGTAGGCCGCGAACGAGACCAGCAGGGCCCGCATCCGGAAGGTGAGCCAGCCGGTGGCCACGAGGCTCCGCATGCAGGCGTCGACGAGCGGGTAGCCGGTGCGGCCCGCCTCCCAGGCGGCCAGCCGGTCGGCGTCAACCTCCCCCTCCCGCAGCCCGTCGGCCGCCCGCAGCATGTTCTGAAACTCGATCGCCGGCTCGTCCTCGAGTTTCTGCATGAAGTGGCAGTGCCAGTGGAGCCGTGACTGCACCGCTCGCAGGCTCCGCTGCCAGGCCCGCAGGGTCTGCCGCTCGCCCGGGCTCGTCGCCGCGGCGATTCCCGCAGTCACTTCGAGCCGCCGGGCCTCGCTCGCCTGCCAGACACGCCGCATCGAGAGCGTACCGAAGGCGAGGTGCGGGCTCAGCCGGGAGCAGGCGGTGGCTGCCGTGACGGGGCTGCTGATGCCGCCGGAATAATGGCGGCCGCGGCGACTCAAAAAATCTTCGAGCACGTCCTGGGCCTGGCGCTCGCCGCCGCGCTGACGGTCCTTCGCGTCGGGCGGCAGGCCCAAGTCGCTGCAGCCGAGGATGCCGGAGGTCTCGAGGCGGTCGATCGTGTCGCGGCCGCCGCGGCCAGTGGCCCGCGGCACGCTTGCCTGCGGGCTCTCCATGCGTTCTTCCCAAAGCCGGTTCCAGCCGTCTCGCGAGCCGAGCCGCCGCACGACGCCGGTCTGCGGCAACTCCAGAAACTCGACGCCGGTCTCGCGGGCCCAGCGGCGCACGCGGCGGTCGCGGGCATAGGTCACGCCCGTGCCGGTCTCCTCGTGGGCCACGAGCAGCGTGAAGCCCGTCTCGGCCCGGAGCCGCTCGAGCATCGCGACCGCCTCGCCCCGGCGGGTCACGAGCCGGATCCCGAGGCGGCCGAGCGCGGGCTCGAGGTCGCGGAGGCACTCCTCCTGGAAGGCCGTATGACTCGGATCCCATTCCGGCTGGCTGAGCACTTCTGGCTCGGAGAGAAACACGGCGAATACGGCCCCGCCCCGCGACCGCTCGACGGCGGCAGCGAGCGCCGCATGGTCGGTCACGCGGAGATCACGCTTGAGCCAGACGCAGACCGGAGGGGGAGCGTTCACTGGGCCACCGACGGGAGCAGGGCGCGAAGCTGCGCCGCTCCTACGATAGGCCGCGGCGGGCGAGGAGGTACTGGCCTTCGCACTCGCGGTAATCTTTGGTGACTCCGGGCTTCACGTCGCTGGTCGTCTCCGCGACGGTCGATTTCCTGAGGATGAACTTCGACGCCTGGTACCACGTCTGAGATCCCGGCCGGTACGGCGGCAGAAAAATCGTGGCTGCCTCCCGGGCATCACCCATCTCGCCGCACCCATTGTTTGCGACGGTCGCCTGCACGGACTAGCCTCACGAGGGCCGGGCAATCGCCGCCCGGGTCATCGCCGCCATGAGTCCTACGGCGGCAGCAGCCCCCTGACCGGTGCCAATCATGAAACGTCAAGCCGACGGAGTCCGAAGCGGACCGCGGCGCTCCCGGCGCCGGGTCGCGCCGTTCGAGCGGCTCGAGCCGAGGCTGGCGCTGGCCGCGGCACCCGTGAACCCCAACTCGGGCTCCATCGTCGCGAGCCAGTTTCAGCCCTACGGCTATTCGTTGCTTGGCGCGCAGTTGCTGGACGTATCGGCCAGCGGCGGCCAGTCGCTGCAGCTCACCGCCCCGAACAACACGGGCACGCCTCCGGCCGCGCCGGCGACGTACGGCTACCCGCAGTCGGCGGTGAACAGCGGCCAGATCACCGACAGCCAGGTGAACGTCGGCGGCTTCACGACGCTGGGGATGCAGTTGCAGGATGTCGTGATCACCGGTGGCGCGCTCCGGGTGGACGTGCTCGACGAGGGAATCGGAAAGCCGGCCGCCGGAGGGACGCAGCCGGTGCCCTCGGGCGGGGCGAACACGCTGCCGCCCCTCGTCCCGCCCGGCTCGCCAGGCGGGGCCTCCAACTCCGGTGTGATCGCCTCCAGCCAGTTCAACGACGGCGGGTTCGGGCCGCTCGGCATCCAGGCCAGCGGGCTCTCGGTGGGCGGTGACCTCTCGATCATGTCGCGGACCACGCTGGGCATGCCGGACGTGCCGGTGCCGTCGCCCGCGGTACCCTTCGCGCCGCCCCTGCCGGGCATGGCCGTCAACGCCGGCACGATTCGCGACAGTCAGTTCGCCGACGGCGGATTCGGCGACACCGGCCTGCAGTTGCGCTCGGTGCAGGTGGGGGGGTCGATCGACGTCGGGGCGGAGCGGTTCCTGATCCAGCCGACGACCGGGCTGGGCAACCTCGGGCCCCCGACCCTCGTGGGCGTCGTGAGCGCGAAGACGAAGGTGGTCACATTCGCCAAAGCCGCCGCGGGCTCCCCGCCCCCCACGAGCATGCTGTATCCCGGGATGTTCGTCGTCGGTAACGGCATTCCGCCGAAGACCGTCGTGCAGTCGATCGTCAACGGACGAACCATCATGCTCTCGAGACGGCCGCTCAAGACGGGCCCCAAGCAGCTCTTTTTCTCCACGCAGGACACGGGTACGAACACCGGCCTGATCGTTTCCAGCCAGGTGGCCGACGGTGGGTTCGGCGACATCGGCATGCAGTGGTCGAACGTGACCGTCGGTGGCCGGGTAGCCACGCTGCACAGCGGCCTCGAGATCCAGCCGGAACTGGATAACGTCGGCTCGATCACCACGGGCCAGAAGCAGTTCGGTGTGCTCGGCACGCCGTCGTTTTCGGCTAGCACGCCATCCGGGTTCCCCGCCCCGGCCGCCGCGCTCGCCGGGGCCCCCGGAGCTGCCCCGGGCGGCGGCACGAGCAACGACGCGACCAACAGCGGGCGGATCGTGGCCAGCCAGTTCGCGGACGGCGGCTTCGGCGACATCGGGATGCAGTGGCAAAACGTGCACGTGAGCGGCAACGTCGAGGCGACGCACAACTCGCTTTCCGTCCAGCCGGAGAACACGAACCAGGGGCTGATCTCCGTGGCCGACGTCTCCTTCACGACGGCACCCCCGGTCTTGGCCCCATCCCAGGCCTCGGGAGGAGGGCCACTGCCCGCCACGCCCGCGCTCGTGACGCAGGGAACGCCAGTGTCGCCCGTGCTGCCCGTGCCGACGAGCCCCGGCCGGTCGGGCGCCGGCTCCAACTCCGCCTCCAACAGCGGACTGATCTCCCGGAGCCAGTTCGCTGACGGTGGCTTCGGTGACGTCGGCCTGCAGTGGTCGAACGTGACCGTCCGCGGCGACGTCCAGGTGGTGCACAA
Source organism: Pirellulales bacterium (assembly GCA_044346905.1). Taxonomy (GTDB): domain Bacteria; phylum Planctomycetota; class Planctomycetia; order Pirellulales; family UBA1268; genus QWPN01. The sequence goes on from JBIIYH010000066.1 coordinate 11,090, forward strand.
CTCGCTGTCGATCCAGCCCGAGGGCTCGAACCTCGCGGGCGTCTCGGTGCACAACGTCACGTTTGGCTCGGCGACCGCGCCAGCCGGCGACCCCCGGCTCGCGCCGGCCACGCTCGCCAGCCTCACGGTCCCGCCGTCCCGCTCGGGGCCGCCCCCGTTCGTGCCGAACAACGCCTTTGCCAGAACGTCAAACGTGGTCAACCGGATCAATCAGCAGTTCTCGAGTGGCCCGGCCGCTGCCACGTCGCTGCAGTGGCGATCCGTCACCCGCGACGCCACCGGCCTGGTGATCGTCAACAACGTGCTCAAGGTCAGCAACAACGGCACGGCGGGGAAGCGGCCGGGCGCCGTGGCGGGCACGATCCGGGTCTGCGGCATCACGTTTCCCGGCCGCGTGCCCCCCCGAGCGCTGGCAGCGAGGCCGCCCGCGTCCGTGCAGCCGGTGCTTCTCCGAGGCAGGGCCGGATCCACCGGCATCGCCATCCCGCGGATCATGCGGCTGAACTCTGCCACCAACAGCGGCACGCTCTCCGGCAACCAGTTTCTCGACGGAGGAACGGGTGACATCGGCCTGCAGTGGCGCGATGTGACGATCAACGGAGCCGTCCGCATCGAGCACAACTCCTGCTCGATCAACGTGGTGGGAGATGCCGCCGCCACCGGGCCGATCACGCTCTCCGGAATCCGGTTCGCCACCGGCTGGTCTGCGTCGGGGGCCGCCAGCGACTGCCTTTTCCTGACGCCCTCCGCCGCCGGACTGGCCGCCGCACCGAAGGGGATCGCTGCGAGCGGCGCCGCAGGCGCAAGCAACGCTGCCATGCTCACAGGCGGCCAGTTTCTCGATGGCGGCATGGGGCAGATCGGGCTGCAGTGGCAGCACGTGACGATCAACTCTCCGGTCCGGATCGTCAACAACGTGTTCTCGATCAACGTCTCGGGAACCAACACCCGCGACATCACGGTGCAGAACGTGGCCTTCACCTGACGGCCACCCGGGGCCATGAGCCGCCAAGCGGCCGGGATCAGCCGCGGCGGGCGAGGAGGTACTGGTGGAAGCACCAGATCCGCTCCTCGCGGGTGCCCAGGCAGCCCTTGAAGGGCGTGGCGGCGAGGCCCCGCTGCACCGCCGCGAACACGCTCGCGTCCTCCCGCTGAATCGCGGTGTTGGCCGCGACGCCATGCCGGGCCACGAGCCGGGCCATCACGCGGGCGAAGGGATTTCGCTTCGTGCCGTCGAGGCTGAACATCCAGGCCAGCGTGCGGCTCGTCGCCGGCCCCGTCGGCAGGTAGACCTGGCAGTAGGTGTAGAGATCGGCGAACGTGAAGACGAGGTTCGGAAACACGTGGTGGTGGACGTAGGCGGCGGTGTCGGTGCCGCCGCCGAGCCAGCCGGCGATCCGCCGCT
>JBIIYH010000173.1:0-5963 GCA_044346905.1 Pirellulales bacterium
CGGATGGTGCCGGAGGAGCAGGTCCGCCAGGTGCCGGTCCAGGTCATGAAGGTCGTCACCGAGGAGCGGGTCGAGCCCGTGCAGGTGCAAGTGATGAAGTATGTGGCGGAGGAGCGGACGGTGCAGGTGCCGCGGGTGGTCGAGAAGAAGACGCCCTACACCTACACGGTGCGGATGCCGCGGACGGTCGTCACGAAAGTGCCGCTCGACCCGTGCGGCAATCCCCTGCCGGTCCCGGCCGCCCCGGCTCCCGCGGCTGCCGCTCGCCCCGCCGTCGCCCCGGCGACCGCGGCTGCCCCTTCGCTCTCGCAGCAGTCCGCGGCCGGTCCGGTCAAGACCTTCAGCGACCGTCCCGCGGATGCCGCCGCCAAGGCCGAGAGCGGCTGGGGCGCTTCGAACCTGCCCCACGTTGATCCCTCCGCCGCGCCTGCCGACGGTGCAGTTCGGGCGGAGCGACCTGCCGCCGCGCCGGCCGAGGCGATTCCCTCGCCCGCGCCCCGGGCCGAGGCCGCCGAGCCGACCGTGGCCCCGATCGGGCCAAGCGTAGAGCCGGCCCCGCCTGCCCACGACCAGCGTGACGTGCCGGCCACCGGTACCAGCGGCCGGCCGATCCTGCGGTCACTCCACTCCGGCCAGACGACCTGACACGGCTCCAGCTCGAGTCTCGTCCGCCTGGGGATCCTGACCGGAGCCTCGAGCGAGGGGCTGCCCGGGAGCTGGCCTTGGCGACGACCGCAGTCGGGCCATGCAACCCCGGGTGGGCTGCGGTAGACTCCGCGTCGGCATCCGTCCGTGCTTCCGCGGCTCCGAGGTCTGCCCATGTCAGCTTGCGTCGTCCGTCTGATCGGCTTTGTGCTGGTGTTCTCGGCGGCCGCCTGCCTGGCCGCCGATCCGCCCCACAAGGCCCTGATCGTCGATGGGCAAAATAATCACGCCTGCTGGCCCAAGACGACGGCCATGATGCGGAACTACCTCGAACAAACGGGGCTGTTTCAAGTCGATGTCGTCACCCATGCTCCCAAAGGCGAGGATCCTGCCTTCCAGCCGGCTTTCGCCGAGTATGACGTCGTCGTGAGCAACTTCGGCCACGGGGCGGCCGAGTGGCCGGCGGCGACCAAGGCCGCGTTCGAGGCCTATGTGCGGGACGGGGGCGGGTTTGTCGCGGTGCACGCCGCCGACAACGCGTTTCCCAAGTGGCCGGCCTACAACCAGATGATCGGGCTGGGGGGCTGGGGCGGCCGCAACGAATCGAGCGGCCCCTATGTCTACTTCGACGAGGCGGGCAAGCTCGTCCGGGACACGTCGCCCGGCCCCGGTGGCAGCCACGGGCCGCAGCACGAGTTTCCGGTGGTGATTCGCGATGCCGAGCACCCGGTCACCAAGGGCATGCCGGTCAGCTGGATGCACACCAAGGACGAACTCTACGACAGCCTCCGGGGCCCCGCCGAGCAGATGGCCGTGCTGGCCACGGCCTGGTCGCCCAAGACCAAGCGGCACGAGCCGATGATCATGACCATCGACTACGGCAAGGGCCGCGTGTTTCACACCCCGATGGGTCACGAGACCTACTCGCTGGAGTGCGTGGGCTTCATCACGACCTTCCAGCGGGGCTGCGAGTGGGCCGGCACCGGCAAGGTCACGCAGGAGCTGCCGCAGGATTTCCCCGGCGAGGCGGTGTCGAGCCGGGCCTTCGCCTGGTAGGGGTCGGAAGCAGCCGTCGGCAGTGGGACGGCAGGCAGACAGCAGGGAGGCTGGCAGGCATCATGACGCACGAGCTCACGGAAGACCTGCCAGCCTGCGCGGGTGCCGGCCTCGTCGTGCCGTACGCCGCCGAGTGTCCCGATCCGCCCGGTGGGCGACGACTCTACTCGGCGGCGCTGATGGCGGACGTGCTGGCCGTGCCTCCGGCCGCGATCCGCCACTGGATTCGCGGCGGCCTGCTCGAGGTCGCGGAACGTTCCGGATCCCTGGAGTGGCTCGAGTTCGGGCAACTGGTGGTGGGGCGGCACCTCGCGAGCCTGCTGGCGGCAGGGCTCTCGCTGCGGGAGATCGACGCCAAGCTCGCCGATCTCGCGCCGGGCGGGGCGCGGGCGGCTGCCCGCCTGGTCGACCGGGTCGTGGCGGACGGTCGGCGGCTCTCGCTCGCCGACCGCGGCCGGATGCTCGGCGCCGGCGGCCAACTCCAGCTGCCCTTCTATGCCGACTCGATCTCAACCGGCCGGAGGGGGTCCGAGGACGACGAGCCGGCCGTGGTCGAGCTGGCCGCTTCCCTGCGGGCGGCCGAAGACGAGGCTGCGGCCACGGCGTTGCCAGGGGGCGACGTGGTGGCGGAGATCCTCGACCTGGCCGACGACCTCGAGGCGGCCGGGGAATACGTGGAGGCGGCCGAGGCGCTGCGGGCCGTGCTCCAGGCCCAAGGGCCGACGGCCGCGGTGATGTTCATGCTCGCGGAGTTGCTCTATCGGGCTGGTGATCTGACCGCGGCCCGGGAGCGGTATTACGCCACGATCGAGATCGAGCCTGAGCATCTCCAGGCCCGCACGAGCCTGGGGTGCGTGCTCGGTGAACTGGGAGAAATGGAGCTCGCCTTGGCGGCGCTCGAGGGCGTGCTGCGGCAGGAGCCCGACTACGCCGACGCCCACTGGCACGTGGCGGGCGTGCTCGCGAGCATGGGCCGTCCGGCCGACTGCCGCCGCCACCTGCGCCGGTTTCTGGCGCTCGCCCCGCAGAGCCCCTGGGCCGACCTCGCCCGCCAGCGGCTCGCCGACCCGGGCCCGCCGGCGATGGATCGCTCGCCGAGCGATCAGTAGCCGTTCCAGGGTCCGCGGACCGCGTTCACACCAAACTGCACGGTGTCGCTGGGCTGATTGGGCGTGGGCAGGAAGCCGCCCCCGCCGCCGGCGGTGGCGCCCGGGCCGGGGTAAGGCCGCCGAAACTGGTGGTAGAGCGGCATCACGCGGGAGCTGGGCACCCCCCACGAATACTGCGTCATGAACTCCGCGGTCGGCGGCACCACCAACGCGATCGGCCGCCCCTCGGCAGGGTCGTACCAGGCGCTGTGCCAGCTCTTGCCCTGGCTGCGGAGGAAGTACCGCTTCTCGATCGTGTCATGGTGGATCCAATGGCCGTCGAGGCAGTGGCCGTGGCCGCAATGGCCCAGCATCCCCGGGCCGCAGTGATTGCAAAGCCGGCAGCCGTGGCCGCCGCACTGGCCGCAGCGCTGGCCATGGCCGCAGTGGCCGGGCGGGCAGCCGACGCAGCCGACCGGCCCGTGGGCACGGTGATGCGGGTGGCCGGCGACGGCGAATCGCGGCAAATCGATGGCAGCCAGACCGAAAATGACGGCCGCGGCCGCGAGCGTGTGGATCCTGATGGTGCCGGCCATGTCGCGGGAACCTCCGAAGATGGTCATCAGTGCCGCCTTTAGTACCAGTAGCCGTGCACGGTCGTCCGCAGGCCGGTGACGCCGGCGGGCCGCACATACTTGCGGCGGTGCTTGTAAAGGAACTCGTGCGGCATGAAGGGGGGATAAGTGATCCAAGTGTGGCCCACCCGCGGCGGCACCGGCCGCGGCGAGACGTAGAGCTGTGCGCCCATGGCCGGATGCGGCCCGACCGCCACCGGCGGCGTGTAGAAGTTGTAGAAGACGTCGGGCACGGGGCCTTCGACGCCGCCGTCGATCGGAATCGCCAGCGCGGTCCCGGCCGTGACGGCCTCGGCCGCGAGCACCGCGATCAAGAGCCAGCGCCGGACGCTTCCGGCCGCCTGCATGCTCGTCCGCTGCATGAACTTTCTCCCCCGAGGGCATCGCCGTCTTCCGCGGCCATCCATCCGACCGCGGCTCGTGATCTTTCGGCGCTCGCCTGGCCGGCGCATCACGCGGGCCCGTCGGCGGCGGGCGGTTCTGCCCGACACGCACACCTTCCCGCCGCCCGTGGGCGGGCGGGCGACCCGCAAGGCCGGGCGTCAGGCTCCCGCCAACCGACAAACTCAGCCCCTCTTGCCAAGCCGGGCCAGGGAGGTCAAAGTCAGCGGAACACAGCCTTTTTCCCCGTGGTTTCCATGGCCCGCACCGCCACCCGCGACAAGCGATCGCGACCTGCCGCCGCCCCGGAGGCAGCCCAGCAGGTGTCCCCCGCGGCCGAGGCGAGCGGCCAGCCCAAGGCCAAACGGCGGGCCACGGCCCAGTCGCTCGCCGCCGGCCAGCGGGACATTTCCGTCAGCGAGTTCTTCGCCAAGAACCGCCATCTGCTCGGCTTCGACTCCCCCCGCAAGGCGCTGCTGACGAGCGTCAAGGAAGCGGTGGACAACTCGCTCGACGCCTGCGAGGAGGCGGGCATCCTCCCGGAGATCTGGGTCCGGATCGAGCAGGTGGGCGAGGCCGGGTCGCGGTTTCGGATGAGCGTCCAGGACAACGGCCCGGGAATCGTCCGCAAGCAGATCCCGCTGATCTTCGGCAAGCTGCTCTACGGCTCCAAGTTTCACCGGCTGCGGATGAGCCGCGGCCAGCAGGGCATCGGGATCTCGGCGGCGGGCATGTATGGCGTGCTCACCACCGGCAAGCCGGTGAAGATCATCTCCAAGATCGACGCCAAGCATCCGGCCCACTACTACGAACTGCGGATCGACACCAAGACCAATCAGCCCGAGATCTTGAACGGCAAGGGGGAGGGAGTCGACATCCCGGCCGGCAAGGGGGGTGCCGAGCTGATGACCAAGCACGCCATCGAGTGGGTGGCGGAGAACGACCGCGGCGAGGCGATCGAGCACGGCACCCGCGTGACGATCGAGATGGAGGCGAAGTTTCAGCGGGGCCGGGGCAGCGTCGAGGAGTACCTCGAGCAGACGGCGATCGCCAATCCCCACGCCCGGCTCCACTTCATCGGGCCGGAGGGGCAGGAGCGGATCCTGGAGCGGGCCAACGACGATCTCCCGCCGGAGCCCAAGGAGATCAAGCCGCATCCCTACGGCGTGGAGCTCGGCCGGCTCGTGACGATGCTCCAGGAACATCCCAAGATCACACTGGCGCAGTTCCTGACGCAGTCGTTCTCCCGGGTCTCGCACGGCACGGCCCGGAAGATCTGCGACTCGGCCAAGCTCTCCTCCCGGGCGACCACGGCCAAGCTCGGCCGGGGCGAGGCCGACGCCCTCTACAAGGCGATCCAGGAGACGCGGATTCCGCCCCCGGCCACCGACTGCATTGTTCCTATAGGCGAGCAGCGGCTCTTGAAGGGGCTGCGGCAGGTGGTACCCGGCGAGTTCTTCACCGCCGCCACCCGGCCGCCGGGCGTCTACCGCGGCAACCCGTTTCTGATCGAGGCGGCGCTCGCCTTCGGCGGGGGCGTGGCGGCCCAGCGGATCTCCCGAGACGCGCTCGGCGAACTCGCGAGCGAGAGCGACGCCCGCAGCCTGCGGCAGTTTTTGACCACGACCTTCGCGGGCGTGGGGAGCGAGGGGGCCGACAAGATTCTGGCCGAGGCCCAGCTCGCGCCGCGGCAGTCACCGTCGAAGCTCAAGAAGCAGCAGCTCGACGCCCTCCACGCGGCGATGCAGCACGTCAACGCCGAGGAGGGGCAGAACATGACGGTGCTGCGGTTCGCCAACCGCGTGCCGCTCCAGTTTCAGCACGCCGCCTGCGCGGTCACCCAGACCATCCTCGCGACCAACTGGCGGTCCTACGGCCTGTCGCAGTCCCGCGGCAGCCTCCCCAGCGGGCCGGTCACGGTGATGGTGCACGTGGCCAGCGTCTGGGTGCCCTTCACGAGCGAGTCGAAGGAGGCGATCGCCCACTACCCCGAGATCCAGAAGGAGATCCGGCTGGCGCTCCAGGCGGTGGGCCGCAAGCTCGGGATGTATCTCAGGCGGCGGCTCCGCGTGGCCCAGGAGGGGCAGCGGCGGAACATCTTCCTCCGGTATCTGGGCGAGGTGGCCGGGGCCGTCTCGCAGATCAACGGCAGCGACCG
>JBIIYH010000028.1:0-18075 GCA_044346905.1 Pirellulales bacterium
GGCGAATGGGCGGAGTGGGTGGAACCGCTCGGCGAGCGGCGGCCGGGGCCGGCCATCGTGGCCATCGGCGCCGGCCACGCTGGCAGCGGGTTTATCGATGCGGCATGATGCAAGCTCGTGAGGAGTCCGCCATGACCGCATCCGTCGGCGCCGTGCTCGAGGTCGGTTTTGTCGAGATCCGCACCACATTCGGATCGCGGCCTGAAGCCTCCGCCTGCGCCGAGCGGCTCGTGGCCGCCCGGCTCGCCGCCTGCGTGCAGGTGGACGGTCCCCTGACCAGCACCTACCGCTGGCAAGCGACGATCGAGATGGCCGAGGAGTGGCGGTGCACCTGCAAGACCACGCTCGGGCGACGCGACGCCTGCATCGAGGCGATTCTGGCCGGGCATCCGTATGAGACGCCGCAGCTGACGGTCGTGTCCGTCGCTGCGACCGCCGCCTATGCCGCCTGGGTGCGGGAGAGCGTGGAGGCCCTGTGAGTCGGGCAAGCGACCAGACGTCGGCCCCAGGGCTCTACGCCTTCGAGGCCGTCCTCCACCGCCGCCCCGCCGAAGCGACCGCCGCCGGCCACCATGCCGACGACCGCGGCTCGTGGCAGATCCTCGCCGTCCCTCGCGAATCGCTCTCGCAACCGCTCGCGATCGGCTTCGACGAGGCGCTCGAGCGGCTCGCGCGACTGCCGCGGATGTTCGTGGAGCCAGACGGCTCGTTCGTCTGGACGAGCCCTGCTACCGACCGGCCCTGGCAGGTCGATGGCAACCTGTTCGAGCGGGATGGCCGCGTCCTGCTCGCCGACTTGAAGGGCTCCTGCCCGGCGGCCGAGTTCGACCGACTGCTCGAGGGATTCGGCTGGCCGGATGAGCCGGTCATGCTCGGCCTCGTCCGGGCGGCCGTGTTTCTCGACGAGACGACGTTTCGCCGACACGCCGCGGCCCGGGGGGCTGCCGGGGACGGGCAAACCCTGCGGCCCGGCTGAAGGCCGGTCGTGACGGTCGTGTCACCGTCGCCTGCGTGGGGCGGGGCGGCAGGCTAGAATCCGTCGATAACCCAGTTCGTGGGCTGGGCCACCGTTCGGCCCGACAGCGGAGATTCGTGTGATGGCCGCGTTGACGTCGAGGTCGTGTCGCTCGGTTGGCCGCACCATTGGCCTGGCTGCGTGGGCCGTCGCTGCGGGCGGCCTGGTGGCGGCCGTTCGGGCCGAGCCGGCGATGACAGAGGTCACGGCGCTGGCCCGTGCCTACGGCGCGGGGGTGCATGCCTACTTCTGTGGCGATGCCCAGCGATCCTACGACGACCTGACCCAGGCGATCGAGGCGGGCACCCGCGATCCGCGGGCCTGGTACTTCCGCGGCCTGGCGGCCCTCAAGCTCGGGCGGCTCGACGAGGCCGAGGCCGACTTCTCCACCGGCGCGGTGAAGGAGACCGAGGCGGTCAGCGACTGGGGCGTGTCACGATCGCTCGAGCGGGTGCAGGGCCACGACCGGTTGGCGCTCGAGCGGCACCGCGTCCGGGCCCGCGTGGCGGGGCTCGAGCAGCGGCGGCAGGCGGTCGAGCGGCGGTATTCGCAGATCGAATCGCGGCAATCGGAGGTGCTCCGCCAGCGGAGGCCCGAGGGCGTGTCGCGGGATCCGCTGCCGGCGTTCGGGGGCGAGGAGTTGCCTGCCGACCCGGCCCGGCCGCTCGCGCCGGCCGAGGAGATGCCGGCTCCGCCCGCCGTGGATGCGGAGCCATTTGAGGCCGCCGATCCCGCCGACGCGGTGGAACTGCCCGCGGAGCGGGAGGAAGTCCCGGCGGAGATGGTCGAAGAGGCCGTTGAGCCGCCGGCGGCCGAAGCCCCGGCAGCAGACGTTTTCGAGTGACAACTCCCCGCGGGTTCAGTCCGCGGCGGGCAGGCGGGCCGCGGCCGACGCCAGCAGGATCCAGCCGGCGATCAGGAGCACGCCGCCGATCGGCACGATCGCGCCCAGGATCTTGACGCCAGACAGGGCGAGGGCCGCGAGGCAACCGCTGAAGATCAGCGTGCCGAGCAAAAAGCACCAGCCCGCGGTCAGGGCCAGCCGGCAGGGCGGCCGACGCAGGCCGGCGACGAGCCCCGCGGCGACCAGTCCGAGGGCGTGATACATGCAGTACGTGCAGGCCGTCTGCCAGTTGGCCGCCTGGCCGGTTGCGGCCAGCGTGGCGGCGAGGCCGTGGGCGCCGAACGCGCCCGCCGCGACGGCGATGCCGCCCAGCAGGCTGCCGGCCACCAGGCAGAATCGCACGGGAGCGGGCGTCACGGCTGCCTCGTGCCCAGGAGCCGCTCCTCCTCCTCCTCCTGGATGATGATCCGCGGAGTGACCATCAGCATCAGGCTGTCGGTCGTACGGCCGAGGCCGACGTTCTTGAACAGGCGGTTAATGTAGGGGATCTTCGAGAGGATCGGCACGCCGAACTCGTTGCGGCCCTCGCGGAGCCGCTTGATCCCGCCGAGCAGCACCGTACCGCCGTCGGGCACGCTCACGGTGGTGGTCACCGTGGTGAACAGAAACTCGGGCAGCTGGATCGTGGTGCCGTTGGACTGCACCTCGAGTTCGGCCGATGCCGCCTGGCCGTTGGTCAGGCCGGCCAGCCCGTTGACGCCCGGAATGTCGACGTCGGCGCCCGACTTCTCGTCGCTGCTCTTCGACTTGGTCGAGCGCGAGCCCTCGAACTGGAACTGCTCGACGCGGCCGATCTGCGAGAAGAAGGGCACGAGCGTGAGGCGGACGAACCTCCGGTCATTGGAGACGACGGCCTGCACGTTGACGGCCGTGCCCTCGTTGAGCACCGTGATCACCGGCTGCTGGGCGGCCGAGAAGTCGCCTACGACCGGCACCACGGCCGTCACGAACGGCCGCTGCCGCGTGTCGGAGACGAAGGCCTGCTGGCCGTTGAAAAGCGTCACCTTCGGGGCCTGCATCACGTTCGAACGGGTGTTGCCCTGGGCGGCCTGGATCAGGAAGTAGGCCTCGATGTCGGAGAGGATTGCGAAGCCGAAGTTGGCCGCCGAGGTGGCGGGGTCAGGTAGGCCGGGCAGCGAGGGCACGGTGGCGCTGCCGAAACTGTTCTGCCGGAACGGGATCGAGAAGAAACTCCGACCGGCCCGTTGCACGAACTGGTTTTGCCCGCCGACCCCGCCGACCCCGCCGACGCCACCGACACCACCGACGCCACCGACGCCGCCGCCAAGGCCGCCAAGGCCGCCGATTTGCGGCCCGAGCGCCACGCCCGGGTTGCCGGAGTTATCGAGGCCGATCACCTGCGACGGGCCGCCGGGCACCGCGTTGATTCCCTGCTCGAACGGCGACTGCGAGCCGTTGTTCTGGGTCGGGATTGCGGTCATGTTGAGCGGCTGGTTGACGCCGCTTTGGATGTTGAAGTCGAAATCGACGCCGATCCGCTCGAAGAAGGTGTCGTTGAGCGTGATGAACCGGACCTCGATCGTGACCTGCAGATCCTGGAGCCGCCGGAGCTGCTCGAGCAGGTCGGCGATCTGGTCATGCACCTCCTGGGTGGTGCTGATCACGAGGCTAAGGTTGGTGTCGAAGGGGCGAATGGCACCCGGGCCGCCCACCGTGTCCCAGGTGTCGGCGGCCACGGTGCTCTGGATCAGCTCGATCAGCGGCTGGAAGTTCTGCTGGCCGCCACCGACCGACGGGGGGCCGAAGGGGATCGAAGGGGTGGCGCCTGTGGTTGGCGGCCCGCCGCCACCCTGGAACTGGGCGAGTGCCGTCGGGGCCATCGCCGCCTCGCCTCCCTGGGCCACCGGGATGCCGGCCGGCGGCGGCCCCACCTGGACGGCGAGCGAGTTCCGCAAGGCCGCCTGTTGGTAGCCGTCGCGGAGCGCGCCGGTGATGCCCAGGCCGTCGGAGGAGAAGTTGGGAATCGGCAGCACCAGGTCGGCCACGGGGTAGGTGACCGCGTAGACGTCGCCCTTGACCAGTCGCGGACTCGTGACCTTGAGCACCTCGTCCCGCACCACGTAGCCCAGGTGGAGGGGCTCGAGCAGCAGCTTGAGCGCGCTCTTGAGCGAGATCGGCTGGTCGAGCGAGAGTGTCACGCGGGTGTCGCTGCCGACCGCCTCCTGCTCGAGCCCCACCAGGTCGATGTGGATCGCGACGCCGGCCTGCTTCGAGAGCTCGTCGAGCACCGCGGCCAGCGGCTGCTCGCGGAACGACGGCCGCACCTTGCCCTCGAGCTTTTTCTGGATCTCGAGCTCGGCAGCCGTGACCCGGCTGCGGCCCTCGGCGAGCCGCTCGGTCCGGGACTTCGTCAGATCGGTCCACTCCCGGGTGTCAGGAAACTCGATCGAGCCGGCCATCGGTCGCGCCGAGCGGGCCACGTCCTCGACGACGTCGAGAAAGCCGGCCTCGTTGCCGCCGATGATCGACTTCTGGGTGTCGAGCCGGCGGATCGTGCGACTCTGGGCGAGGAGCTGTCGCACCACGGGGTTGTCGGGGGCCAACTGCCCGGCTTTCTTCGCCACGGCCTCGGCTTCGGGAAACCGCTGCTGGTCGATGAGGGTGTTGTATTCCTCGACCAGCATCGCGATCCGCTGATCGACCTCGACCCGGCGGGCCCGCTCGCGGTCGATCTCCCCCTCGATTCGCTCGTTCTGCTTCTCCAGCGCGAGCTCGGCCCGCCGCTTGCCGGTCGCCTCCTCGATGTCCTGCCGGGTCCGCTCGATGCGGCGGAGCAGGCGGTCACGGGCGTCGTCGGGCAGCGGCTGGTCGGCCAGGCTCTTGGCCACCTCGTCGAGCAGCGCGAGGGCGTCGCCTGGCGACTTCTGAGCCTGGCGCTTGGCCTCGAGCTGGCGGGCGGCGACCTCCGCCGAGATCCGCGCCAGCACCAGGCCCTCGGGCTCGTCGGCGGCGGGGGCGGGCAGGGCCCGAGCGGTGCCGGCCTCGGTGGCCGCGCGGTCGGCAGGGTCGGCTGCGGCCCGATCGATGGCGTCTTGGATCACGCGCCGCGCCTCGGCTTCGGGCTGAGCCGAGGCGGGGGCAGGCAGCTCTTCGGCGCGGCTGTTCACCGACGGCAGCACGGCTGCCAGCGGGGCAGCCAGCGCGCACGCGAGAACGCGACCGAGGGAAAGGCCGGCGGGAAAGGCTCGGGGGCGGCGGGGCATGCTTCGGAGTCCCTGGGCGGAAAAAGCCATGGGCGGGAGGAATACGGCCCGGCCGCGGCACGGGTCAAGGCCATGTCGCCCGACAAAAGGGCCGCAAGACCGGCAAACTGGGGCGTCAGGGCAGGGGAGGCCTAGCCGTGATCCAGGGCCGTCGCGGCGCGTCGGCTGATCGACTTCTCGACCGTGTCGAGGAGCTGATCCACGCGAAAGGGCTTGAAGAGCACCAGATCGATCCCGGCCTGGCGGGCCTTGACGATCGAATGGCCCGGGTCGTAGCCGAAGCCGGTCATCAGCACCAGCGGCACCGGGTCTAGCAGTTCCTGGAGCCGCAGCAGCAGCTGATGGCCGCTCATGTCGGGGAGGCGAATGTCGGAGAGGATCACGTCGTAGGCGTCGGCGCCGACGGCCCGCACCATGGACACCGCCTCCGCGCCGTCGCGGGCGGTCTCGACCGTGCAGCCGGACCGCTCGAGCAGCGCGTGGGCGGCGGCCCGGACCTGCTCGTCGGAATCCACCACGAGGATCCGGCGGCCGACGAGGCCGGGGCGACGCTCGGACTGCCGGCGGTGGGCCTGGGCGGCGCTCGGGGCCATCTGTTCGCCCACCCGCTGGATCACCTGCTTGATGTCGCGGGCGTTTCGCAGGATCCGCTGCAGCCGGGCCACCACGTCGGCGTCGTGGCCGATGTATTTCTCCATCACCCCGACCGCGTCGTTGAGGATGTCGTCGACCGGCAGGGCCACCGCCCCGTGAATCGCCTCGATGCTCTCGGCGGCCGTGGAGGCCTTTTCCGCCACCAGCAACTCGAGGGTGTTGAGGGCGGCCGCGACGTCGTTGGAGAAGATCTCCAGGAACTGCAAATCGGTCGGCGTGAACCCGCCGGGCACCGGGCTCTCGACGTTGAACGTCCCGATCACTTCGTCATGGAGCAAGAGCGGCACGGTCATCGAGCTCTTGGCCCCCTTGCAGCCCTCGAGGTAGAGCCCGTCGCGGGTGGTGTCGCCGCAGGTGTAACTGCAGCCCGTGGCGGCCACGTAGCCCGTCACTCCGTTGCCCTCCGGCCGGGCGTAGAGCACCCGCGCCTCGGCCTCGGGCTCCATCCCTTCCGCCAGCAGCTTCTCCAGCCGGCCCGTCTGGCGGTCGAGCAGCCGGATCTCCAGGACGTCGAACTTGAGCAGGTCCTTCGAGTAGTGGAGGATGTTGCTCTTGAGCAGCTCGATCCGCTCGTCGACGGTCATGTCGGCGAGCTCCTTGGGGGAGAGGTCGGCGAGCTTCTGGCCGGCGGCATGAATCGCCGCCCGCTTCTGCTGCTCGAGGATGGCGTCGGTGACGTCGCGGACAGCCACCACCGTCCGGGTCTTCGGTCCAGCCTCGGCGGCGACCGGAAACGCCGCCGAGGCGCGGACATCGAAGAACCGATTCCCCGCCGTCCGCAGCGTCGCCGTGGCGGGAAGGCCGGCCGCGAGGGCCGCCCTGAACCCGCCCATCTCGCTGCCGGGCAGATCGAGGGCCGCGAAGAAGTCGCAGCCTCGCGGGCGTTCGCCGCACCAGGCCGCGAACCGGTCGTTGGCCCAGTGGATGACGCCATCCGGATCGAGCACGGCCACCCCGTCGGGAAGGTGGGCGACGATCTCGTGATCGCGGTCCAGGACCGACGGGTCGTTCGATCCTTCCGTGGGCGCCGCCACCAACCGCTCTCCGTCGTTCTTTTGCCTCACGCGGACTCGCTCATGGGGCCGCGACACCGCCAAAGTATAAATTGGGCGGCCTGTGGGCGACAAACCGCGGTCGCCGTTGTCGGTCCGGCGGCCGTTCCTATACTCCTCTCGGGTGCCGTGGCGAGGCGGCCGAAGGCTGTGGCCGCCAGCCGCCGGATCTCCCGCCCAGCCCCCCGAGAAAGCAGAACGTGAGCGACTCCCCCTCGTTTCTCGAACGCCACCAGTTCCTGATCTACCGGTTGTTTTCCCTGGCCGGGCTGATTCCGGTCGGGGCATTCGTGGTCGTCCACTTGTTGACCAACGCGTCGGTCCTCGGGGGCGCCGCCTCGTTCCAGTCGCGGGTGGACCTGATCCATTCGCTCGGGCCGCTGCTCGTGCCCGTCGAGGTGGCCTTCATCTTCCTGCCGATGCTGTTTCATGCCGTCGTCGGCTTCGTGATCATCGCCAACGGGCTGCCCAACGTGGGCTCCTACCCCTACGTGGGCAACGTCCGCTACACGCTCCAGCGGGCGACGGGCATGATCGCCTTCGTGTTCATCATCTGGCACCTTTACCAGTTGCATTGGCTGGGTGCGCCGCTTGGGGGCGGCCAGTTCGACCCGCATCGCGCCACCAGCACGGCGGCCACGGCCCTGCGGCCTGCCTGGGTGACCGCGCTGTATGCGATCGGCGTCTTGTCGGTGGTGTTTCACTTCGCCAACGGTCTGTGGACGCTGGGCATCACCTGGGGCATCTGGACCAGCCCGGCGGCCATGCGGCGGGCCAACGCGGTGAGCGTTGCGGTCGGCCTGGGTCTGGCGGCCGCCGGCCTGGGGGCCCTGGGCGGATTGCGGGCCGTGGACGTTGAGCAGGCGCGGGCCACCGAGGAGTGGATGGAACAGCAACGCCAGCGGCTCGAGCCGCCGGGAACGGGTGTCGTGCACCCGGTCGGCGAGTCGCGAACAGGAGAGTGATCCCATGGCCGAGCCGAGGATTCTGGTGGTCGGGGGCGGGCTGGCCGGCCTGGCCTGCACGATGCGTCTGGCCGAACTGGGGGTGAACGTCGACCTGGTGAGCCTCGTGCCCGTCAAGCGATCGCACAGCGTCTGCGCCCAAGGCGGCATCAATAGCGTCAACGCCCTGACCCGGCAGCAGGGCGACGACGAGTGGAAGCATTTTGACGACACGGTCTACGGCGGGGATTTCCTCCAGCACCAGCCGCCCGTCAAGGAGATGGCCGAGTGGGGGCCGCGGGTCGTGGACCTGATGGATCGGCTGGGGGTGCCCTTCAACCGCACCACCGAGGGCTTTCGGGACCAGCGGCGGTTCGGCGGCACGCTCTTCAAGCGGACCGCCTTCGCGGGGGCCACCACCGGCCAGCAACTGCTTTACGCGCTGGACGAGCAGGTCCGCCGCCGCGAGGTCGAGGGCAAGGTCAAGAAGTGGGAGTTTTGGGACTTCCTGGCCCCGGTGCTCGACGAGAGCGGCCGCTGCCGCGGCGCGGTCTGCCAGGATCTCGTCACGATGGAGTTCCGGGCCTTCCAGGCCGACGCCGTAGTGCTCGCGACCGGCGGCAACGGGCTGATCTACGGCCGGAGCACGATGTCGATGGTCTGCACCGGCAGTGCCGTCAGCCGGGCCTATCGGGCCGGGGCCTGGTATGGCAACGGCGAGTTCATCCAGGTGCACCCCACGGCCATCCCCGGTGCCGACAAGCTGCGGCTGATGAGTGAGAGCGCCCGCGGCGAAGGGGGCCGTGTCTGGGTGCCGCGGAAGCCGCAGGATCCCCGCGACCCGCGGGATATTCCCGAGGCCGAGCGGTGTTACTTCCTCGAGGAGCGGTATCCGAAGTACGGCAACCTCGTGCCCCGCGACATCGCCACGCGTGAGATCTTCGACATCTGCACGACCGACGGCCTCTCGGTAGAGAAGGACAAGCTCTGCGTCTACCTCGATCTCACCCACATCCCGCGGGAGACGCTCGACCGCAAGCTCGGCGGGATCCTCGAGATCTACGAGAAGTTCCAGGGCGTGGATCCGCGGGCGATGCCGATGAAGATCTTCCCTGCCGTCCACTACTCGATGGGTGGCCTGTGGGTGGACTACGAGCGGAGCGCCGATGGTGGGATGGTGGAAGGTTCGCCCCGCAACCAGCAGACCAATATCCCGGGCCTGTACGCGATCGGCGAGTGCGACTACCAATACCACGGGGCGAACCGGCTGGGGGCCAACTCCCTGCTCTCCTGCATCTTCAGCGGGCTGTTCGTGGCCCCGAGCCTGGCCACCGCCAAGGACCGGGCCGGCGGCGGCGATCCGGGCAAACTCTTCGACGCCGAGGTCCGTCGCCAGCAGGAGCGGCATCGCGAACTGCTCGGCCGGACGGCGGGCGATGAGAATCCCTACGCGCTCCATCAGGAGCTCGGCGGCCTGATGACCCGGGTGGCCACGGTCGTGCGGCGGAACGAGCAGCTCGCCGAAGCCTACGACGATGTCTGCCGGATGGAGGAGCGGTGGCGGCGGTGTGCCGTGTCGGACACGGGCAACTGGACGAACCAAAACGTCGTGTTCACCAAGTCGCTCGGCGACATGTTCCCGGTGGCGAAGCTGATCCTCAAGGGGGCGCTCTTGCGGGACGAGTGCCGCGGGGCCCACTTCAAGCCCCAGTTCGCGATGCCGGGAATCGAGGCCACCGATCCGGCGGCCAAGCGGGCCGAGGCCGAACGATGGTGCGACCGGTTCGAGGAAAGCACCCGGCGGTGGCTCAAGTCAACGATCGCCGCCTGCGATGCCGACGGCAACCCCGAGATCACCTACCAGGACATCGACACTTCGCTGATTCCCCCTCGGCCCCGGCTCTACGGCCTGGTCGGCGGGGAGACGATCGAGGAGGTGTGGAAGGAGCGGCAGGCGGCCCGAGCCGCCAGGAACGGCCAGCACGAGGCAACCCTCGCGACCGCGGCCGCCGCGACCTAGGCTCAGGCGGGAGTCGCGGGCCTGCCGGGCACGATCAGCAACCAGGAGATGCGAGCGATGATCAAGGCTGTCGAGAGCAACGGGCATGCCCACGGCAACGACCACGGCGGGCATGCGGTGGCGAAGAAGGTCCGGGTGCGGATCCTGCGGCAGGATCAGTCCGGGGGCGAGAGCTACTGGGAGCGGTTCGAGGTTCCCTACGAGCCCAACCTGAACGTGATCAGCGTGCTGCAGAAGATCGCGGCCCAGGCCCGCACGCCCGATGGCCGCCGGGTGGCCCCGGTCGCCTGGGACTGCTCGTGTCTCGAGGAGGTGTGTGGGTCCTGCACGATGCTGATCAACGGCCGGACCCGGATGGCCTGCTCGGCGCTCGTGGACACGCTGCTCACGGAAGACGGCGGCGAGATCGAACTGAAGCCGATGTCGAAGTTTCCGGTCGTCCGCGATCTCGTGGTGGATCGGCGGCGGCTGTTCCGCTCGCTCGAGCGGGTGCAGGCCTGGGTGCCGGTGGATGATTCCTACGACCACGGCCCCGGCCCACGGATCTCACCGGAGCAGCAGCAAGACGCCTATCCGCTCGCCGAGTGCATCTCCTGCGGCTGCTGCCTCGAGGCCTGCCCGCAGTTCACCAAGATCGAGCCGGCCCGGCAGGAGGGAGAGCCCGAGGCCGAGTTCGAGGCCCGGCGGCGCGAAGCCTTCGACGCCGCCTTCGTCGGGGCCCACGCGATCAGCCAGGCGATGCTCTTTAACGCCCACCCGACGGGCAAGATGATCGCCGACGAGCGGCTGGAGGCGCTGACCGGCCCGGGCGGCATCCAGATGTGTGGCAATGCCCAAAACTGCGTGGCGGTCTGTCCGAAGCGGATTCCGCTGACCCGGTCGATCGCCCGGGCAGGCCGGGCCGCGACGGTCTGGGCGATCAAGAAGCTCTTCGACCGCTGACCGGGCGTGCCGGTTCGGGCCTATTTGCCTGTTCCGGGGCCGCGGTGGTAAGGTTCGGTCTCTACGGGGCGGTCCTTCAGCGGGTCGTCCACCTATGGTTCGCGGGCCCGACGGGCGGCAGGACGCTCCGGGGTTTTCGCGAACCGACGACCGCACCAGACGCGAGGACTACGAGTGTTGATGGATGACAGGCGCGGTCGCCCGGAGGAGTCGGGCCGGGCCGCCTCCGGCCACCACCAGGACCATGACGGAACCGGTGGCCGTCCCGCCCCGCGGCGGGCCGCCGACATGGCGGCAACCGATTTTCGTTCGCTCGGGCTCTCGCCCGCCACGATGGCGGCCGTTGATCGGGCAGGCTACGAAGTTCCCACGCCGGTGCAGGCGGGGCTGATCCCGCGGGCGCTCGCCGGCGTGGACGTGCTCGGCCAAGCCCGCACCGGCACCGGCAAGACGGCGTCGTTCGTGCTGCCGATCCTCGAGGCCGTCTCCAAGCCGGGCCGCGGCGGCGGGCCGCGGGCGCTGATCATGGTGCCCACCCGCGAGCTGGCGGTGCAGGTCAAGGACGAGTTCGAGAAGCTGGCCCACGGCTCCGGCGTGCACTGCGTGGCGGTGTATGGCGGCAAGCCGCTCAAGGGGCAGATCGACAAACTCGCCAAGCATCCCGCGGTGGTGGTCGGCACGCCGGGCCGCGTGCTCGACCACATGAGCCGCGGCACGCTCAAGCTCGACGGGCTCGAGATTGTCACGCTCGACGAGGCCGACCGGATGCTCGACATCGGCTTCCGCCCCGACATCGAGAAGATCCTCCGCCGCTGTCCCGACAGCCGGCAGACGCTCCTGCTCTCGGCCACGGTGCCGCCGCCGGTTCAGAAGCTCGCCACCCGCTACATGCGGGATCCGGAGATCATGGACTTCTCCACCAACGAACTGGCGGTGGAGACGATTGAGCAGCGGTATTTCACGGTCGACCCGACCCGGAAGTTCGAACTCCTGGAGAAACTCCTGGAGCGGGAGCAGCCCCGGCAGGCGATCGTCTTTTGCCGTACCAAGCGGGGCACCGACAAGGTGTTCGAGAAGCTGGCCCGCCGCCGGTCCCGCCGCGGGTCGGCGGAGGAGGTGGCCTGCATCCACGGCGACCTGGCCCAAAACGTCCGCGACCGGGTGATGCGGCAGTTTCGCGACGGTTCGGTCAAGATTCTGGTGGCCACCGACGTGGTGGGCCGGGGGATCGACGTCTCCAGCGTGTCCCACATCGTCAACTACGACATCCCCGAGTTCTGCGACGACTACGTGCATCGCGTGGGCCGGACCGGCCGGATGGGCCGCGAGGGGATCGCCTTTTCGTTCGTGAGCCCCGAGGAGGGGCCCCAGCTGACGCGGATCGAGATTCGGATCGAGCGGCTGCTCCAACGGGACGAGATCGCGGGCTTCGAGGCCTTCGACCGGCGGGCAGCCCCGGCCCCGGTCGAGCAGGTGCCCACGGGCGGCTTCGACCGGGCGGCCGCGGCGAAGGCTGCTGCCGAGCCCGCCGCCGCCGAGCCTCCGAAGCCGGCCGCCAAGACGCTCCTCGGCAAAGGCCGCGGTCCGAAGCGGCATCGCCGGGCGCTCTGACGGCCCGCACGAACTGCGATCAACGCCATGGACGGATGCGAGGCCCGGGCGGTGCGGCAGCGGCTCGAGAGCCTGGCGCGGGCCGGTGTGGGCCAACTGCCGCGGGTCCGGCTTCAGCTCCCGGTCACGCCATCGCCACCGTCTCCCGTCGCGGTGCAGCCGGCATCGCCTACCGAGGCCGCCGCCGCGGCTACGCGGCAGGCCTCGCTCGAGGTCTTGCGAGCCGAGGTCGCGGCCTGCATGCGGTGCGCGGAACTCGCGGCCGGCCGCACGCAGACGGTCTTCGGCACCGGGCGGCCCGACGCCCGGCTGGTGTTCTTCGGCGAGGCGCCGGGGGCCGACGAGGATGCCAGCGGCATGCCCTTCGTGGGCCGGGCCGGGCAACTGCTGACGAAGATCATCGAAGCCTGCACGCTCTCCCGCGACGACGTCTACATCATGAACGTGCTCAAGTGCCGGCCGCCCGACAACCGGGCGCCGCTGCCCGACGAGGTGGCCAACTGCCGTCCCTTCTTCGAGCGGCAGTTGGAGATCATCCGGCCCGAGTTCATCTGCTGCCTGGGGGCCTCGGCGGCCCGGGCGCTCCTCCAGACGGAGGAGCCGATCGGCCGGCTCCGCGGCCGCTGGTTCCAGTGCGGCACGGCCCGGGTGATCTGCACCTACCACCCCTCCTACCTGCTGCGAAACCCGGCCGCGAAGCGGGACGTGTGGGACGACATGAAGCTCCTGATGGCCGCCCTGGGCATCGAGCGGTAGCCAGGCGTTCCGGTTTTGCTGAAGAAACCGGTCCTGCCGATCCGATCAAATGGTTCGGGTCTTGGCTGGGGGAACAGCCGCTGATTGCGGTGCGGAGTTGCCGCGGGACCGGTCGGGGGGCCGGCCCCGCGGCAGCCCGCCTGCCGGGAGGGCGTGTCGATGGCGAGAGTCGATTTTTCGCTGCGTCGCTCCGGGTCGGTCGCCGCGGTTGCGGCCGCGGTGACGCTGGCGGGCTGCACGATGTGCCCCGACCCCTATGACTATTCCGGCCCGGTGCCCAACGGGTCGGTGACCCAAAACGACTTCCGGGCCCGCAGCAACGGCATCGCTCCGATCGACGCGGCCCCCCGTCCCTGGCCGCCGATCGTGCGACAGGAGGCCAAGCCTGCGGCCGACGGGTCGGAGACCCCGGCTGTTCGCCTGGCTGCCGAGCCGGCCGGCGACGACGCCGACGTGCCGCTGCCCCGCTAGGCCTGCTTCACGAGCCCTGGCTCGGGGATCCAGCCGTCGGGCACGATCGCGCCGCGGGGCACCACCGCCACGCCGTCCCGCACCATGAACCGCGGGCAGTCGGCCGTATCCGTCCAGTGGTGCTCGTTGACGATCCTGACCCGGCGGCCGATGTGGACGTTCTTGTCTACGATCGCCCCCTCGATGATCGTGCCCTCGCCGATGCCCAGCGGGGGATCGCCGCGGGCGGCGTCGGTCGCCAGGTCGGCGGGCGTCTCGTAGAAGTCGCTGCCCAGGATCACCGAGTTGCGGATCACCACGTTCTTGCCGATCCGGCACCGCAGCCCGATCACGCTGTTCTCGATCACGGCCCCCTCCTCGATCAGGCAGCCGTCGGAGACGAGGCTCTGCCGGACGCTCGCCCCCTCGATCCGCGAGGGGGGTAGGAACCGGGCCCGGGAGTAGATCGGCGCCTCGGCCGTGGCCAGCTCGAAGGGGACCGCCGCCCGAGCCAGATCCAGGTTGCACTGGTAATAGGAGCGGATCGTGCCGATGTCCTCCCAGTAGCCGTCGAAGGCGTGCAACTGCACCTGCTTGGCCCGGATCGCCGCGGGAAACACCTCCCGGCCGAAGTCGCGGTAGTCGGTCTTCGTGAGCAGGTCGAGCAGGCAGTCGCGGTTGAAGAGATAGATCCCCATGCTGGCCATCAGGCTGCGGTCGCCGGCGGGGATCCCGCGGGCCTCGATCCAGGCCGGGTCGGTGCGGAAGTCGGCCAGTTCGGCGGAGGTCTGCGGCTTCTCGAGAAACCCGTGCACGCGACCGGCGTCGTCCATCCGCATGATGCCCAGGGCCGAGGCCGCCTCGTCGGGGACCGGGATGCCCGCGATCGTGACCTCGGCCCCCGAGTCCATGTGGGTGGCCAGCATGTCGGCGTAGTTCATCCGATAGAGCTGGTCGCCCGAGAGGATCAAGACATGCTTGATGTCGGGCTGCTGGAGGTAGCGGAGGTTTTGCCGGACGGCGTCGGCCGTGCCCTGGTACCAGCCCACGTCGGCGTCGAGCGTCTGCTGGGCGGCGAGGATCTCGACGAAGCCGCCGCTGAAGGCGTCGAAGGTGTAGGTGCGACGGATGTGGCGGTGGAGGCTGACGGAGTTGAACTGCGTGAGCACGTAGATCCGCTGCACCCCCGAGTTGATGCAGTTGGAGAGGGGCACGTCGATGATCCGGTATTTCCCCGCCAGGGGCACGGCCGGCTTGGAGCGGTCGCGGGTGAGCGGAAACAGCCGGGTGCCCCGGCCGCCGCCGAGGACGAGAGCCAACACGTGCCGCACGGACATGATGCGAACCTGCACTCGGGGCCGATCGGATGGGGGGGCCAACATCGTAACCCCGCCGGCAACGATCGGGACAGCCCACGAGCCGGCCGCTGGTCAGCCGAGCACGAAGTTGACGAGCCGGCCGGGGACGGCGACCACCTTCACGATCCGCTTGCCGGCGAGCTGCTCGGCGATCTTGGGGTCGGCCTCGGCGGCGGCTTGAACCGCCTTGGCGTCGGCCCCGGCGGGCACGACCACGCGGCCGCGGAGTTTGCCCTGGATCTGCACCGGGATCTCGACGGTGTCGTCCACCAGCCACTTGGCCTCGACCGCCGGCCAGGCGGCAAGCGACACCGGGGCGGGCCGGCCCAGCAGCTCCCACAACTCCTCTGCCAGATGCGGGGCGAAGGGGGCGAGCACCGTCACGAACGGCTCGAGGATCGCCCGCGGCCGCCGCTCGAGCGGCGTACAGAAGTTCACGAACTCCATCATCCGGGCGATCGCGGTGTTGAAAGAGAGCGCCGGGATGTCTTTGGTGACCTTGTCGATCATCCGGTGGAGTTCGCGGAGCTCTTCGTCGGTGGGCGGATCGTCGCAGACCTGGGGGGCGAGGGCGAGCTCGTCGGCCCGCTCATCCACCACCAGCCGCCAGCAGCGGTCGAGGAACCCTCGCACGCCCCCCACGCCGGTCGTGCTCCAGGGCTTCGTCGCCTCCAAGGGCCCCATGAACATCTCGTAGAGCCGCAGCGCGTCGGCCCCGAAGTCCTTCACCACCTGGTCGGGGTTGACCACGTTGCCGCGGCTCTTCGACATCTTGTAGGCCCGGCTCTCGACGCGGACCTTGGGCAGGTCGCGAAGGACGAAGTGCTCCCCCTGCTTCTCCACCTGCTCGGCCGGGAGGCGGACGGGGGTGTCGGCCTCGCCCCGCTTCTCCGCCGACACCCAGCCTCCGCCGGCCGCCCGGTAGCCGGTGAACTCCATCTCCCCCAGGATCATTCCCTGGTTGACCAGCCGACCGAAGGGCTCGGGGCAGGAGACATGACCCCGGTCGAAGAGCACCTTGTGCCAGAACCGCGAGTAGAGGAGATGGAGCACGGCGTGCTCCGCGCCGCCGACGTAGAGATCGACCGGCATCCAGGCCCGCTCCACCTCGGGGTCGATGAACCGCTCGGCGTTGTGGGCATCGAGAAACCGCAGGTAGTACCAGCAGGAGCCGGCCCACTGCGGCATGGTGTTGGTCTCGCGGCGATACCGCCGGCCGTCCCGCTCGACGAACAGCCAGTCGTGGCCGGCCCGTGAGAGCGGCGGGTCGGGGGTGTCGCCCGGCTTGAAGTCGGCGAGCGCGGGGAGGGGCACCGGCAGCTCCGCCTCGTCCACCGCGCGGACCACGCCGGTCGGCTGCCCGTCGGCGTCGAGCTCGTGGAGCATCGGAAAGGGCTCGCCCCAGAACCGCTGGCGGCTGAAGAGCCAGTCGCGGAGCTTGTAGTTGATGGCCGGCCGGCCGAGGCCCGCGGCGGCCAGGTCGGCGGCCACCCGCTCGAGAAACTCGGCGGTCGTGAGGCCCGTGTAGGGGCCCGAGGCGACCGCCCGGCCGCGACCCGTGAACGGGCCCCCGCCGGCGGCCGAGCCTTCTGCCGGCTCGATCACCGTCACGATCTCGAGGCCGAAGGTCTGGGCGAACTCGAAGTCGCGGTCGTCGTGGGCCGGCACCGACATGATCGCCCCGGTGCCGTAGCTGGCCAGCACGTAGTCGGCGATCCAGACCGGCACGGGCTTCCCCGTGAGCGGGTGGATCACATGCGCGCCGGTGAACACGCCGGTCTTCTCGCGGGCCAGATCGGTGCGGTCGAGGTCGCTCTTGCGGGCGGCCGCCTCACGGTAGGCGACGATCGCATCCCGCTGGCTGGCCGCGGTGAGCCGGTCCACGAGCGGGTGCTCGGGGGCCACCACCATGCAGCTGACCCCGTAGAGCGTGTCGGCCCGCGTGGTGTAGATCCGCAGCACGTCGTCGCCCGCGGTCTCGGGGAAGCCGGCGGTCGCCCGCGCGGCCTTCCAAGCCGCGAAGGCCGCAGCCGGGTCGCCGGCCGGCGGCACGAAGAAATCCACCTCGGCGCCGGTGCTGCGGCCGATCCAATCTCGCTGGAGCTTCTTGATGCTCTCGGGCCAGGCCAGGTCGTCGAGCTCCCGCTCCAGCCGGTCGGCGTAGGCCGTGATCCGCAGCATCCACTGCCGCAGCGGGATCCGCACGACCGGATGGCCGCCCCGCTCGCTCACGCCCCCGATCACCTCCTCGTTGGCGAGCACCGTGCCGAGCGCCGGGCACCAGTTGACCGGTGCCTCCGACTGGTAGGCCAGCCGGTGGGCGTCGCGATACGTCGCCTCGGCCGCCGCGCCGGCGGCCGTCACGGCGGCGGGAATCGGCAGCTCGGCGATCGGCCGGCCCCGCTCGAGTTCGCGATCGAACCAGGTGTCGTGGAGCACCAGGAAGATCCACTGCGTCCAGCGGACGTAGCCGGGGTCGGTGGTCGCCAGGGCGCGGTTCCAGTCGTAGCTGAAGCCGAGCATCTTGAGCTGGCGGGTGAAGGTGGCGATGTTCCGCTCGGTGCTCTCCCGGGGCGGGGTGCCGGTGCGGATCGCGTGCTCCTCGGCCGGCAAGCCGAAGGCGTCGAAGCCCATCGGATGCATCACGCAGGTGCCCCGCATCCGCTCGAACCGGCTCACGATGTCGGTGGCGGTGTAGCCCTCCGGGTGGCCGACGTGGAGCCCGTCGCCGCTCGGGTAGGGAAACATGTCGAGCACGTAGGCCTTGCGGCCGCCGGGCGGGGGCAGCCGGGGCGTGGCGAAGGTGTCGTGCGCCTCCCACCAGGCCTGCCACTTCGGCTCGATCCGCGCGGGCTGGTAGCGGGGCATCCGAAGGGTCCGGGGCAGGGCGGGCGGGGAAGGGGAACGAGCCGGGCGGCCGTGAGGTTCGCCTGTTCAGTTCGAGAGCCTGCGATTCTAATAATCGAGGCAAAACGGGCAACGGAAGCCCCGTCTCGCGGCCCCCGGAGAGTCCTCGCCCGATGCCCAGCCAGTCTGCTGCACAACCCGTCGCCGCGAGCGATCCCGCCGCGGCCTTCGTGCTCCAGCGCCGCATGCTGCGGGCCTTACGGGCCGCCGCGGGACGGCTCAAGATGGCCGACTCGCT
>JBIIYH010000174.1:0-5835 GCA_044346905.1 Pirellulales bacterium
GGCGGCCGTGGCATGTCGGGCTTTTCCAGCGTCGGCTTCCAGCCCTGCAGCTCCCCACGCTGCCCGGCGGAGGCGATCCGCTGCTCCACGTCGCGGACGCTGTCGAAATACTCGTCGAGCTTCCGCCGGTCGGCGACGCTGATCCGGCGGCGGAGGTCGTCGGCGGTTTCGAGCACCGCGTCGAGCACGCTCGCGTCGCCGGCGTGCGCCTCGTCCTTGAACAGCCGGTCGAAGGCGAGGGCCGGATAGATCTCGAGCGGCGTGGGCGTGGTGGGGCTGCTCCAGGAAATGTGGGAGCTGTAAAGCATCGAGTAGTTCTTGTGGACGCTCGGGTTGCTCTTCTCGCAGCCGAGCACGAGGCTCGGCACCTTCGTGCCGCGGCCGTAGGTCTGGGCGAGGCGCTGGTCGAAGCTCGTGCCGGAGCGGATCTCGCCGCCGGAGGCAAGCGGGGCGCCGGAAAGCAGGTTGCCCGTCTGCGAGGAGTGGATGTTGCCCTTGCGGGCCTGCTCGTTGTAGAGCCCCTTCACGAAGAGCATCTTCTCGCGGAAGTCGGCCACCGGTTCGAGCACCTTGCCGAGCTTCATGTCGCTGCCGTCGCCCTCGGCCCACCACTCCTTCGAATGAAAGCCGTTGCCGGCGAAGAGCACGGCCAGGCGCAGCGGCGGCTCGGCGGCGGCTGCCCCGGCCACGGCCGGCTCGCCGAAGGCCGTGAGCGACTCCATCCACGGCAGGGCCATCGACACGCCGAGGCCGCGGAGCATCGTGCGGCGGGAAAGTTTTGGATTCATCGGAGTGGCCCTTTCACCTGGAAACATACTCACGTGGCGTCATCGGCCGCGTCTCGACCGCGGATCATCAGGAACTGCGGGCTCGTCACGATCGCCTCGATGGCGACCGAGATGCGGTAATCGGCGGCCTCGAGCCGGGCCGCCATGTCGTCGAGCAGCGGCTGGTCGGAGAGCTGCACGCCGCGGCCGAGGGCGTAGCCGAGCAGCTTGCGGCAAAAGACGCGGACAAACTGGTCGAGTCGCGGCCCCAGCAGATAGGCCCGCACGCTCTCCTGCCCGTCGAGCGTGGCGCCGTCGGGCAGCACGGCCTTGGTGTCGAGCGGCTTGCCCGAGGCGTCGGCGGTGCGGAGCCGGCCGATCGCGTCGAACTCCTCGAGCGCAAATCCGAAGGGATCGATCCGGCGGTGGCATTTCGCGCAGGCCGCGTTTTCCGAATGCATCGCGATCAGCTGCCGCTCGCTCAGGCCCGTCGGCACCGTCTCGGCCAGGAGCGGCACATCCTTTGGCGGCTTGGGGAGCTTTTCGCCGAGGATCGTCTCATAGAGCCAGTTGCCCCGGAGGATCGGGCTCGTCCGCGAGGCGCCGGCCTGCGTGGAGAGCGTCGTGGCGAGGCAGAGGATGCTGCCGCGGCCGTGCTTTCGCACGCCCTCCACACGGCGCCATGCGTCGCCCGTCACGCCCTCGATGCGATAGTGCTTCGCCAGCCGCTCGTTCAAAAACGTGTGGTCTGCGTCGATGAGCGAGAGGATCGAGCGGTCGTTCCTGAAGAAGTCATCGAGGAACCGCACCGTCTCTTTCTCCATGTCGGCCCGCAGATCCGCGAACGTGGGAAAGAGTTCGGCGTTTTTCTCGTCGAGCGATGAAAAGCCGTGGACGTGGAGCCACTGCGTGCCAAACTCCTCGGCCAGCCGCCGCGAGGCCGGGGCGGCGAGCATCCGCCGGACCTCTGACTTGAGCACCTCCGGATCGTGCAGCCGCCCGCTCTCGGCCGCCGCGAGCAGTTCCGTGTCGGGCATGCTCGACCAGAGAAAGTAGGAGAGCCGGGTGGCCAGTTCGTAGTCGGACACCGGCTTCGCCGCGGTGCCCGGCCCGGCCGCCTCGATCTTGTAGAGGAAGTCCGCAGACACGAGCACGTTCGCGATGACCGCGCGGATCGCATCCTCGTGGGGCACATCCTTTTTTCGCAGCGTGTCGTAGAGCGTGCGGATCCGGGATTCCTCCGCGGGGGCGAGCGGTCGGCGGAATGCCCGGCCGGCGAGCGCCACCACCGCATCGACATGTCGGGGCTCCACGTCGACGAGCCGCTTCTTGAAGGCCTCCGCGTAGGCGGCGACCGCGGGCTTGATGGGCGTCCATCGCTCCACGGCGGCTTGATTATCCTGCGACGCGTAGCCCATGAGCTGCTCGAAGGCGTCCTCGAATTCGAGCGGTTCCTGGGCTATGAAGAGCAGTTCGTCCCAGAGCCGGTCGAGCTCCTCGGCCTCGGCATCGTCGAGCATCAGCCGGCGGAGCTGGTCGTCCTCCCGGTAGTAAAGGTTCAGCGTGACCACCTCGTCCACCGGCACGATGCGGCTGTAGCAGAGGGCCTTCGGAAAGAGGTCGCGAACCTCGTCAAACGCCTTCTCGAATCGCTTCCATGCGATGGAGTCTTTGCGGGCCACGACCGGCAGCGCCGGCACGAGGCCCGCGGGCGCGGCGGCATCGCCGGAGGCATTGGTCGCGAACTCCAGCTGCAGGCTCGCGCCATCGGCGGCCTCGGGATGCAGCGTTCCCTCCGTCACGAACTCACAGCCTTCGGCCAATTCAGCGGGGATCGGGATCGTGATCGAATCGGGCGCCTGTAGGCACAGGTCTCCAGACTCGACCGCGAGGCCCTGGGGATGCCGACCGAAGAGCGCGGCGTCGAGGCCCACGGCGATGGCCTGTTCGCCCGCCTCGTCAGCGCTCGCGACCTTGTCCTGCGGCAGCTTGATTCCTGCCAGCAGCGGGCCTGTCGCCGAGCGGAGCACCTGCCGCAGCTGCGCGTCAGGGGAATCCTTTTCGAGTTTTGTGCCATCGCCCGCGAGCAGCCGCTCGATGTCGGCGGCGATCGCGGCCCGCTCCGGCGGCGCAGCCGCTATCCACCGCGCGAGCAGTGAGCCGGGGGGAATCGTCCAGCCGCCGGCCACCCCTTCGGGCTCCGCCGCGAAGTGCCAGACGCCTGCATTCCCCTGCCCGTCGGCGTGGGGATTCGCGGCCAAGATGTCGCCCGACACGTCGCGGGCCAGATCCCACTCGCGGTCGCCCGCGCGGAGCGTGAGATCGACGCTTGTCAGGTCGCAGCCTGCGTTGCCCTCGCGGGCTCCCACGACGACAGCCACGACGTCGCCCTTCCGCACAGGAAGCGGCCCGAACGGCCCGAACACATCGCCCTCATTCGCGGCGCCGGCGAGCGTCTCGCGGGTCTTGCCCCGCCACACCTCCACCGACCACTGCTGGCCATTGGAGCAGCCCTGGTGAACACTGGCCGTCGCGCCCCGGATCTCGACCGCGCCGGTGATTGGGCTTCGCCAGCCGACGATCACCCGCTGCTTAGCGTCGGGATGCACCACCACGCCGTGCGGATGGACCGTGCCGGGGATGCGATACTGCTCGTCCGACGAGTTGGCGATCACGCGCAGCTCACCTTCCCCGCGCCAGCCGCTAACCGCCTCCCAGCCCTCGATTTTCTCGAGCTTCTTGTCGAGCAGCTTGGTGAAGGCCGTCTCCGGCACGCCGACGCCGAGATACGAAAGCCAGCCCGCGAGCAGCCGCGGATCGACGGCATGCTTTTCAGCGAGCGCGGCGGCCGCTGTGTCGAGGCCGACGGCCGTGACCTCGGGGCCGGCCATGGCCTCCGACACGGCCGCGAGGCATTCCGCCGCGGTCGCGCCGACCCGCTCCCGTTCCGTGCCGAGCATCGCCGCCAGCGGCCGCACCATGGCGAGCGGCAGATCGGCCCGGCCAGCGGCGACCAGTCGCGGGTTCTTCCAGACGACCACATCGTGGTCGCGGCCGTCGCCCGCATCGCCCGCCGCGAGACGAAGCGTGACCACGTCTTTGTCTTTCTGATCCTTGTTTTTGGGCGCGGTGAGTTTCACTCGAAACTCCTGCCGCTCGACGAGGGGCGTTGCCGCCTCCATCCAAGAGGCCGGGCCGTAGGACGTCCCAAACCGGCGAACGATCCCGCCGGCGTGGTTGAACTTCCAGAGGGCGGTCTGCCACCGGGACACAAATTCGGCCAGCGTGGCGGCATCGGCCGGCTTCGCGGCCTTCCAGCGGGCCCGGAGCGGGTCGAGGATCGCGGACGGTTCACCTGCGGCCGGAGACGAGAGCGCCTCCCAGAGCATCGCCAGATATCTCGGGCTCAGGCCCCGCTCGTGGGCCACCGCGGCCGTGGCATCGCCCCCTTGCGCGAGCCGATCCCGCTCGGCGAGCGTCGCGAGCAAGTACTTTTCGACGGGCAGAAATCCCTCGTGCCCCGTGTCGAGCTTGATTCCATGCTTGACGGTCTGCTGCTCCGCGGCTGCAGCGGCGTCAAGCGGCCGCGTGTATCGCGCGTAAAACTGCTTGAGGCGGGCGAGCGCCTCGTCGGCGAAGTCGCGGCGGGAGTCGCCGGCCGAAAACCGCAGGCCATCGGGCAGGAGCACGGCGTGGGCCGAGATCCCCTTGGCGGCGTCGAGATACTTCGTGGCCAGGCTCGGCGACATCACGAGCGACTGTCCGGTGTTCGTGAAGCCCTCGCCCGCGCCGCCGTCGGCCGGAAACTCCTTCACGGGGTCGAGCGAATCGACGCCCGTCAGGTCGCGGATCGTGTGCGTGTATTCGGCGTTGTTCAGCCGGCGGAGGACGACACGCCCCGGGTCGCCGGCGTGCGCGACCGCCTCGGCGGCCAGAAACTCCCTCAGCAAGTCGCCGAGCACGCGCCGCTCCTCGTCGGAGGGCTGCTCCGAGTCGGGGGGCGGCATCTGGCCGTCGCCGACGACCTCGGCCACCCGCTGCCAGACCTTGATCTGCTTCCGCATGTCGGCGAGCGTGCCGAACGAGGCCAGATCGACGTCCCCCTCGACCGCATCGCCGGCATGGCATTCGTGGCAATACCGGGCC
Source organism: Pirellulales bacterium (assembly GCA_044346905.1). Classification (GTDB taxonomy): domain Bacteria; phylum Planctomycetota; class Planctomycetia; order Pirellulales; family UBA1268; genus QWPN01. The sequence goes on from JBIIYH010000174.1 coordinate 4,914, forward strand.
ACGAGCGGCCCGACCCGCGATGCAAACGCCGCATGGGCGTCGTCGGCGTTGTCGGCGGCTCTGCCGACGCACGACGCGAGGCAGAGCAGGCCAACGGCCAGAACCATGGCGATCCTGTCGCGGGGCGCACGACTCATCGAGACGCTCCCTTCCTCGGTCTCGCGTTTGCCATGCCGGCAATCACGGGCCGCCAGTCATTCAGGTGCTTCACCGCCTCCGCCCGGGCCTGCTTCGCGTCGCCGCCGGCCATGATCCTCACGAGCCGCCGATGGGCCGCGAGGGTGATGTCGCGCACCTTGGCAGATTCCGCGTGCGCCTGATGCATGGTCGAGAGCCAGAGCAGCAGCTGCGAATGGATCGCTCGCCATGTCGCGATGAGCCGACGGCGGTTCGACGCCTCCATAATGATCGAGTGAAACTCGACGTCGAGCCAGCTCACCTCGGCGAGACTCGCCGCCCCCGCCATCGCCTCGAGGTTCGCTTCGAGCCTGCTTCGCAGGTTCGCGTCGAATCGGTTCGTGACGTGCTCGACCGCGGCGGGCTCGAGCGTCATCCGCAGCTCGAAGAGGTCTTCGAAATCCTCGGGGGTCATCTCCACGACCCGCGTGCGGCCCACGGCGTCGAAGACGACGAGGCCCTCGCGTTCGAGCTGGAGCAGCGCCTCGCGAGCGGGGGCCCGGCTGACGCCGTATGCCTCGGCGAGCATCGGCTCGCTGATCTTGGAGCCCGGCAGCCGTTCCTGCCTGACGATCTCCCGCCGCACCCCATCGACGATCCGGTGGGCGAGGTTCTTCTTCCGCGACCGGGCACGTTCAGGGCTGTGGAGCAGCGGCATGGTGCGAACCTCCGCCACTGATTGTAGTCTGCCCTGCGGAAACTGTCGACAGTTTGTCCAGGGTGGTCACCGTCGGCGGTGTCGGTC
>JBIIYH010000175.1:0-5811 GCA_044346905.1 Pirellulales bacterium
CCGCAGCCTGGAAGCGGATCATCCTGTTCGGTTCGCGGACCGACCCGGCCCGCCGAGGCGGCGACATCGATCTGCTCGTGGAGATCGGACCGGAGCCGGCGGTGGACGCCTACCGGCTCACGCAGCGACTCCGGCTGGCGCTCGAGGACGAACTGGGCCCGCAGCGATTCGATCTCGTCCTCGACGACGGCACGACGGCCGGCGGCTTCGTCGATCTGGCCCGGACCCAGGGGGTGGAACTGTGGTCGAACAGTTGAAGCAGCTGGTGCGGGATCAGCTCGCCCTGATGCAGGCCGCGGCCCAGGTGCTGGAGGAATCCCGGGCCCGGGTGGCGGCCCTTGGCGATCGCCTCGGCGGTGATCTCTCCGTCGGCGAGCGGGAGTCGTGCGAGGCGCTGACCGCCCGGTTTGCGCGGCTCAACGACTTTCTCGTGCAGCGGGTGTTGCGAACCCTGGACCAGATCGAGTTGCTGGACGAGGGCACACCGCTGGACCGGCTCCAGCGGGCGGAGGCCCGGGGCCTGATCGCGTCGGTAGACCGCTGGCGAGAACTCCGACTCCTTCGCAATGCGATCGCGCACGACTATCTGATCGAGAGTGCCGACCGCGTCCTGGCCGAGTCGCTCGTCGCCGCTCCGGAACTGCTCGACACCGTGAGTCGGATCCTCCGCTACGTCAGCGACAAGGGTTACGCCTGAGCGCCGCACCACAGGGCAGCAGGAAGGCGGATCGCATTCAGGCCGTTTCCCCCTCCTCGAGGCCGTGCTCGAGGAGCTTCTTGCGGAGGGTATTGCGGTTGATGCCCAGCCGCGCGGCCGCCTTCAGCTGCACGCCGCCGCAGGCCGCGAGCATCTGGGCGATGAGTTCTCGCTCCACCCGGCTGACCACCCGGTCGAAGAGGGCGTCGTCGCCGGCCGGCGCCGTGGCCAAGCCCTGCTCCACGAGCTCGCGGGCCAGGCTGTCCAAGTCGCCGCCGCGGCCCGGCATCGGGGTCGAGTCGCGGCCGCCGCGGATCCCGGCCGGCAGGAGGTCGCAGGTGATCTCGTCGCCGGGAGCCATCACCACGCACCGCTCCACCACGTTTTGCAGCTCGCGGACGTTGCCCGGCCAGTGGTAGCGGACGAGCGCCTCGGCCGCATCCTTCTGAATGTGGACCACGTAGCGGTCATTCTGCTCGTTGTAGATCTCGAGGAAGTGGCTCACGAGCAGCGGGATGTCCTCCCGGCGGGCCCGCAGCGGCGGCAGGACGATCGGCACCACGTTGAGCCGGTAGTAGAGATCCTCGCGGAAGCTCTCCTTGGCGACCTCGTCGAGCAGGTCGCGGTTGCTCGCCGCGATCACCCGGGTATCCACCCGGATCGTCTCGGTGTCGCCCACCCGCTCGAACTCCCGCTCCTGGAGCACGCGGAGCAGCTTTACCTGGAGCTTGGGGGTCGTGGAGTTGATCTCGTCCAGGAAGATCGTGCCGGTGTGGGCCGCCTCGAACCGGCCGGCCCGGTTGGCCACGGCGCCTGTGAAGGCGCCGCGGACATGGCCGAACAGCTCGCTCTCGAGCAGGCTCTCCGAGAGGGCGCCGCAGTTCACCCGCACGAAGGGACCGGTGCCGCGGGGCGAGAGCTCGTGGATCGCCTTGGCGATCAGCTCCTTGCCGGTGCCCGTCTCGCCGAGCAGGAGCACCGAGGCATTGGAAGCCGCCACCCGCCGCGTGGTGGCGTAGACCTCGAGCATCGCGGGGCCGGAGCCGATCAGGCCGGCAATCGGGGCGGTCGACGGCTCGTCACCGTCGGGGGCGGATGGGCGCAGCATCGGCGGGGGAAATCGTGTTCTTCCTGCCCGCCGCCTCGAGCACATTCAGAATGTCGCCGGCGGCACGGCGGGCCGCGTCGTCGGCAGCGTGATTGTACCTTCCGTAGGCGGCGAGCATCTGCCCACTCTCCAGGAGGATGCCCCACCGCTCCAGGCTCGCCTCGAAGGCCGACTTGGCCACCAGCCGGGCCGGCTCGGGCAGGTCGCCTCGCTGGGCCTCCCGCTCGAGGGCCGCCTGGGCCCCGGCCCGGCCCATGGAGGCCAGCAGCGAGGCGGCCGCCCCGTAGAGCTGCTGGTTCACGAGGGCCAGTTCGGCGGTCTCCTGGGCGGGCGAGACGTCCCACCCCCGGCGGCCGAGCCGGCCGAGCAGCCCCAGTGCCTCGCGGGCCCGCACGAGCCGCACCTCGGCGGCGGTGTTGCGACTGGTCGGATCGACCGCAGCCGGACCGGCCGCCAGCGATACGAGGTCCGGGAACCGCGGCGGCAGTGTTTGCTGGCCCGTCTCCGGATCGGTGACGGGTTCGAACAGGCTCTCGAGCCGATCCACGATCGCCACCCGGTCGAGGGCCGAGAAGGCAAGCAATAGCCGTGTGAGATACTTGCCGCGGCCGTCGTCATCGAGCGGATCGACCACGACCAGGACCGGCGGGACGTCGCCCAGCCCCTGCTGCTGGAGGAACTGCGTGGTCTCGAGCGCCGTCGGTGTGCCGAGCCGGGCGGCCAGGATCACGAGCACGGTGTCGGCACTGCCGCGGGCGGCGAAGATCGCCTGGCGGCCGCTCCTGACCACGACCGGCTCGTAGCCGTGGCGGGAGACGCCGGCGGCGAGTTCGTGGCCCACCGAGAGATCGGGGTGAGCCACCACGACCCGATCGCGGCCGCTGGCGGTGGCGGCATACAAGAGTGTCTCGAGCACGCGGCTCGATCCGCGGTAGGGCGGCTCACCGGCTGCCAGGGCGAGCGCGCGGGCCGCGGCGAACTGCAGCGTCGCGTCGGGCACGCCCAGCGCCTTGACGAGCGGGTCGCGGACATTCGGCGGCAGTGTGCCGGCCGTGCCGGCCGGCGCGGTGAGGGCTTCGCCCTCCGGCAGCAGCGGAATCGTGACGGCCGCCGCGGCCTGCCACATGCCGCGGTCGATCGCCTGCTCGAAGACACGGCCGGCCGTCTCGACGGAAAAACCCTCGGGGCCCGCGAGCGCCTCGCGCACCTTCGCCGGCGGCACCCGCTCGAGCACGGTCAGCGGATCGCCTCCCGTCACGAGCAGTGTCTCGAGTCGGGCGAGCAGAACCAGCTCGACCGCCGACTCGTCGGTCGCGCCGAGCGCCTGCAGGTCGCGGGCCAGATGGGTCGCCACGCGGGCCCGGGCCACCCGCGGCGGTACGTTGACCCGCTCGAAGGCCCTGGTCTGCGGGTTCCAGAACCGCCGCTCGACCGTGCCGTTGACATCGCCCCCGAACGCGGCCGCCGCCCGCGCCGGGTCGCTGATCGGCTCGATCGACAGGTGATCCACGACGGGCAGGCCGGCAGGCGCGAGCAGGTGGTCGAGCTGGGACGAGAGCAGGGCCGTCGCCGCCTCGCGGGTCGGCGGCTTGGCAGGCATGCCGCGGCCGCGGGCTCGGGTCTCGAGCAGTCGGCGGGCCGCTGCCACCGCCGCCGGGGGCGTGCCGGGCACGAGCGCGGGCGCGAGCAGGAACCGCTCGATGCCCTCGGCCTCGCTCGCGGCGAGCGCCTCGATCACGCCGGCCCAGTCCCCTGGCTCGCCGGTGCCGAGCCAGTCGAGCAGCGGCTGCCGGGCCTCCGGCCCCAGTCGCTTCACGAGGCCCCGGGCGAGATCCCGCTGCCGCAGCTCGACGGTCGCGGTCGGATCGAGCAGCGGCGCGAGCACGGGTAGACCATCCACCCCGGCCCGGGCCAGACTGTCGGCCGCGGCCTGCCGCGTGGCGGCCGCCGGGCTCGCCAGGTCGGCCGCAGCCTTCGCCAGCAGGCCCGGGTCGCGCCGCCGCAGGCGTCCGGCGTCGCGGATCGCCCGCACGAGCCTGCCGGCGGCCGGCTGCCGCGCACCGACCGCGTGACCAAGTCGCGCCAGTTGGGTGTCGCCCACCGCATCCGCGAGATCCGCCAGCATGTCGGGCGCGGCAGCGCCAGCCTTGTCGGCCAGCGACGCCAGTTTGGCCAGGTACCGCTCGGCGGCAGCGGCGGCATCGACCCCGCTGGCCTTGAGCGCGGCCTCGAGCAATGCCCCGGGTGTCTCGCCACCGGGCAGGGCGAGCGAGGCGTCGAGCGAATCGACGACCGCCCGTTGGATCGGGTCGAGCGGGGCGGTGGAATCCTGCCCCACCGCGGCCGGCGCACAGAGCGACACCGTGAGCACGAGCCATGCCCGGAGCACGAGCCATGCCCGTGACACGTCCGCCACGCGTGGTGCGTCGCTCCCGGCCATCCCTGATCCCGCGTCGCCGTCGGTCAGCCTGCGGCGACGCCCAACCGTCGCCGCCACCCGTCAATCTGGTCGGCCACGGCGGCCGGGGCGGTGGAGCCGAAGCTCTGCATCCGCTCAACTGCCCGGGATGCCCCCAATGCCCCGCGCAGGGCGGCATTCCAACCGGCATATTCCCGCGAGATTTCCTCGTCGGAAAGCTCCGCCAGCGACACGCCCCGGGTCATCGCCCGCCGGACAAGGTGCCCGACGATCTCGTGGGCCGTCCGCTGCGGCACCCCCTGGGCGATCAAGGCCTCCATCAGGCTGGTCGCGTCGAGGTGGCCGTGGTGGATCGAGGCGGCCAGCCGCTGCCGGTCGAACTTCGCGCCGGCCACCAGGGGCGCGGCCACGCCCAGCACCGCCTCCAGCGTGTCGATCGAGTCGAAGATCGCCTCCTTGTCCTCCTGGAGGTCGCGGTTGTAGGCGGTGGGCAGCCCCTTCAAGAGCACGAGCAGGCCCTGGAGGTTGCCCACCAGCCGGGCCGACTTGCCCCGCACGAGCTCCAGCACGTCGGGGTTGATCTTTTGCGGCATGATCGAGCTGCCGGTGCAGAAGCCCTCGGGGAGCAGGACGAACCCGAACTCCTGCGTGCTGTAGATCACCCACTCCTCGGCCCACTGCGAGAGGTGCACGCCCGCGAGTGCCACCACGAAGGCCAGCTCGCAGACGAAGTCGCGGTCGCTCGCCGCGTCGAGGCTGTTGGCCGCCACGGCCTCGAAGCCGAGCGCCTCCTGCACGTGCCCGCGGTCGATCGGCAGGCTCGTGCCCGCCACGGCCCCCGACCCCAGCGGCAGGACGTTGGTCCGCCGCCGGCAGTCGGCCAGACGGTCGCGGTCGCGGCCGAGTTTCTCGCACCAGGCGAGCAGCTGGTGGGCGGCGAGCACGGGCTGGGCCCGGCGAAGGTGCGTGTAGGCGGGGATCACGAGGTCCCGCTCCCGCTCAGCCATCCCCAGGAACGCCCGCTGGAGCTCGGCCAGGCCCGCGTCGAGCCGGTCGATCGCCCGCCGGCAGTAGAGCCGCAGGTCGGTGGCCACCTGGTCGTTGCGGCTCCGGGCGGTGTGCAGCTTGCGGCCGGTGTCGCCGAGCCGGGCCGTGAGCGCCGACTCGATGTGAAGATGGATGTCTTCCTTGGCGACGGTGAACTCGAACCGCCCGGCCCGGATCTCGCCCCGGATCTCCTCGAGGGTCTGGGCGACCGCGTCGGCCTCCTGGATGGAGATCAGCCCCACCGAGGCCAGCATTCGGGCGTGGGCGATCGAGCCGTCGATGTCGTCGTCGGCCAGCCGCTTGTCGAACGAGACGCTCTCCGAGAAGGCCTCGACGCGGGCGTCGGTGGGCTCGCGAAACACGCCCCCCCAGGCTTTCTGCGGACCGCTTGCTTGCGACATGAGATGAGTTGGACTCCGGCGGGATGGAGCCCGAGCGTAACGTGGGGCTGCCCGTTCTTCAAAAGTTCCTAGTCCCTGGCGGCGCAGGCTCGGAGTTGCCCGTGCCATCTCGCCGGACACTCGCTGCGGGCATCCTGCC
>JBIIYH010000392.1:0-5804 GCA_044346905.1 Pirellulales bacterium
GGATCCGCGGCCCTTCGCAGCGGATCAGGTATTCGTTCCAGCCATCGCGGGATTTGGCTGCCGCTGCGGCCAGCGTCGCCGCATCCGGTGTGACGAGCACGCGGTTGCGGCGGCTCTCGTCGTAGAGACCGCCGTCGAATCCGGGGCCGATGTCGGCCTGGTAACCGACCACCTCGTGGTGAGCCGGAATCCGGACCGAGCGAAACAGCACGCCTGCGTTGCAGTCGGCCTCGCAGTCGACCCGATACTCCAGCCGCAGTTCGAAGTCGCCAAACCGGCGATCGGTCGCCAGAAACTCGGTTCGCGGCGCGGCCTTCTCGGGCTGGCCGGCCACGATCGCCCCGTCTTCGATGCGCCAGACGGTGGCCGTGTCGCCGTTCCAGCCGGCGAAGGTCTTGCCGTCGAACAGGTTCTCGCCCCGGCCCGCGGCGGGCACGGTCGCCAGCAAGATGGCCATCAACCGGATCGGCAGGCCGAGCACGCCCGGCTGAGCGGAGGTGAGCAGTGTGAGGTAGTTGGAGATCGGCATTGAGAGTGACTCGCCCTGAACCAAGGAGGTGTTTCGAGGCCGCTGTTGTCAGGGGATATAGGTGGTTCCCGGATCATGTGACCGGTGGCGGGATGATAGGCTCGGGCGGAAGCACGCTGCAAACCGGACCCACGCGATGAAGGTCCACGCCGGGCTGGCCCGGGCGAGGCCGGTCACCACCCGCGGTCGCTACGGAGCGATCGCATCGAGGGCGTGCGACGCCGCCCCGGTCAGATCCGGCGACGCCGCCAGGCGACGAGCCCCGCCAGGGCCGCTCCCACCGCCGCCAGGGCCATGGCCGCCGGCTCGGGCACGACCACGAGCTGCAGGCTGCTCGGGCTCGTACCCTGCTGGAAATACGCCGACTTGCCGCTGGCGAGGCCAGTCTGCTTATTGGCCTCGCCGAAGTTCGTGATGTTGCCGGTGTTGAAGCTGAAGCTCGTGTTCATGAGCGTGTAGGTGCCATCGGCGACGTTGGCCCAGTCCACGGCTCCACCGGTTGTGCTCACGAGGCTGTTCACACCGAAGGACGAGTTCAGGCTGAGCAGGCCGCCGAGATCGAGCGTGGAGCCGGTGTCGAAGGCGAAGCGCGCGCCATTGGCCAGCGCGAGGTTGCCACTGATCGTGCCGTCGCCGCCGACGAACGCCCCGGAGGCCACCGACGTGGCACTGCCGGCCACGCTGCCCGCGACGAGCAAGCCGCCCGCCCGCACCCAGGTCTCGCCCGTGTAGGTGTTGGCGGCCGTCAACTCGAGCGTGCCGGCCCCCTCCTTCACCAAGCCGCCGGTCAGCCCGCTCGAGAGCACACCCGAGAGCCGGCCATCCACCGCCGCGGAGCCATTGGCCACCTGCACGACCCGCTGCAGCGACCCGAGCGCCAGCGGGTTTTGGAAGTCGATCCGGCTGTCGGAGTATGGGCTGGAGAGCACGAGGGCGTTTTCGCTGGGCACGAAGTTCGTGCCGCCCCAGGTGAACTGCCCGCTCGCACCGCCCAGATTCACCGCCCGATTGCCGCCAGAGGCGCTGAAGCCGCCGTCGCCGGTCCACTGGATCGCCCCGGCACCGGTGCCGACGTTGCGGGTGATGTCGCCGTTGACCGCCTCCAGCACGCCGCTGCCATTGAGCACGATGTTGATCGCGCCTTTGGTGGTGCTCGACGTGTTGTTGTCGAGCCGGAGCGCATCGGTGGTGCCGGAGATCCGGACGGTGACCCCGCTGATCGTCAGAAAAGTCGCCGAGCCAACCTGATTCGTGCCGCCCTGCCAGTCGATCAGGCCGGTGCCAACACCGAACAGGCCCACGGGGGTGGCCGAACCCGCGCTGCTCCCCCCTCCGTCATGTCCGAGGTACACGCGATTCCCTATGGTCAGTGTGCCGCTGCCCATGTGGTTGAGAAGAAAGCCAGCAGTGTTGTTTCCGCTCCGCAGAGATACGCCATTGCTCCCGGAAGCGGCGGCGATCGTGAAATCGTTCGCTCCGCCGTTGTACACCAAGCCACCACCACCCGCGATCAAGCCCGCACCGCCGCCGCCGGCAACTGTGCCGACGTTGGCAATCGTCATGGTCTGGTTGTTCTGCGTCGGGGCGATTCGCAGGCTCCGGGCTGAAACCGCTACGGAGTTGCTTCCGCTACCGATGCTCCCCGTCGTGATGAATACATAGTCGAGAGAACTGCTGCCGTTGGTCGCCCCGATGGTCGCCGACGCAGCGCGGGCCGACAACGGATTGGCTGCCGAGCCGTTGTTGACCGCGAAGTCGTACGCCCCAGACGCCGTGCGGATGAGTATCCCTCCCAGCGTGCCCGTGTCGGGCGCGATGCTCGTGCCGATCGTCGCGCTGCTGTCCGCCGATCCGACGAGGTCGTAAAGCACCGCCGTCCTTCCCGCCGTGGTGGTGACGGTGCCCAACGTCACGGCCATCCCCGTGCCGCCGTTTTGATTCACCCGAAAGGTGCTGAGCCCGGTGCCGGCGGCCGTGGTGACGTTGCCCAGGGTCTGGGCAGACGAGCCGCTGCTGGCGGCCTTGAACTCGAGCGTGCCGCCGCCGAGAACCGGGGCACGGGCGGTATCGACCACCGTGGCACTGGTCGCATAGTCGAGGATGAGCCGGCCAGAGTTGACCGTGAAAGTGCCGGTGAAAGTGTTGGCGCCGCTCAGCGTCCAGGAGCCACGGCCGGACTTGGTGAAGTTGACTAGCGCGCTACCCCCGCCAGTCAGGTTGTTGTTGGCGATCCCGCTGCTCCACGTGTTCGCGTCCGTGTTGAAGCCGCCGAGGGTGAACGAGTTGGGCTGGACCTTCGTTCGCACGGTCTGGGCACCCGACCAGGTCAACGCCCCGGTGCCATTGGCGAACACCCCGCCGCTGATGCCTCCGTTGTTGTCGCCAATCGAGAACCCTTTGTTGGTGCTGGCTGTCCCGCCCGTGTAGTACAGGTTGGCGGCGAGAGCATTGCCAACGCCAAACTGCACCAACGAACCGGTTCCCAGGGATTGGGCAACACCGCTGTTGGCGAGCGTATTGGCGATGACATTGGTGTTGCTCCAGCGGGATAGATTGAAATTCCCGCTGAAGGTGTTCGCCCCGTACAAGGCATAGAACGCGCTGGGTTGGGTGTTGCTTGTGGAGGGGGAAACTGATGAAGTGCCACCGGAGACGATGCCGTTGAGAACAATGCCGCCGGAATCCCCAAGACTGGACGCGTCCGCCGCAAGTGCCAGGTTGTTGTTGATCGTGATCCTACCCGTGCTGCTGCCGATCGTCGGCGTGATGGTAGTCAGTGACAACGCATTGCCGCTGAGCACGATGCCGGCGGGGGCGGCGGAGTAGGTGATCGAGCCAACGGAGAGATTGCTGATGTCGTTGTAGCTCGACAGGCGGGCCGTGCTGGTTGCATCCCAGACCAGCGTGTCGCCGTTGACCGGTGCGGTGCCGCCCCAGTTGCCGGCGTCGCTCCAATTGTCGGTGGAGCCGCCGCCGGTCCAGGTTCGAGTCGCGGACTGCGCGGTTCCGGAGACCACCGCGAGGATCAACGCGACCAAGGCCGCGAGCCGTGGCATGCGACCGCGAGTTTCGATCGTTGGCAGCATCGTGTGACGTGTTGAGTTCATGATCTTGCTTCCTGTACACAGGGCGGTAGTTGGCCAGCACCTCCGAACTCTTCGATAAAGTTTAACGCGGGGCTGCAACCCGGCAAACCGGCCTTTCGGCCGGTGGTGGCGATTTTTCGTGCGGCCCACGGAAACAATGAAACGGGGCAAAAATGCCCGCCCTCGCGCGGCCCCGCGGCGTCTTGGCCTCGGCGGACGACTGAAGCACGAGCGGCTTGAAGCCCGGGGCGCGGGTCCGGAGCCAGCGAAGCGTGTCGAGGCCGCTCGTACCAGTCAGTCGCAGGTCGAGGAGCACGACGTCGGGCCGCAGTCACGGGAGGGCTGCGATCGCGGCCTCGCCGCTGGCCACCTCCCCCCGCGACCTTTCGGCCGCGCTGGGATGCCAGAAGGCTGCCGCGCCCCTCGCGAAACACCGGGTGATCGTCGATGATGAAGAGTGGAAATCGGCCGTGACGACGCGGTCATGGGATGGCTGCCTGGGGGGCCGGTCCAAAGCAGACTCTTGCGAGCACAGACATGGCCATGACCGTGATGCAAACCACCCGGATCGCCGCACTGGTGCTCGCCCTGGTCGCGGCGGCCGGCCGGACACCCGCCGCCGAGGCCGTCACGCCGATCATCGACCTGCGACAGCGGGCGATCGAGGAGATGCAGGCCCGGCCGCCGGTGAGGATTCGGGGCGTGGTGACCTGGCAGGCCAAGCTCGCCATGGTGATCGTGCAGGACGAGACGTCGGCGATTTTCTGCCTCGTGCCCAGAGACGTGGCGGGCGACGAGCCGAGCGAGGGCGGACTCGACGCCGCGATCGTGCCCGGCACGGAGGTCGAGATCGAGGGCACGGGCGATTGGGGAGGCTTCGGCCCGCGGGTACGGATCAGCCGGGCCCGGCCGCTCGGCCCGGCGCCGCTGCCTAAGCCACGCGTCGTCGATCCAGTGCTGGCCGCCCAGGGGGCGCATGACGTCGAGTTCGTTCGGCTCCAGTGCGTGGTCGTCGGCTGGCGGGCCATCGGCGAGGAAATGGAACTGCTCCTCGAGGCCGGCGGACGGCCCTGCTCCGCGTTTTGCAGCGCGCCCGCGGTGCCGCTCGAGCCGGACAAGCTCATCGATGCGGTCGTCACGGTGGATGGCGTCGTATTTCCCCGGAGCAACACTCGCGGCGAATGCCTGGAGATCTATCTCGTCAACGTGCCGACGGGCGGCGTCAGGGTCGTCGAGCCAGCGCCGGAGAAGCCCTTTGAATCCCCGCGTGTGGGCCTCGAGTCGATCGCCCGCTTCACGGCCCGCGATCAGCCCGGCCGGCTCATGCAGACCGAGGGCACGGTGATTCATGCCGTGCCCGGTGAGGCGATTTATCTCCAGGACGGGGCCGGCGGGATCGTGGTGAGGACCGACTCGCGGGAGCCCGTCACCGCCGGCGATCGCGTGGCCGTGGCCGGCTTCCCCGACTTCAGCGGGCCGGTGGCCGGGCTCAAGCACGCGCTAGTCCGCCGGCTCGCGTCAGGGCCGGCCCCCGAGCCGCGGGCCATCGCCCCCGCCGAGATCGTGGCCGTCAACATGCGGTCGCATGAGACGCGCACGATCGCCGAGCCGGGTGACTTCGTGGGCTGCCTCGTGCGGCATCCCGCCACGCTCGTCGAGGTTCGGCCCACCGAGGCCGGCGGCGAACTGCTCCTCCGCTCCGGCGAGGCGCTCGTGACCGCCCGCCTGCGGCAGAGCGATTTCGTGCGGCTGGCAGCGCTCGCGGCCGGCAGCCAACTCGACGTGACCGGGATCGTCGAGCCCGGCTGGACCCGCGAGCCGCAGGCCATCCCCGACCGGATCGGGCTGCTCGTGCGATCGGCGGCCGACGTCCGGCTCGTGCGGCCCCCTTCCTGGTGGACGCCCCGGCGGCTGCTCGTCACCCTCGGCGCCGTGGCCGGGGTCCTCGTGGCGGCGCTCGTCTGGGCGCTCACGCTCCGGCGCGAGGTGGGCGTACAAGCCCGGCGACTGGCCCGCGCGATCGAGCGGCGGCGGGAGGCGGCGATCGAGTTCCGGGCGGCGGTCGCGGAGCGAAACCGGCTGGCCAACAATCTCCACGACACGCTCCTGCAGGGGCTCGCCGGCGCCGTGCTCCAGCTCGACGCCTGCCGCTACGCGATCGCTGGCGGCCGGCGGGAGGCTGCCGAGGG
>JBIIYH010000176.1:0-5798 GCA_044346905.1 Pirellulales bacterium
AAGCTCAAGCCCGTCCAGGTCCGCTTGCCCTCGCCGCCGGAATGGATCCCGATCACGGCGTCGAGGATGCCCACCTCGGTGATGGCCGGGTTTTGCCGCAGGATCCGGCCGCCGAAAAGACCGCAGTAGAACGCCGCGGCCCGCTCCATGTCGGCGGCCCAGATGACGTATTTGACGCGTTCGACGATCATGCTCGGGGCCTTTGAGGGAGCGACGAGCGGACGGTTCAGCCCGTACACTCGGAGAGGCTCGCCGAGAGTATACGCGGAGCCCCGGTCGGCCCCTTGTTTGCAGCTGATTCACGGGTCTTTGACGGCATAATGAACTTCTGTATACTATCCGCATCATTCACTCCGGGAGCCCTTCCCATGACCACCGAGAACTTTCGTCACCTGCTCAAGGCTCGGCCCTTCAAGCCATTTCGGGTCGTGATGTCCAGCGGCGAGTCCTACGACGTCCGCCATCCCGAAGTCGCTTGGCTGCTCAAGAACGACCTGCTTGTCGGCGTGGACATCGAGGACGATGGGGTGCCGGCGGAGTTTCGCATCTGCCCGCTGTTCCACGTCGCCACGATCGAGCCGATTCTCCCCGAGCCGTCCGCCGGCTGACGCCGCTCCCGCAGGGCCCGCGCTGCCACCTCATGAACCCGCTCGCCCGCCGGCGACCGTCACAGGCCCACCTTCTTCCAGGCCGCTCTGATCGCTTTGCGGGGGCCGGCCCCGAACCGGTCGCCGGCCACCTGGGCCGTGATCCGGGCCAGATCCGCGAACTGGCTGGTCCGCGAGAGCTGCCGCATCGCCTCGTACCAGATCGCCCCGGCCGTCTCCCAGGCGTGGCCGCCGAGGGCCTTGGCGGCGAGCACGAAGGCCCGGTTCGGGATCCCTGAGTTGATGTGGACGCCGCCGGAGTCGGCCGGGCCGGTGTAGATGGCCTTCATGTGGCCGGGTTGCGGGTCGCTGCCGAGGACAGGATCGTCGCGATAGGCCGTGCCCGGATGCTCCATGTCGCGGATGCCGCGGCGAGTGTCGGCCGGCACGAGCACCTCCGTGCCCACGAGCCACGAGGCGGTCTCCGCCGGCTCCTTCCGCCGCCACTGCCGCACGAGCACCCCGAACACGTCGGCGAAGTGCTCGTTGACCGCGCCCGACTGGCCGCGATAGACCAGGTTGCTCGTGAAGGCCTGCACGCCATGGGTCAGCTCGTGGGCCACCACGTCGAGCGAGCGGGTGAAGCCGCGAAACACCTTGCCGTCGCCGTCGCCGTAGGCCATCTGCGAGCCGTCCCAGAAGGCGTTGTTCATCGGGAGATAGCGGTCGCGGCCGTCGGCTTCGCCGACGTGGACACTCGAGATCAGCGACATCCCGGCGTCATCGAGCGAGTTGCGGCCGAAGCGCGAGTGGAAGAAGTCGAAGGTGTCGCCGGAATGGTCGTAGGCCTCGTTCACCGCCGTGTCGGCGGCCCTCGGCTCCCCCTCGGTGCGAGCGAGCTTGCCCGGCAGGATGTCCTTGCCGCGGGCGTCGTACACGAGCCGGTGCTTCCGGCCCGCGGGCGACGGGGCGACCATCATGGAGGGCATCCGGGCGGCGAAGTCGCGGACGGCCCGCACCGCCGCGCAGTGGGCCAGCGCCACGAGCGCCCCCTCGCGGATCGTCGGGTCGGCACAATGCGCCATGGCCTCGACCATGTAGGGCGGCACGATGCACTGGAGGGGCCGGCGACAGCCGGTCGGCTCGGGCCGGACGCAGACTCGCATGGAAACACCCCGGGGCTCTGCAAGGTCAAACGGGGGGATTATCCACTCCCCGCGAAAACCGTGCCACGTGAATGCCCGCTCGCCCCAGCGCCTCGTGCACGGCCTTCGCCAGGCCGACCGGATCCGGCCCGTCGCCATGGATGCAGAGCGTGTCGGCCCGGAGGCGGATCAGCCCCCCGTCGGCCACCACCACCACGCCCTCGTGCACGAGCCGTACCGCCCGCTCAGCCGCCTCCCGCGGGTCGGCGATCACCGCCATCGCCTTGGACCGAGGCACGAGCGTGCCGTCGGGAGCGTAGGCCCGGTCGATGAAGGCCTCCTCGGCGACCGCCAGGCCCCGTCTCCGGGCCACCGCGACCAGCCCGCTGGCCGCCGGCGCGACGACGATCATCGTCGGCCAGCGGGCGACGATCGCCTCCGCCATCGCCTTCGCGAGCGACTCGTCATGCGCTACTTGATGATAGAGGCCGCCGTGGAGCTTGACGTGTCGCGGCGGCTCGCCGGCGACAGCCGCGAGCCGCGCCACCTGCTCGACGACCAGAGCCGCTGCCGCCTCCGGTGCGATCGCGAGCAGGCGGCGGCCGAAGTGCTCCCGGTCAGGATGGCCCGGATGGGCCCCGATCGCCACGCCATGCCGGCGGGCGAGCGCCACGGTCGCGGCCATCGTCGCCTCGTCGCCCGCGTGGCCGCCGCAGGCGATGTTGGCCGATGTCACGAGCGGCATCACCGCCGCATCGTGCGGCGCCCCCTCGGCCAGGTCGCAGTTGAGGTCGATCGTGGTGCGCCGCGTCAGGCTCATCGCATGGCCTCGCGGACCGCGGCGATCTCCGCCTCCCGCTGCAGCAAGGCGGCCCGAGCCTCGGCCAGCGTCACCGGCTCGAACCGCAGGTCGTCGCCCGGCCGGAGCTGCGCCATCCGCGGCAGGTCGGCTGCGATCACCTGCCCGAGCACGGGATAGCCGCCGATCGTCTGGGCGTCGGCCAGGAGCACGATCGGCTGCCCGTCGGGCGGCACCTGCACGGTGCCGGGAAACACCGCCACGCTCGCCATCCCGGCAAACGCTGCGGCGCCCGGGAGCGGGTCTCCCTCGAGCCGCACGCCCATCCGGTCGGAGCGGCTGCTCGCGCGGAAGCCCTGCCGCCAGGCTTGCGTCGCGAACGCCTCGACCTGCTCACCGGGAATCACCCTCAACGCCTGAGACCGACCGCGCGGCGGCATGCCCGCAGCCCATCGGCTGCTGGCCGTTTCGCTCGCCCCCACCACCAGCCCGTCGCCCGCTCGCAGCGGCCGGCCGGCGAATCCCCCGAGCGCGGCCAGCACCAGCGTGCTGCGACTGCCGAGCACCGGCTCCACTTCGATGCCGCCGGCCACCGCGAGGGAGCCGCGACAGCCCTTGGTCGCATGGCCGAGCGGGAGCACCGTCCCGGCAGCGACTCGTGTCGCCACGCCTCCGGGCAAGCCCGGAAAGTCGCCGCCGACGAGGGCCACGAGTGAGTCTTGCTCGAACCGCAGCGTCGGCCCCAGCAGCGTGCACTCGATCGCCGCCGCCCCCTCTGCATTGCCGACGAGCAGGTTCGCCAGCCGCAGCGACACGGGATCGGCGGCGCCCGAGAGCGGCACGCCGGCGGCTCGATAGCCGGGCCGGCCGAGATCCTGGACGGTCGTGAACAGCCCGGGCTGGATCACGGTGATCGCGGCGGCACCGTGCGCCACGGTCGACAACGGCGTCGCCACAGCCTCGGCCACCGCCGGGAGGTCGGTCGCCACGAATCGCACCCGATCGCCCACCTCGAACAGGGCCTGCCGCGGCCTCGCCACGTCGAAGAGCCTCGCGTTCGTCCGGCCCACGAGGTTCCAGCCGCCGGGGCTCGCGAAGGGATACACGCCCGTCTGCCCGCCGCCGATCCCGACCGAGCCGGCCGGCACCAGCCGCCGCGGTGTGGCCCTGCGCGGGGTCGCGAGACTCGCCGGCAACCCGGCCAGATACCCGAAGCCGGGAAGGAAGCCGATCGCCTCGACGAGATACTCGGGCGAGGTGTGGGCAACGATGAAGCGGGAGCGATCGATTCCGTGCCAGCCACACACCTCGTCGAGATCCGGTCCGTCGTAGGCCACCGGGATCTCATGCCAGACTGGCTCGCCGCTCGCGGCCCGTCCCGCCTCCGCGACGATGGCTGCGACGTGGTCTCGCAACGCATCGAAGTCTCCGACGGTCAGCGGGTCGTAGGTCACCGTCACCCGCCCCGGCGAGGCCACCACCTCGGTCACGGCGGGATTGCTCGCCGCTCGCACCGCCGCGGCGGCCGCCCGCACACGATCGACCGTCTCGGAGGCCGTACGGCCTCCGACTCGCACCGCGACCGCCGCGTCTCCAACCGGCTCAGCAGGTGCGACGTGGTCTGGCATGGCCAGAGTCTACGCCGCTCGCCGGCCGTCGAGGCGGCCCGCTACGGCACGTCGCCGAGCGCGAGCGCCGCGAACGACGCCAGCCAGTGCTCGCCCACGTAGTCGCCGCCGACCGTGTGCGGCAGGGCCGGCTCGAAGTTGGCCTCGGCCGCCGCCCACAGTTCGGCCAGCCGCATGGATTCGCCAGCTCCCAACCCCGCGGCGATCCGCCGCAGGCACCAGGCCCGCGACAGACACAGGCCGTCGAGATGCGCGATCTGCGGATCGCCGCGGTCGCCCACCAGCGGCGGCTCCGCCAGCGGTCCGATCCCCTCCGGAAGGAACCCGTCGAACCAGGCGGTGAACGAATCGGCCGGCCTGACGGTCGCCATCAGTGCCGCCTCGCAGAGGATCGGCGACAGAAAATCGGTCAGTGACGGCTCGAAGGCCGGCTGGGCGTCGCGGTCGCTTCCATACCATCGCTCCGCCGCCTCCCGGATCGCCGCCGTCAGGTCGTGGTGATGGCACACGCCCGCGTAGTCGAGGGCGAGCAGGCAGGCGAAGGCCGTGTTGGCATGCGTGCCCGCACGGATCGGATACCGGGCTGCGGTCACGAACTCCGCCAGCCGGCCGGCCAAATCGCGGGCCAACGGATCGACTGCCGCGGCCCACCCGGCCGCCAGCGGCTCGAGCTCCTCGAGCCGCTCGAGTTCCGCCCGCAGCTCGAGCAGCCAGGCCCAGCCGTAGGGCCGCTCGAAGGTCCGCGCCGCGGCCGTTGAAACAGCCGCCCGCTCCGCGGCCAGGCCGGCCCCGGTCAGCCGGGCGGCGAGCGTGCCGCGGATCTCGTCGGCCGCTCCACCGTCGGGAAACATCCGCAGCACCCGCGCGAGGAGCCAGTGCATGTGAACGGCCGAGTGCCAGTCGTAGGCCCCACAGAAGACGGGGTGCCGCGCGACGTGATCCGCGGCCAGCGGCTCCGGGCCGGTGAGCAAATGGTCGAGCTTGTGCGGGTAGAGCCGCGACACGTTCGCGATCGCGACCCGGGCGAAGGCGGTCGCCAAACCTGGTTCCAGTCGCATGCGTTGCTGCTCCAAATCGAGTCCCTGGCCGCCCACCGCGCGGTGGCAGGCTGCGCAGGATACCGGGGACCATTCGCGTCGTGCAGGTTCGCCTCAACATGCGGCTTGGCCGAGGCCGACCAGTTTCGCACGGTGGGGAAGAGCCCCCTCCCGCCGGGCCCCTCTCGAGACTCCGCCATGCCACGCGGCACATCAACCGTCGGTCTGACACGCTTGGTTGTGGCCCTGGCTGCCAGCTTCGTCGCCACGTCGGCGGTGGCCGAGTTTCCCCGGGTCTTCCGCGGCCTGACCAGCCCCTTTCGGGCCGCCCATCGCGACGCCCCGCCGCTGCCCGAGGATCCCTGCCTCGACGAGCTCACCGGCGAGGCGCTCTGGCTCGAGCATCATCTCGACCACTACGGCTCGATCGTCGCCAAGGCGCCGGACGTGTGGGGGCAAAACCGGCTCACGCGGCACCGGGCGGAGTACGAGCAGCAGATGCGGGCCCAGCTCGGCCGGTTCGAGAGCCGCTCGAGCGCCGCGCTGCGCCGCAGCGACCAGGCCTTCCTGGGCATGGCCTTCGCTCTGCAGGCGGCCTCGGG
>JBIIYH010000065.1:0-12620 GCA_044346905.1 Pirellulales bacterium
CTTTACGGCTGCAGGGGCATCCATGCCCCCTGCAGCCTTCGCGGCCCTCCGGCCGCCGGCCGCACCTCCGGGCGGCCGTGCTCGTGCGCGGAGTGGCGCGCGGCGTGCGTTCAGACGAATCTGCCCGCTGCTGCCTGTTGCGTTGGACGGCTCGGGGTGGCCGGTTCCCCGGAGCCGGCCTTGCTGGCAAGCGCAGGCAGGATGCCGAAGCGCAGCCAGCATGGAGCGACCGGAGGGCAGGATGCCCGTAGGGAGCGTCCGGGCGACGGGGACCGGCCACCCCGAGCCTGCGTCACCCACGACGCGGCCCGAGCCTGCGCTACGCAAGGCACCCCGCAGTGCGGCCCGGACTACGCGCGGCGGAAGCCGCCGTTGACGGGCACAACCTGGCCCGTCACGAAGTCCGCGGCCGGGGACACGAGCCACCGCACCACGCCCGCCACGTCCTCCGGCGTGCCCCAGCGGTGGAGCATGCTCTCCCGCACCGCCCGCCGCTGCCATTGCTCGCTCGCCTGCTCGCCCCAGGCCGTCTTGATCCAGCCGGGGGCCACGCAGTTGGCCCGCACCTCCGGTCCCAACGACCGCGCCAGGCTTCGCGTGAACGCCATCACCGCCCCTTTGGCGGCGGCGAACAGCTCGCCGCTGTCGCCCTCCATGCCGACGGCCGCCTGATCCCAGCCGCAGGTGATCACCACGCCCCGGCCGCGATCCTTCATCCACCGGCCCAGGGCCCGAGCCACGAGCATCGTCCCCGTGACATCCACTTGAAGCAGCTCGGCCAGCTTTCGCTCGAAGGGCCATTTGGCCGGCTCGCGGGTGAGCAGATCGGCGCCCGCGAACAAGACCACCGTGTCGATCTCTGGCAGCGCTGCAGTCACCTCCGCAGCGAGGCCCGCCGCGGCATCGGGCTGCGCCAAGTCGGCGAGGAACGTGCCCGCATGCAGCCCCTGGGCTCCGAGCAGGCCGGCCACCTCGGCGGCCCCGGCGGCGGAGCGGCCCTGGATCGCCACGCGGGCGCCCGCGGCGGCGAGCTCGATCGCGATCACCCGACCGATGCCGCGGGTGCCCCCGGTGACCAGCGCCGTGCGGCCGGCGAGCTCGAGCGGCGCCGGGTGCCGACCTGAAGGCGATGCTTCCGCCGGGCCGTCGCTCATTCTGCTGGCCCCGTCACCAGCGGCAGCTCGTAGCAGGCGGCCTCCTCGGCGTTTCGCACGAGCAGCCGGTCGCCGGAGATCGCCGGGTTGTTCCAGGTCTGGCCGGTGAGCGCGGCGAGCCGGGCCCGCTCCAGATGCCGCTCGGGCGAACACTCGACGAGCACCACCTCGCCGCTCTCCGCCTGCACGAGCAGCAGCTCGCCGACCCGCAGCACCTGCCCCTGGCCGTAGCGGCCCTTCTTCCAGCGGCGCTGGCCGTCCTCCAGGCGGACGCACTCCAGGATCCCGTCGGAGAGCCCGTAGGAGTGCCCGGCGTGGATCACGACGTTGGTGAACTTCGTCTTGAGCAGCCCCGGCTGTTGCCAGGCGGCCGTGAATGCCGGCGGCTCCCCGGCAGGCGGCGTGGCAAAAACCGCTGCCCCGATGCCATAGCCTTTGGAGATGAAGATCCGGCGGCCGTCGAGCACGCGGGCCTGGGAGCAGGTGGCGTCGGAGTTGGAATGGCCGGGCCAGCCAAAGCCCCAGAGCTCCGCGCCGTCGGCCGGGTCGTAGCCGACCACCCGCGACTCGTTCACCGCGAGCAGCACCTCGCGGCCGGCGACGGTCGCGAGCTCGGGGGTGACGTAGCTGATCTGTTCGCTGCCGGCCGTCCACCGCCGCTCGCCCGTCTGGCGGTCATAGGCCACAAGCGACACGGCCCCCCGGCCATCGGCCCCGGGCTTCAGGAGCGGCCCACCCCCCGGCACGATCACGAGCGACTCGGTCACGAGCGGCGAGCCGGCCCGGCCCCAGGTCACGGCCGCCGCGTGGGCTTCGGCGTCGATCCCCAGATCGGCGAGGATATTTTTCTTCCAAGCGACCTTGCCGCTCGCCCCATCGATCGCGTGCAGCCAGCCGGTGGCGCCGGTCGAATACACGACGCCGTCGCGGATCGTGGGTGTGGACCGCGGGCCCACGCCCCCGAGCACGGTCTCGTGCCGGGCCCGCACGGCGACCGCCCAGGCAGGCTCGCCCGTCGCCACCGAGCGGCAGGAGACGACCTCCTCGTCGCCCCGCTGCTCGAGCGTGACGGCGCGGTCGCCGCAGATGGCGAAGCCGCTCCAGCCGGCGCCGATCGGCTTCCGCCAGACGAGCCGCGGCGGCCGCGCTTGCCAGTCGGGGTCGAGGGCCGGCGCCTCGACCGCCGCCGAGCCGGTCGGGCCGAGGAACCGCGGAAAGTCGGCGGGTGTCGGCGTCCAAGAGCCTGTCGCGGCGTGGTCGGCCGCGACCCGCGGCAGGAGCCGGTCCTTGGAGGGCAGCCACCGCGGCCGCAGTTCGGGCACGAGGTCGCCGCTGACCCGCTCGATGCGGAAGCTCACCACGGCCAGCAGCACGGCGGCCAAGAGTCCGTAGCCGAGGGCCCGCTTGAGCCCCGCCGGGTGGCCGCTCTCCCGCAGGAACCAAAGCAGCAGTGAGACGAGCGCCGCGAAGCAGAGGATCAGGGTGATGATGTTCCGCACCGCCTGATCGACGATGCTGCCCGCCACGGCTTCGAGCAGCCCCGACCGCACGAGCACCGTGGCGGCGAGCAGCGAGGCGACGCTCACGAGCACGCGGCGCGGAGGCCAGAGCGACCGGGCGGTGGGGGGGGCAGCGGGCGGGCGGGAGCGGGGCATGGGGCCTTCCGGATGACGAGGGGCCATTATTGCCGCCCTTCCGAGGCACGACTACACTCGACTGATTCAGCCGCCAATCGCCCGCAGGGATCTTCGCGCATGCTCGCCAAACCCGCTTCCGAGCCGTCCGCGAGCCGCGGCCGCGCCGGGGGCGACGCCGCTCCCGGGCCGTCCACCGCGGCCGTCCACGCCGGCGAGGCCCGCCAAAAACCGGGCGCTTCGATCACCGACCCGATCTTCGCGGCGAGCACCTACACCTTCGCCGACACGGCTGCGGTGATCGACTATCTCGAGCAGGATCAGCCCCGCGAGGAATACGGCCGCTACGGCAATCCGGGCGAGCGGGTGGTCGAGCGGAAGCTGGCCGAGCTCGAGGGGGCCGAAGCGGGGGTGCTGTTCGCCACCGGGATGGCGGCCTTCGTCGGGGTGCTCATGGCCCACGTGAGCGCCGGCGACGAGATCGTGTTCTTCGACGAGTGCTACCACCGCAGCCGCGAGTTTTGCAGGAAGCACCTGACGCGGTTCGGCGTGAGCTATCGCGAAGTGCCCACCTGCGATTATGCCGCGATGGAGGCGGCGATCGGCCCCACGACGAAGTTCCTGATCAGCGAGTCGCCCACCAATCCCCATCTGAGCGTGATCGATGTCGAGCGGTTCGCCGCCATCGGCCGCCGCCACGGCGTGGCCACGATGATCGACGCCACGCTCTGCACGCCCTACAACCTCCGGCCGCTCGAGTCTGGCGTGGACTTCGTGCTCCACTCGGCGACCAAGTATCTCGGCGGCCACAACGACCTGCTCGCCGGCGCCGTGGTCGGCTCGGCCGCGCTGCTCGAGCCGGTGCGAAACCTGCGGGGGATCATGGGGGGCATCAACTCGCCCCACAACGCCTACTTGCTCGAGCGCGGGCTCAAGACGCTCGCCCTGCGGATGGAGCGGCACAACGCCAACGGCCTGGCGGTGGCCCGATTCCTGGAGAGCCATCCCCGGGTCGAGCGGGTGCTCTATCCCGGGCTCGAGAGCCACCCCTGCCACGAGGTCGCGGCCCGCACGCTCCGCGGCTGCGGGGGCCTCGTGACCTTCTTCATCAAGGGGGCCGACGGCGGCCCGGCCGACTGGCGGGAGACGGCCGCGGTGATCGACGCCGTCCGCATCCCCCGGATCGCTCCCAGCCTCGGCGGCGTGGAGTCGCTGATCGAGCAGCCGCTGGTGATGAGCTACTGGAACTATTCGCCAGAGGACCGGGCTTCGTTCGGCATCCCCGACAACATGGTTCGCCTGGCCTGCGGCATCGAGGACACCGCCGACCTGATCGCCGATCTTGCCCAGGCCCTCGACACGCCGCGGCACCCCGGCTGACCAGGCAAGCCGGGCAATCGCTGCCGGTCGCGGCGATTTTGGCGGAAGTTCCACGGCTGACGGTGCCGATAACTCTTCCGATTGAGCGGACTCCGCCGGCCCTTCGAGGCTGTTGGGTCCGGAAACTCGGAGGTGACGGCCATGTACGCGGCACGCAGTTCGACCACTCACGCTCTCCCGGCCCTGGCGACCCTCGTCGGCATGTCGCTCGCGGGAGTCTCCGGCCTCGTGGCCCAGGAGCCGGCGGGCGACCTGAAGTGGAAGCCCCATCGGGCGAGCAGGCCGGCTGGCGAGCCCGCAGCGGCTGAGCCCTCGGCCGACCGCATGGCAGCCGAAACCGATCTGCAGACCGAGGCCGAGATGCGGACCTCGCCGCCGGCCAGCGTGTCGCTGCCCGATGGCGTGCCACCGGCGGTCTCCCCGCTGACCGGCGGCCGCGAGGCGCCCTACACGCCACCCCGGCGGCAGCCGCCTCGCCCCGCGACGCCCGGCTTCAGCGACGCGGTGCGAAATCTCTACGACCCCGACAACCCCGACGCCGTCTTCGGCATCCCCGTGCTGCGGACGCCTCGCGGCCCGGCAGGCAGGCCGATTTTGGCGCCGGAGGGCCAGCAGGCCCAGGCCATGCGGGCCGCCGCCGACCGCGTCGCGCTTGGCGACGACCGCCTGGGCGGCGGCTTGGCACCGCGGTACGAAACCGGCCGCACGGCTGCCTCCAGGCGACCCGAGCGGCTCGCCATGAACGTCGATGGCATTCCGTCGGTGATGCGGCAGGCTCCGCGGGAGGCCGCCCCGGCCGACGGGATCCAGCCCCGCAACACGCTGCCCGCGGCCCAGAAGCCAGCCGGCGAACCGATGCCGGAGCCGATCGGCCCCGGCCTGGAGCTTCCGGGCGCGGAGGTCTCCGAGCTGGGCCCGGAGTTCGGCCCGATGGACGGATCGGAGTTTGGCCCGGAGTTCAGCGGCGCTCCGGACGACCCGTCCCTCGACGGCGACCTCTTGATGGGCGAATACCCGACGCAGCTCCACGTCGAGAGCTTCTACGACGACCCCTACGCCTGCGAAGACGACGAGGGGCTGCTGCCGATGTGCGAGCACGACGGGCGGATCATCGCCTGGCTGCGGCGATTCGGCCGGCCCTACTACGGCTGGCGGTGGTACCGCGACTTCACGGCCAGCGCCGGCATCACGGCCTTCACCAACGCCACCGACCTGGGCGTTCATGGCAACTTCGGCACCAACGAGTATCTCAACTGGTCGATGCCGTTCTGGAACGCCTTCGGCGTCGGCTGGCAGGTCGGCTGGCGGGGCACCCAGACCAACTTCCAGCCTTCTACCATCGAGGTCGGCAATCGGACGCTCCCGAAGAATGCCCGCGACCAGCAGTTCGTCACGACCGGCTTCTTCACGCGGGCCTTCGAGGGCCGCGGGCTGCAGGGCGGAGCGGTGTACGACTACCTCCACGACAGCTGGCTGGAGAACACCGACGTCTCGCAGCTTCGCTATGAGCTGAGTTACGTCTGGGGCTACCACGAACTCGGCTTCTGGGGCG
The DNA here is from genome assembly GCA_044346905.1 of Pirellulales bacterium. Lineage (GTDB taxonomy): Bacteria > Planctomycetota > Planctomycetia > Pirellulales > UBA1268 > QWPN01. The sequence goes on from JBIIYH010000065.1 coordinate 5,721, forward strand.
CCTCCAACATCGGGGACCAGAACAGCCTGTTCGGCCCGGTTACGCGGGTGCAGGGTGTCGCCAGCACGCTCGACCTGTACACCGGCTTCTACCGGGTGCAGTTCGGCGACGCCAACGAGTGGAAGTTCTGGGGCGGCGGCACCGGCGAGGGTGACGGCATCATCGGCTCGCTCGTGCGGGCTCCCATGCACAAGTCGCTGGCTCTGGAGGGCACCTTCACCTACGTGATCCCCGGTCGCAACCAGGTGATCAACTTCGACGGCCAGGGGCAGGCCTCGACCTTCTCGCCCTCGGCCTGGAACGTCGCGGTCAACGTCGTCTGGTACCCGGCGGGCCGGTCCCGCCGCAGCCTGGCGAGCCCCTACCGGCCACTGTTCGAGGTGGCCGATAACGGCAGCATGATCCGCTCGATCCAGCCCTTCTTGCCGTGATCGACACCGCCGCCGTCGCGGCCGCGACGGCGGCGGCTCGCCGACCGGGGGCCGGCTGGTGTATTCTGCGGGCTTGAAGTCCGCCGTCCGCCTGCCGCGGACCGGCCCCCCGATCCTTCGCCCTGCAGGACATCATGCCCGACCACGCCTCGCCCGATCCCTGGGAATCCCTCGCCGATACGCTCGGCGCCGCCCCCGCCGACGACAAGCCAGCCCGCGCCGAGCGGCCCGCCACGCCCCCGCGGAGCCGCGAGCGGCCGCCGGCCCGCCGCCCGGCACCGCCGCCGGCGGCCGGTGACTGGGATTCGCTCGCGGCCGAACTGGGAGTGTCGGGCCGCGATGCCGCTCCGCCGCGACCGCAACAGCCGGCCGAGCGAGCCCGGACCGAGGAACCTCGTCGCGTTGCCCGGGAGCCCGTGCGTGAGCGGGAACCCGTGCGTGAGCGGGAACCCGTGCGTGAGCGGGAGCCCGTGCGTGAGCGGGAACCGGTCCAGGAGACCGGCGCGCCGGTTGGCGCCTCCGACTCCCGACCCCCGGCCGACGTGGCCCATGGCGACCGGCCAGCGCGGCCACGGCGGGACGAGGCGAGCGATGCCGACGAAGGCCGCGGCCAGCGACGCCGGCGGCGCGGCCGCCGCGGCGGCCGCGGGCGAAGCCGTGAGGGCGAACGTGCGAGCGACGAGCGTGGCCCGGAGCCCCGCCGCGACGACCGGGATGCAGCGGCGGGCGAAGACCGTCCGCGGCGCGGCCTGCCGGCCGAGACTCGGGCCGCCGATGACGACTGGTCAGAGCTCCGCGACGCCGGTCGCCCTTCCCGCCGCGACTTCGGCGACGACCTCGCCGACGAGCCGTTGGCGGCCCGCAGTGACGAAGACGGCCTCGCAGCACCGCGGCGCGAGACAGAGGAGGCGGGCACTGACGACGGTGAGCGCACCCGGAAACGCCGCCGTCGAGGTCGCCGCGGTGGCCGGGGCCGCGGACGCACCCGGACCGGGGACGAGGCCGCCCGGGGCGACCGCAGCGAGGGCTCCCCAGTCGCCAACGACGAGCACGACGACGAGCCGTTGCCGGCCAGCTACGGCAGCCGGCCCGGCGCGACGGCGGACGAGCGACCCCGGCCGGCCGCGGCCGGCCGTAGTGAAGCCGGAGGCGGGCGGGGCGAGGCCGGCGGCGAGAAGCGGGGCCGCGGACGGCGCCGGCGGAGGTCGGGGCGAGACGGGGATGAGCCCCGTCGAACCGAAGCCTCGGGTGAGCGGCGCGAGGCTGCGTCTGGCCGCTCGACCGAGCGCCGGGAGCGACGCCGCCGCGATGATTCCCGCGGCTCACGCGGCCGCCGCAGCGACTTCGCGCCCGTCTCGGGCCGTTACGAGGAAGATGACGAGGGCCTCGAGTTCCTCGGTGTCGAGGAGGCGGCCCGGGATCCGGAAGCCCGCCCGCGGCCTCCCGCGGAGGACGATGGTGTGCTGGCCGAGAGTGGGCTCACGAGCGTGCTCGACGTGCCGAGTTGGGTGGAGGCGATCGGAATCGTGATCGCGGGCAACCTGACGGCCCGTTCCCGATCCGGCCGGGGCGACGGCGGCAAGAATCGCTGAGCCCCGCTCCGCGATCGGCTTTCACTTGAGCGAGATGGTCCGGGCCAGGGGCCGGAGAATCTGCTCGACGACGCAGGCATCCACGACCTCCCTGGCCAGCCTGGCCAGGCGTTCGAGGGCATCGACGTAGGTCGTGTCGTGTTCGAGGCTGCCATATTGCCGGGCGGTCACGTAGACGCTCAGCTGTTCCTCGTTGAAGTCGCCCGTCCGCACTTGAAACGCGTTGGTACGGGTCTCCATCCCGATCCGCACCTGGGTGCGGCAGTCTTCGTCCAAGGCGAGCGTGAGCGAGGGCTCGCAGTTGATCACCTTGGCACCCGGCAGGTCGGCGAATCGCTCGAAGGCCGGCGGCACACCCAGGGCCTCGGCGACCAGCGCGTTGTGGTTGCCGCGAAAGGCGAAGTCGAAACCGAACAGCACGTCGAGCGCCTCGCAGTCGAGCGGGCTGACCGACAGGAACGCCGGCGCCATGTCGAGCACGAGCCGGTGCTGGGTGACCGCCTCCTCGACTGAGCCCGGGTTCACTTGGCCCGAGCAGAGCCGCCGGGTCTCGACTGCCGCCCAGCGATACCGCCCCTGCTCCTTGTCCTCTTCGAGCACGTAGTCCCGCTTGTCGCGGCAGTAGAACTTCCGCATCGTGGGATAGCGGCGCTGGAGTTGCTCAAAATACTGGAGGATCGTCTCCCGCGAGGAGGGGAGTTCCATCTCCGTGGCGAGGTTCATGTTGACGTAAAAGTCGTCGGCCAGCGACGCGTACGGCATCATGACGTTCAGCACTCCCCGGCGGCAGATTCAGCGGAAACTGGAAGCATACCCGCATCTTTTGCCGGGTGTCAAAGCAGCGGCGGCACGACCGCGGGCCGCGACGAAGCCCCGGCCCACGACTGGCACTCGCCGCCGCCGGGTGGCATACTCAGAAGAGGCAGGGCTTGAGGCGATCAGCCTTGCCGATTCTTCGAGCCCGCCTGCGATGCCCTCCAAAGCCGAACCGATCCCGATCCCCGACGAGCGGCTCACGATCGAGAAGCGCTCCGATGGCGCCGTCGTCGTGCGGGTGCAGTCGGAGGGACCGGAGGGTTCGCGGCTGCCCGACGCGGTGTTTTCGTTTCGCTGCGGTGACCCGCAATACGCCTACTGGCTCGGCCGCCTCGACGCCGGGGCCGTTCGCCGCTGATCGCCTTCAGTCGTCTCGCGAACTGGCAATCAGCGTGATGAACTCGCGGTTGCTCTTGAACTTGGCGAGCTGCTTCGTGAGCTGCTCCATCGCATCGACGTGGTGCATGCTCGAGAGCGTCCGCCGGAGCATGTTGACCGCGTGCAGCGTGTTGGGATCGAGCAACTTCTCTTCGCGCCGGGTGCCCGATTGCGAGATATCGATCGCCGGCCAGACGCGGCGATCGGCCAGCTTCCGATCGAGCACGAGCTCCATGTTGCCCGTGCCCTTGAACTCCTGAAAAATCAGCTCGTCCATCCGGCTCCCGGTGTCGATCAGGGCCGTGGCCACGATCGTGAGCGAGCCCCCCTCCTCGAACACCCGGGCAGTCGCGAACAGCTTCTTGGGGATGTCGAGAGCCTTGATGTCCACGCCGCCCGACATCGTGCGGCCGGTGTTTCCCACCCACTTATTGAAGGCCCGAGCCATGCGGGTGATGGAGTCCATCAGCAGGAACACGTCCTTGCCCGATTCGGCCATCCGCTTGCACCGCTCGATCACCAGCTGCGAGAGCCGCACGTGGCTCTCGACATCGCAGTCGAGGCTGCTGGCGAGCACGTCTCCCTTGACGCTCCGCCGCATGTCGGTCACTTCCTCGGGCCGCTCGTCGACGAGCAGCATCACGAGGCTCAGTTCGGGGTGATTCTCCGAGATCGCCTGCGAGACCTGTTGGAGCAGCACGGTCTTGCCGGTTCGCGGCGGCGCCACGATCAGCGCCCGCTGCCCCTTGCCGAGGGGCGTGAGCAGATCCATCACCCGCGTGGTGATCGGCTGCTGCCCGGTCTCGAGCCGCAGCCAGGTCTCCGGGTTGATCGGCGTCAACTGATCAAAGGTCTTGACGTTGGTGTAGTCGTCGGGCGGCATGCCCTCGACCTGCTCGATCTCCCGCACCCGTGGCCCCTGCTGCCGGCGGCCGGGCTGCACCAGTGCCTTGAGGTACACGCCCTCGCGGAGCCGGTAGCGTTCGATCATCTGAGCCGGCACGAAAGGATCGGTCCGCTCGCGGTTGTAATTGGTCTCGGCACTGCGAAGAAACCCGTAGCCGTTGGGGTGCATCTCGAGCACGCCGCTGCCGGGTTCGAGCGGAATCGGCTCGCCGTTCTCGGTCACCTCCGGTTCGAGTTCCGGTGGACGCATCCCTTCGCTATCCATGCCCACCGCCCCTGCGCCCGCCGGCGGCGGCCCACCGCCACCGCGACGAAACCGCCCGCGCCGCCTGCCGCCGTAGCCGCCCTGCTGGCCCTGCCCGGGCATGCCCGGCGGCCCCCCCTGACCTCCGTAGCCACCGGATCGACCCCGCGATCGCCTGCGTTTCGACATGAAAACTCCTCGCCCTCCCTGAAATCTGGCAACTAGAAGCCTGGAAACTAAGGCCCGGCCTCCCAGCCAGCCCTCGACACTCCCGCACGATCGGCGGGAACACAACCACCTGGAGCACGGTTCATAAGACCCCGCGACCGGCCCATTCGGGCGATCTGACAGGGTTCGAACCCCGACTGGATTCCTCGCGTCCTGGACTTCCTCAGGGCGGATGACGCCCGCACCGGGAAAGGCCGTGAGAAGTCGTCCGTGATCGACCCGGACGGGACGATTGGGGAACCGGACAAGAATCCTGCGAGCGGGCCGTTACAGCCAACCCTGCTGGAACCCTTCCACCGGAACCCGCCCCAACGAGAAGATGCGACGGAAAACCGAAAACCGGGCGACCGGAGACTGCAAGTCCCGTAAGAAACGGGGCTGGGTCTCGTCAATCACCGACGTCGCAGAGTATCCGGCCGTCCGCCACGATTGTCAAGCAGGGGGACGTGCGGCAGCCAGGCCATCCCTGCAACGGGGCCAAAAACGCGAAAAACAGAGCCCGTGGAGGGCTCTGACCCGCCCGGAAAAGAGCCCCGGATTTTCTTCGCGACTCGAACCACCGGTCAGACCGATACAGATGGCAAGGTCGGTTGTCCCGGACCGGGGGTCCAGGGCCGGCTTGATTCCTGCGCGAGGCCGAAGCCATGTTCCGCCCCACTCCGTCCCGTCTCTCGACACCGCGGCCGCTGGCTGGCAGCCTGGCAGCGGCAGCGATCGCCGCCGCGGCCATCCTGGCCGGGGACGTGCGGGGCGAGGTGGTGTGGCATGCCGACGTCCAGGCAGCCTGCGCCGCTTCAGCGGCCAGCGGAAAGCCGGTGCTGGCAGTGTTCGAGGCGACCTGGGACGCTGGCGAGACAGCGACCGATGTGCTGGGCAGCCCCGAGGTGGAAGCCGTCGTGGGAGCCTGCTTCGAGCCGGTGCGACTCGACGTTGATCAGCACGCGGATCTGGCCCGCGAACTTGCCGTCGAACACATCCCCGCAGCCCGAGTGCTCGACCACGAGGCGACCGTGTTGACCGGGTTCGACTGTCCTTCCACCCCGTCGGCTTTCGTCGCCGCGGCCGCACGCGCCGCCCAGGTGGCTGCGGCCGCTTCCACGTCACCCGATGCCGCGGCGGTCGCCGCGGAAACGAGCGACGCCTTCGGCAGTCGTCGCACCGCGAAGTCCCACGAGACGGCCGCAGCCGTCTCCCAGAAGGTTCGCCAACTCGCCAACTTCGCCGAGGGCGACCCGTCGATCGTGTCACCTTCCAGCCAGTTCGCAGAACTGGCCTCGGCTCCGCCGGCCGCCCAGCCGATCGACGCCATCGTCGGCAGCCGCTATGCCGAGACGGTCCCCGCTCCGGCGCTCGCGAGCACGCCGCCCGCCTGGCCGGCCGAGCAAGGGTTATCGGCCCCGCCCGCGGACCAACCGGCAACCCCTCCCGTCGCGCCACCGGCCATGGCTGCGATCGAGCCTCAGCCAGCCGCGACGACCCCCTGGCTCGCCGGCACTCCCGCCTCGACCGGTCCCGCGGCCGCTCCCACGACCCCTGCGCCGCCCACGCCCTTGGCAGCGCCGGGCCCCAGTGCTGCGGCGGGAGCCGCGGCCGTCACTGACAACGGCAGCGAGCCGGCGCCCAAGCCGGCCACGGGCTTCTGGGCCACGCTGCAGAAGCCGTGGAGCATCTTCAGCAAGAGCCCTGCCACCGCTGCCGTTCAACCGCCCGCGCCACCCCCGACCATGCCTCCTGCTCGGCCGCAATCGCCGGCGGCGCTGGTGGCCAGCCAGCCGGCAGCCGACACCCGCGGCCCGATGCCGCTGGGGCTGGAGGGCTACTGCCCCGTCACGGTCGTCGAGCGGGGCAGCTGGACGGAAGGCCGACCCCAGTGGGGCGCCCGTCACCGCGGCCGCACCTATCTCTTCGCCGGCCCCGAGCAGCAGCAGGCCTTCCTCGCCGACCCCGACCGCTACGCCCCGGCCCTTTCCGGCGATGATCCTGTGCTGGCCTTCGAGACCGGCCGCAGCGAGCCCGGCCGCCGGGCCTACGGCGTGTCCTATCAGTCGCGGATGTATCTCTTCTCGACGCCCGAGAGCCGGGCGGCTTTCACGGCCGATCCCGACCGCTACACGGCCCGGGTGATGATCGCCGAGGGCACGGCCCCTGCCGATGGCATCCGCCGGTTCTAGCTTCACGGCTGCAGGGGCATCCATGCCCCCTGCAGCCTTGCCGGGCCTCCGCCCGGCGGCCGCACCAGCTTCACGGCGGCAGGGGCATCCATGCCCCCTGCCGCCTTGCCGGGCCTCCGCCCGGCGGCCGCACC
>JBIIYH010000197.1:0-5239 GCA_044346905.1 Pirellulales bacterium
GCCTTGCCGGGCCTCCGCCCGGCGGCCGCACCAGCTTCACGGCGGCAGGGGCATCCATGCCCCCTGCCGCCTTGCCGGGCCTCCGCCCGGCGGCCGCACCTCCGGGCGGCCGTGCTCGTACGCTTGCTTGGCGCGCGGCATCCGTTCAGACGAATCTGCAGTCGATGCGCACGGTTGACCGGCGAGTGGTTGCCCATGCCAATCGAGCGGCGTTGATAGCGAGCGCAGGCAGGATGCCGAAGCGAAGCTAGCATCGAGCGAGCGGAGGGCAGGATGCCCGCAGCGAGCGTCCGGCGAGATGGCATGGGCAATCGCGAGCCTGCGTTACGCAAGGCGTCGCGAGCGTCCGGCGAGATGACACTGGCAATCCCGAGCCAGCGAGTGAGAACCACACCATGGCGACCGGCAAGACCTGCATCCTCGCGCTCGACCAAGGCACGACCTCGAGCCGGGCGATCCTCTTCGATGCCGCCGGGATGCCCATCGGCGTGGCGCAGGAGGAGTTTCCCCAGCACGCGCGGGAGCAGCGCGGCCCCGACGGTGAAGACCTCGGCGTCGTCGAGCACGATCCCGAGGACATCTGGCGCACCCAGCTCACCTGCGCCCGCCGCGTGCTCGCGGAGACGGGCACGGCGGCCGCCGATGTCGCCGCCGTCGGGATCACCAACCAGCGGGAGACGACGATCCTCTGGGACCGCGAGACCGGCCGCCCCGTCGCCCCGGCGATCGTCTGGCAGAGCCGCGTTTCCGCGCCGATCTGCCGCCGGCTCGAGGCGGCCGGCGTCGGTCCGGAGGTTCGCCGCCGCACGGGCCTGCTGCTCGACCCGTATTTCTCGGCCACCAAGATCGTCCACCTGCTGGAGACGATTCCCGGCCTCCGCGACCGCTGCCGCCGCGGGGAGATCATGTTCGGCACGGTCGACTCGTTCCTGATCTGGCGGCTTACCGGCGGCCGCGTGCACGCGACCGACGTCACCAATGCCAGCCGCACGCTGCTGTTTGACATCCATGACCTTGCCTGGAGCGACGACCTGTGCCGGATCTTCGGCATACCCCGCGAGATTCTCCCGGAGGTGCGGCCCTCGAGCGGCGACTACGGCACGGTGGCGGCCGACCTCTTCGGCGCGGCGGTGCCGATCACCGGCTGCGCGGGCGATCAGGAGGCGGCGGCCTTCGGCCAGGGCGTGGTCGCGGCCGGCGACGCCAAGACCACCTACGGCACCGGCGCATTTCTCGTGTTCTCGACGGGCGAGCGGATCGTGGCGAGCCGCCACGGCCTGCTCGCCACACCGCTCTGCGCCGTCGGCGGCCCGCCGGCCTACTGCCTGGAGGGCTCCGTGTTCGTGGCCGGGGCGCTCGTCGGCTGGCTCCGCGACGGGCTCGGGCTCGTCGCGCAGGCGGCCGAGATCGAGCCGCTCGCCGCGAGCGTGGCCACCAGCGGCGGGGTCACGATCGTGCCGGCGCTGACGGGCTTGGGCGCTCCCCACTGGGATCCGGCCGCCCGCGGCCTCGTGATCGGACTCTCGCGGGCCACGACCAAGGGCCACATCGCCCGGGCGGCGCTCGAGGCGATCGCGCTCTCGGTGGCCGACGTCGTCGGCTGCATGGGGGCCGACTCTGGGGTGCCGCTCGCGCGGCTGAGGGTGGACGGGGGCGCCACGGCCAACGACCTCCTGATGCAGATCCAGGCCGACGTGCTCGGCATCCCCGTGGAGCGGCCGGTCGTTCGCGAGACGACCGCGCTCGGGGCCGCATTGCTCGCCGGCCTCGCGACCGGCTTCTACGCCGGCCCGGAGACAGTGGCCGCGGCCCGCCGGGTAGAACGGCGGTTCGAGCCCAGCGGCGACGAGCCGGCCCGGCAGCGACTGCTTGCGACCTGGCAAGCGGCCGTCGAGCGGTCGAAGGGCTGGGCCGTGGGGCGGTGACGGGCTTCCATCTTCACGCCCGGCGGGGCATCCCTGCCCCCGGCGGGCTTGGCGGTCCTCCGGCCGCCGGCAGCACCTCCGGGCGGCCGTCCTCGTACGGTGGATTGGTTCCCAACGCCCGCTCAGACGAATCACCGGCGGGTGCCGGACCGTTTCCCCGGGCCACGCTATCCTCGCAGGAGTCGCTCCTCCCGGGATCGTGTCGTGTCGCGTGCCGCCATCACTTGCGTGTTCGTCGCGGTCGCGGTGACGCTGCCCACCACCAGCGCCACTTCGGCTGACCGCACGGTCGAGCGGACGGTGACCGGCCTCGATGCCGCCGTGCAGGCCACGTGGACCCGCGTGCCGCTGCGGGACTGGGCCACCCGGGTCACGCCGCTCGCCGGCAGGCCCGTGATCCTCGACCGTCGCATCGACCCCGATCGCCTCGTGACGCTTGCCGCTCACGGCGAGTCGCTGCGGGAACTGCTCGGCACGGTCGCCGCCGAGGCCGGCGCCGCCGTCGAAGAGCTACCCGGCACGATTCGGCTCGCGCCCCAGGCCTCGGCCGGTCGCGCGGCCGCCGCCGCGGCCGACCGTGAGCGACAGCTGGCCAGGCTGCCGGCAGCGCAGCGGAAGCCGCTGGAAAAAGCCGCCCCGTGGAGCTGGCCGGCCGGCGCGAGGCCCCGCGACCTGGTGGCCGCGGCCCTCGCCGAGGCGGGCCTGGCCGTGGAGGGCGTGGACGGGATTCCGCACGACCACTTTCCCGCCGCCACCCTGCCGAGCTTGCCGCTTGCCGAACGACTCGATCTGGTGCTCGCCCACTTCGACCGCCGGATTCTCTGGGCGGCCGACCGCGGCCGTCCCTCCGGCCGGATCGTGGCCATCGACGCCGAAATCGCGGCCGGGACCACCGCCGGAGCGGCGGGCCCGGCGTCCGTTGTTCCGCGGCGCCGACCGGCCCCGCCTGCCCGGACCATGAAGGTCCGCGAAGAGTTCACGCTCCGGCTCGAGGCTCCGCTCGACCAGGCGGTCGCCGCGATCGCCGGCCGCCTCGGCCTGGAACCGGAGCTCGACCGGGACTCGCTGGCCGCCCGCGGCATCGCCACGGGCGAGATCGTCCGGGCCGAGGTCGAGAAGGCTTCCCGCGAGGCCCTGCTCGACGCGGTTTTGCAGCCGGTCGGTCTTCAGTGGAAAATCGAAGGCCAGCGGCTGCGGGTGTTCGCTGCCGACCGACCGCCGCCTCGATGAACCCGAGAACCCTCCGATGCCGGCTGTTCCCCGCTCGTGCCGTTCTCGATTGGCGATCGGCGGCCTGCTGATCGCTGTCGCCTGGAGCCTGCAGGCCGGCGGCCGCACCGACGAGGCTGCCCGGGCCGACCCGATCGTGAAGGCCCTCGCCGACCAGGTCGCCGGCCGGCAGACGAAGCCGTCGGTTCACGCCGACCAGCCCGAGATCGAACGGGCGCTCGCCCTGGCCGGCGTGCCCGCCGAGACGATCGCGCGGCTGTTCGCCGAGGTCTCCCAGGCCGACCTGCCGGGCATGTCGCCCAGCCTCGACATCTTTCTGTTTCTCACCCGCGACCCGGAGTGGCTGGCCCTGCGACGCGAGTTCGCCGAGTTTCTCGAGCTGCCCGGAGTGACGGAGCTCGACACCGACCGCGTCGCGGCCTTCGCCGACTACGACGGCGTGGTCACGCTGCCCGACGTCACGCTGCTCACGCCTCGCACCGCCGCCGCGCTGGCCGCGTTCGGCGAGAACGGTTGGGGCGCGGCCGTCGAGCTGCCGGGCGTGGGCGTCGTTGCGGCCGACGCCGCCGCGGCGCTCTCCAAGTGCCCGGCGCTCATCGCCCTGCCACGGCTCCGGGAACTCTCGGCCGACACGGCCCGAGCCCTTGCCGCCCACGAGGGCATCGGCCTGGTCCTCGGGGGCTTGACCACCCTGGCCCCCGACGCGGCCGCGGCGATCGCGAAGACCCAGTCGATGCAAGGCCTGCTGCTGCCCGATCTCGAGACCCTCGACTCCGAGCCGCTGGCCGGCCGGCTCGCCCGCCAAGACCATGTCTTCCTGCCGGGGGTCACGGCCGTCACGCTGCCGGTCGCGAAGGCCTTGCGGGGCAACGAGGGGGGCGAGCTCGCGCTCCCGGGGCTCCGGGAGATCTCGCTCGATCTGGCCCGCGAGCTGGTCGGGGCCGGCTACTACTGGCTCACGCTCGGAGGCGCCGAGAACCTCACCCCGGAGGCGGCCGCGATCCTCGCGGGCCACCACGGCCAGCTGACGTTCACCGGCCCGCTGTCGTTCTCCGCCGCCGCCGCCGCCAAGCTCGCGGCCAACGAGGGGTCGATCTCGTTGCGGCAGCTCGGCAACCTTCCCGACGACGTGGCCCGCGCCCTCGCCGAGCACCCAGGGCACCTCGTGCTCGGGGGAGTGACGCAGCTCACCGTCGAGTCGGCCGCCGCGGTCGCCGCGCATGCCGGCGGCGTCCACCTGCCCGCCGTCGCGCGGATCACGCCGGAGGTCGCCGCGGTGCTGGCCCCGAGGCTCGACACGGTCCTGCTTCCGGCGGTCAAGTCGATCGACGTCGCGACCGCGACGGCGCTCGCGGAGCACTGCCGTGACGAGCTCGCCCTCGGTGGCCTGACCGACCTCTCGCCCGAGGTGGCCGCGGCGCTGGCCGCATTCAAAGGCTGCCTGGCGTTACCGGCCCTCACCGTCCTCACGCCGGAGACGGCCCGCGGGCTTGCGAAACACGAGGGCAGGCTCGCACTCGAGTCGCTCACGGAGCTGCCGCCCGAGGTCGCGGCGGAGCTCGCCAAGCACGAGGGCGAACTGGCGCTGCACGGCATCCAGAGCCTCTCCACCCCGGCGGCGCGGGCTCTGGCGGCCGCGCCGGGTTTGCTCTGGTTGACCGGCCTGATGAACCTCACGCCAGAGGGGGCGACGGCCCTCCTGCAGCGCAAGGCTGGCCTGGCGCTCGACGCGGTCCAATACGTGGATCGGATCGACTCGCTCCCGCTTGCCGAACTGCTCGTGGCCGAGTTCGACGACCTCGAACTGGCAAACCTCACGGCCCTCGACGGCCCGCAGGCCGCCGCCATCGCCGGCGTGCTCGCCCGTACCCGCGGCTCACTGACGCTTCCGGCCCTCGAGCGGATCTCCCCCCGGGCGCTCGAGGCCTTGCTCGACAAGAAGGACGTCGTGCTTCCCGAGATCGAAAGCCTCACGCTCACCCGCGAGCCCGACGCCGCCTGGAACGACGACATCGTGGTGCCGGCGCGGTAGGGCCTGACACCCGAGCGAACGTCCAGCGAGAGGGCATGGGCGACCCCGAGCC
>JBIIYH010000177.1:0-5781 GCA_044346905.1 Pirellulales bacterium
CTGCAGCCGGATCGTGCGGGCCTCGATCGAACGGGTGCTCGACCTCCAAGCCGGCCGCGAGCCAGCAACCGACGTGCCGCTCGCCTGGGTCGCCGGGCTCGTGCCCCGGCCGCCTCAGGAGCTCTTCGGCAACGTCCGGCTCGACTTCCTGCTCGAGCGGGGCCGGCCGCGGCTGCTCGAAGGGGGCTGGGTGAACCTGAGCGCCGTCGATTACGCGCCGCAGGCGGCCCTCGCCCTGCTCGACGTCGAGCCCGGGCTCGCCGAGTGCTTCCACGTGGAGCGGCCCGCCGCCATGATGAGGCAGCGGCTCGCCGAGCGGGGAACCCGCCGGGTGGCGATCCTCGTCAAGCAGCGGCACACCGTCTACGCGGCCAACGATTTTGACCTCGTCCGCGGGCTCTGGGCGCCGATCGAGTCGGTGATCCTGGCGGAGCCCGACTTCCCCGCGATTCGTGGCGGCGATGGCTGCATCTTCGTCGGCGACCTTCCCTGCGATGCGGTCTACCTCCGGGCTCTCGACGGCCCGGCCGCCTTCGCCGGCCCGCACGCCGCCACGAACCGGCGAGCGCTCGAGACGCTGCTGGCCTCGGGCGTGGCCTTCCACGACCATCCGCTCCTACTCCTGGCCGAAGACAAGGAACTCGGTTGGCTCGTGGCCCGCGATCCGGCGCTGGCCGGCGTCGTGCCCCGGTCGCTGCCGCCGGCCTCCGTGCCGCCGGCCGAGGCCGCTCGCTGGGTGCTCAAGCTCCGCGACCGGCATTCGGGCGAGGGCGTGTTTTTGGAACCGGCCGAGATGGCGGCCCACTGGGACGCCCCCGACGCGATCCTGCAGGAGCGAATCAACCCCGATCCGTTTCCGGTCGTCACGGTGCACGGCCACCGGGGCGACGCGGTCGCCGACCTGGCGGTGCACGTGTCGTATCGCTACGACGTCGCTCGCCGGAAACTCGTGACCGCCGAGATCGCCGGCTACTTCAGCCGCTTCTCGCTCTCGGGCGGCAAGGTCAACCTCTGCACCGGCGGCGGCATCGTGCCGGTGCTGTCGGAGCGGCCCGGGCCGGGGCAGCGGCCGAGCCGCGGGGAGGAACGCTGATGCTGCACCCTGTCGCCCCCGCCCATCAGCCGGTCGTCGCCACACTCGACCGCGACGCGTTTCGCGCGGCCCTCGTGGAGCGGATGTTCTGTGCGGCCGACGACCTGCGCGACGTGGCGGTCGAGCCCCTGGTGGTCTCCCGCGCCGAGCATGCCCGATTCGGGCTCGCGGCCCGGCGGATCTGCGCCGCGGCGCTGGCCGCCTTCGCGAGCCGCCGCGATCCGAACAGGTTCGCCGGCGATGCGTTTCAGCGGCTCGTCCAGCGTCTGCCCGTGCGTCAGGGCGTCCTCGCCGGCAACGCCCGCTTCGACTTCCTCCCCACGGCGGCCGGCCCGCGGCTCGTGGAGCTCAACTTCGTCGGCGTGGGCACGACGGCCCGGCCGCACCAGGCCGCGCGGGCGGTGCTCGACTGCCTGCCGGAGCTGCGAGACTCGCATCACGCGGTGTTGCCCACCGACGCCTTCACCCGCCAGCTCGGCCGGCTCGGCTGCCGCACCCTCGCCCTGCTCACCAAGGACAACGACCGGGAATACGTCACCCCCTGGCTCGAGCGGCTCCTGATCCAGCGGCAGCTCGCCCCGGTCGAGGTCCTGATCGTGCCCCGGCGGGAGTGGGGAGGCTTCACGAGCGACGGCCGGGGGCTCACGTTTCGGGGCAGGTCCATCGACGCCATCTACCCCCGCGAACTCACCTGGCGGACCTCGATCGAGGCGGGCATCGAGCAGTGCCGGTTTTTCCTCGAGAGCGGCGCGACCTGCCTCGACCACTGGGGGCTGGTGCTCGTCGAGGACAAGGACCTCGGTCTGCTCCTGGAGCAGGATCCGAGCCTCGTCGATCTCGTGCCTCAGACCTGGAGGCTGGGCGGGCAGCCGGCCACGCTCCCTGCGACGGAGCTCGTGCTCAAGCGGCGTCACGACCACGGCGGCGAGGGGGTCGTGGTGGGCCCGGCATCGCTGCCCGAGCCGCACGGCGACGAGTGGCTCGTGCAGGAGCGGCTGCGGGCGACCCGAATTCCGGTCACCACGCTGCTCGGCTTCACGGGCACCGTGACCCACGACATCGCCACCCACGTCTCCTACGAATACGATCTGGCCCGTCGCGAGCTGGTCCACTGCGAGGTGAGCGGCTACCTCGCCCGGTTCGCGTTTACCGGAGACGTCGTCAATCTCTCGCAGGGGGGCGGCGTGATCCCCGTCCTGATGGAAGGAGCGTCGTCATGACCCGCACGATCGGTTCCCTCGGCTACATCGGCCGGCCGGAGTTCGCCTTCGACTGCCCGGTGGACGAGGACCAGATCACCTCGATGCTCGCGGCCCGCGACGACCGGATCGTGATGGCCCACTGGGACGATCTCGACGTGGAGACCCTCGCCGCGCGGGCCTGGGACGTGCGGCGGGGAGAGTGGGTCACCCAGGATTTTTCCCGCTGCGCTGCGCTCCTGATCCTCGAGGCCCCGATCCCCGGCTCGAAGAACGCCGACTTCGTCAACGCCGATGCCGGCATGCGGGAGATCCTCCGCCGAGGCATCCCGGCGGTGAACTCGGTCCGAACCTTCCTCGAGTATCCCGACAAGCGGTACCTGGTGGACCGGCCCGACATGCCGTTCCCCGAGACCTCGCTCGTGACGGCCGCGACGGACCTCGGCCCGCTGCTCGCCCGCCTGCCCCCCGAGGTCGTCCTCAAGCCGGTCGTCGGCTGCGGTGGCAAGGGGGTGGCGCGGCTGGCGAACGACGAAGCGGCCGTGAAACCGCTGCTCGAGCCGGGCCGCGAGTATCTGCTCCAGCCCTTTCTGCCGGAGATCCTCGCGGGGGAGAAGTCGCTCTACTTCTTCGCCAAGCAATACCGCTATGCGGCGATCAAGCGGCCCAAACCGGGAGAGTTTCGCGGCAACGAGGAGTACGCCGACTCGGACCGGTACGAGCCGACCGCCGCCGAGATCGCCCTGGCCGAGGAGGCCGTCCGCCGGTTCGCCAGCCCCTCGCTGATCGAGCGAATCGACCTCTGCGGCCAGCACGTGCTGGAGATGACGATCGAATGCCCGGGCCTCAAGATCAAGTGCTGCGGCGTCCAGCGGGAGATCGGCCTCTGGACCTACGAGGCGATCGACATGGCGATCGCGATGCGGGCGTAGGTGCGTTCCCATTGCGTGGCCGCAGGCTCGGAGTCGCCCGTGCCATCTCGCCGGACGCTCCCTTCGGGCATCCTGCCCTGCGGTCGCTCGGTGCTAGCTTCGCCGCGGCACGCACGACTCGAGTCCGAACCCCCGTCACTTGAGCCCGGGGCGGCGGTCCAAGGCGCCGCGGACGCCGAGCTGCTCCGGATGGCGGGCGATCTTGTCGGAGAAGACGCGGATGTCGTTCACGATCGGCCGCAACTCCCGCGACAGGCTCTTGACGTTGGCCGCGGCGGCGGCGAGATCCTCGTAGACCCGGGGGTCGCGAACGAGCCGGCCGAGCGTGCCGTCCGACTCGTTGAGCGCCTTGGTGAAGAACACCGCCTGCTGGAGCACCTCGTCGAGCCGGCCGATGGTGGCGTCGATCTGGGCCACCATGCCCTCGCCCCGTTCGCCAAGCGGCTTGGTGAGCCCCTCCAGGTTGCGGAGATTGCGGTCGGCCGTGTCGATCGTCGTGCCCATGCCCTGGACGGTGTTTCGCAGGTCGCCGATCACCTGCGGCAACCCCTCGAGCGTCTCTTTGATGTTGGCCCGGGCCTGGGGATCCCCCATCACGTCGTTGATGTTGGCCATCGCCACGCTGAAGTCGTCGAGCGCCTTCTCCGTCTTGCGGACCAGTTTTCCGAAGGTGTCATCGTCGCCCATCAGCATCCGGTCGAGGTCGCCGGAGAGCTTCGTCACCGCGGTGCTGGCCTCGGTGATTGCCTCGAGCGCTCCGCCCAGCTTGGGCTCGAGCGTGGCGAAGGCGTCGAACGGGTCGCGGGCCGCGGCCCCCGTGAGCACCTCGTCGGCGGCCACCTTCTGCCGCGGCGGCCGGATCGGCCCCGGCACGAGCTGGATCTCGGCGTCGCCCAGGAGGGTGGTCGCGATCCGGGGCTGCTCGTCGCGGTAGACCGGCACGTAGGAGTCGATGTCGGCCACCACGCTCACGCCTCCCCGCTCGTCGAGCATCACGCTCGAGACCCGGCCGACCAGGATCCCGTTCTTGCGGACGGGCGTGCCGTCGGCGATCCCGCGGGCGTCGGTGAAGCTCATCTTCAACGGGTAGGTGGCCTGCACGAGCGACGGCAGGTCGCCGAACAGGACGATCAGGATGCCGGCGATGATCGCGGTGGCGAGCACCACGACACCGACGCGGAACTGCATCACGCGGTCGCTCATGCGGTCTGCTCCTCGCCGTCATCGCCCTCACCCCCGGCCAGGGCCTGCTCCTCGCGGAGCTCCATCAGCCGCCCCCCCGCCCGCCCCTCGACGAACTGGCGGATCCGCGGGTCGGTCGAGCGGTCGAGCTCGGCCGGGGTGCCGTCGAATACGATCTGGGGCTCGCCCTGCCGCAGCCGCGACAGCGGGTAGAGCATGATCACGCGGTCGCCCACCTTGCGGGCGGTGTGCATGTCGTGGGTGACGACCACGCTTGTCACATTTGGCCGGCGTCGGACCCGCAGGATCAGCTCGTTGATCACGTCGCTCATGATCGGGTCGAGGCCGGTGGTCGGCTCGTCGTAGAGCACGAGGTTGGGGTCGAGTGCCAGGGCCCGGGCCAGCCCCGCCCGCTTCCGCATCCCGCCGGAGAGCTCGACCGGCTTCTTCGCGAGCACCGTCCGGGGCAGGCCCACCTCGGCCACCAGCGACTCGGTGATCCGCCGAATCTCGGCCGCCGGGATCCGGGTGTGCTCGCGGAGCGGGAAGGCGATGTTCTCGGCGATCGTGAGGCTGTCGAACAGGGCCGCCCCCTGAAAGACGAAGCCGTAGCGGGTCCGGAGGTGGGCCAGTTGCCGATCGTTGAGCCTGCCCAGTGACCGCCCCTCGAACCGGACGTCGCCGGCCGACGGCCTGACCAGCCCGATCATCGACTTGAGCAGCACCGTCTTGCCGCAGCCGCTCTCCCCGAGCACGACCAGCGTGTCGCCGGTGGCCAGGTCGATCGAAATGTCGCGGAGTACCTCGTGGCGGCCGAACCGCACGCTCAGCGAATCGACTTGGAGCAGGGGGGGCGCGTCGCCCTCGACCGCGGCGGTGGATGCGATGGCGGTGGCGGTCATCAGAGCAGCCGGCGGGGCCCCTCCGGCCGGAAGAAGTCGTGAACATTGTTGAGCCAGATGCCCAAGAAGAGGTCGAGCACCAGGATCATGACGAACGAATGGACGAAGGCGTTGGTAGCGGCTCGGCCCACCCCCTCGGCTCCGGGCTCGCAGTGGAAGCCGTGATGGCAGCTGACCAGCGCGATCGCCGCCCCGAAGAACAGGCTCTTGAACACGCCCATCAGGAAGTCGAACACGTCGACGTACTCACGGGAGTTGGCCCAGTAGTGGTGATAATCGATGCCCAGCAGCACATGAGAGTAGAAGTAGCCCCCGAGCACTCCCATGAAGTCGGCCATCACGGTGAGCGACGGGATCAGGATCAGGCAGCCGAGAAACCGGGGCACGACCAGGTAGTAGATCGGGTTGGCCCCCATGCTCTCCAGCGCGTCGATCTGCTCGGTGACCCGCATCGTGCCGAGCTCCGCCGCCAT
>JBIIYH010000178.1:0-5759 GCA_044346905.1 Pirellulales bacterium
CCGATCCGCGGGCCGCCGAGGCGGTGGAACTCTTCTGCGAGCGGGCGGCGCGGGAGACGGCGTCGCTGGCGGCGGCGCTCGGGGGCTTGGACGCAGTGGTGTTCACCGCCGGCATCGGCGAGCACGCTCCCGTGATCCGCGCACGGATCGCTGCCAAGCTCGGCTGGCTCGGCCTCGAGCTCGACGCCGCAGCCAACGCGGCGCACGGTCCCCGGATCAGCACGGCCAAAAGCCGCGTGGCCGTCTGGGTGATCCCGACCGACGAAGAGGGCGTGATCGCCGCCCAGTCCCTGGCGGCTACGGCATCTCCGCGGTGATCGCCACGACGATCGGTGCCGAACCGTCGGCGCCCTTCACGAGCTCGACCGTGGCGACCGGCTCGGATCGCTTGGGCTGGATCGTGAGGTAGCGGACCTGCCGGCCATCCAGATCGAAGGCGAACTCGCTCTCCGGCACGTCCACCCGGCGGATGTAGTCGGCCATGTGAACACCGTTGACGAGCGGATGGTCCTCCGTCTTGCCGTTGGCGTAGACCAGCCGCACGATCATCGAGGTCGAACCCTTCCCGCTGGCCGGGAACGACCAGCCGCCGACGCCGCCCAGGAGGTGCAGGGCCCGGAGAGGTGAGCCCAGGGTGAGCGCCACGGACTTCGGCATCTTCGGCGGCAGGTAGCCGGTGGGCCCGTTGAGCATCACGACGTTGGGCACGCTTTGGCCCTGCGGATCGACGAGCGAGAACGGCACGCCCTTGAACTGCTTGGGGCCCCAGTCGGCGAACACCAGCCGTTCCACTGCGGCGTTCGGGTCATAAAACATCCCCTTCGTACTCACCGCCGTGGCCACCTTTTCCAGGCTCAGCGGCAGGAACTTGTCGCGGGCCGTGAGGAAGGCCAGCAGATCGGCGAAGCCCTCGGGCTTGATCTGCTTCTCGAACCCGACCGGCATCAGCGAGTTGGGGGAGGCGGCGAACTCGTCGATCGCGTCCCGCTGGATCGCGTGCCGCTTCCCCTCGGCGTCGACGATCTCGATCGCGGTCTTGCTCTCGGCCGCCAGGAGCCCCGTGAACACGCGGCCCTCGTCGGTCGTCACCGTGTAGGCCCGGTAGTTGCCCTCGACGGAGCGGTTGGGGTCGAGGATGTGGATCAAGAGTTCGTGCGCGGGGTGGACGGCCATCCCGGTGAGCTCCGGGCCCACCTTGCCGCCCTCGCCGGAGTGCCTGTGGCACTTGCCGCAGTGCTCCTTGTAAACGGCCTTGCCGCGGGCGGCGTCGCCCCCCGCCCGGACCACGGGCAGGATCTCGTCGATCACCTTCTGCCGGTCGGGGCTCGGCAGGCCGCCGCCCGAGGCCAGAATCTTCTTGGCCCGGTCGCGGACCTTGCGGTTGGGATGCTCGGTGAGCTTGGCCCGCTCGACGACCGGCAGGTCGCCGAGGCTGACGGTGCCGGCCTCGAGTCGGCCCACGAGCTCGGCCGCCCAGTCGCGGTTGGCGAGCACCGTGCGCACGGCCGCCCCGCGGACCTGGGGCGTCAGGCTCGGCAGGGCGTCGAGCACCTTGCCGGCCGTGCCCGGGGCCTCGGAGCGGCTGATCGCGGCGAACAGGCCGGCGGCGAGTTCGGGACTCACGCGGCCACCGATCCGGGCGAGGAGCTCCGTGACCGCCGCGGGGTCGGCCACCTTGAGCGCGATGAACCGCTCGGCCGCTGCCGCCCGTTCGGCCTCGTCGGCCTTTGTGTCGTCGAGCGTCGTCAGCACCGCCGCCGCAATCTCTCCTACCCGCTCGTCGAGGGCCCGGCTGCCGGTGGCCTGCACGAGCGCCACGAGCTGCCCCTGCCCCTCGGGCGGGAGCTTCGTCACCAGGCTGGCGACGGCCGCATCGGCCGCCCCGCCAAGCGCGGCCGGGCGGCCCTTGGGCCAGCCGCGGGCGAAGCCGGTGATCGCGGCCGTGGCCAGGGGCGGCGGAGTGTCTGGCAGCCGCTCGATCACGGTGGCGAGCGTCGCCGAGTCACCGCCACGGGCCACGTGCTCGGCGACCCGCTCGACGACCGCGACCCGGGCCGCCCCGGCCGCGCGATCGGCCGGGAGGGCTGCGACGAGCTCCGGCAGGACATGCGGCGCCTGCACGGCGGCCGCCGCCGTGGCCGCGTCGGCGAGGACTGGGTCGGTGAGCGTCCGCGGGTCGGCGACAAGGTCGAGCACGAGCCGGCCGGCCTCGGGCTCGGCCGGCCATTCCGAGAGTGCCTCGAGCACGGCCAACCGCACGAGCGGCGCGGGATCGCGGGCCACGCCGGAGCCGGCGAGCTTTGAGAGGGCCGCCTGGTCCCGCGGCAGCACCTTGATGGCGTTCATCCGCACGCCGGCCGAGGGGTGCAGGAGCGCCGACGTGGCGGCCGCGACTGCCAGCGAATCTGCCGTGGAGGCATCCAGGGACCCGAGTTGCTTCAGCGTCCACAGGGCGTGGATCGCGGCAACGTTCAGGCCGAGCGCATCGACCGCGGGGTTCTGCGCGAGGGAGATCAGGGCCGGCACCACGTCGCGGCCGCCGTCGGGCCGGCCGGCGGCCCGCTCGACGAGCTTGCGCTGAGCCCGCTCCCGCCAGAACATGTTCGGGTCGCCGAGTAGGGCGACAAGCTCAGCGGGCGTGGCTTTGGCGAGCGGTCGGGGAGCTGTGGCCGCTTCGTCGCGGTGGACCACCCGCCAGATCCGGCCATGGGTCTTGTCTCGCAGCGGCGTGACATACGCCCCCCGGCGGCCGGTCTCGAAGCCGGCCGGCGTGGGATTGTGCTGGACGATGAAGTTGTACCAGTCGATCACCCACACCTGGCCGTCGGGTCCCACCTCTGCCTGGATCGGTGCGGTCCACTCGTCGTCGCTGGCCACGAGATCCCAGCCCATTCGGCTGGTGAAGCCGGCGCCCTTGGGCGAGAGTTCGAACGTCGCCACGATGTGGCCAGTCGGCTCGCAGACGAAGGCGGTGCGGTTCCAATAGGTCTCGGGATAGGCACGGGCGGTGTAGAGCCGGTGGCCGGCCGCGGCGGTGAAGTTGCCGTGGTGGTCAACCTGGCGGATTGCCACGGTCTCGGTCGGGTCGGCCGCCCGCGGGGCCAGCGCCATCTTCGGGCTGCCGGCGATCCCGCGGAGCGTGGTCGCGCTCCAGCCGCGGACCCGCTCGTAGACCCGGTTGGCCAGCGGCATGTGCTCGCTGGGGTTGCCGTTCGCGGTCGAGCCGAACACGAGCCCCTCCTCGCTGAAGCCGAAGCCCCAGGAGTTGTTGTTGGTGCTGCGGAGAAACTCGAGCTTCGAGCCGTCGGGCCGGAAGCGGAAGAAGCCGGCGCCGAAGCGGTGCTCCTCGCCGCCGACCGTGCCATTGAAGCCCGAGTAGCCCACCATCCCGTAGACCCAGCCGTCGAGACCCCAGGTGAGGTTGCTCGGGCCGGCATGGGTGTCGCCCGTGCCCCAGCCTGTGAACAACACCTTCCGTTCGTCGGCCTTGCCGTCGCCGTCTCCGTCCTTGAGGAACAGCACCAGGGGCGCCTGGGCCACGATCAGCCCGCCATCGTGGTGGAGCATGCTCGTGGGGATCGAGAGCTGCTCGGCGAACACGTCGCGGCGGTCGGCCTTGCTGTCACCGTCGGTGTCGACGAGCTTCACGATTCGGTCGCGGCCCTCGACGGGAGCGGCCGGATCGTCGGGTTTGGGCTCGACCAGGTCGTTGGGGTAGTCGACGCTCTCGGCGACGAACAGGCTGCCATCGGCGTCGAAGCAGATCGCCAGCGGCTTGCCCTGGAGCAAGGGCTCGCTGGCGTGGAGATCGATCCGGAAGCCCTCGGGCGTGAGGGCGTGCTGCCGCGACTCCTCGGGCGAAAGCGGCTTTTGCATCTTCGTGATCTCGTCGTCGCCCTTGCGGCCGCCGCCGGGCGCGTAAAACGGCACCTTCGCGGGCTGATACTCGAAGGCCGGGAGGCCCGCCGGATGCGTGGTCATCGCGGGCCGGTCGGCATAGGGGCCCGCCACGGCCGGATCGCGGCCGGCGGCGAAGCGGATGCCCCGCTCGACGAGGTTGTGGAAACCGGGATGGCCCCAGGTCCGCTCGTCGTGGCCCCAGGCCGTGTAGAAGACGCGGCCCGCCCCCTCCTGCCGGACCCAGGTCCAGGGCTCGCGGTGCGGCCCCTCGACCCGCTCCTCGAGCACCGTCCGCCCGCGGGTGTTGTGCTTCGTGTGCACGTAGGTCTCGTCCCAGCTCTGGAAGCCGCCAAAGCCCTTCATCACCGGGTGGTCGGCCGCCACGTTCTCCGTGCGGAACTCGCCCGTGCCATGCTTCTGGAACTGCGCCCCGACCAGGTCGATCCAGACGGGGGAGTTCTGGAAACAAAAGCTCGCGCAGTGGAGCGGCACGAGCCCCTTACCCGACCTGACGAACTCCATGATCGCCCCCTCCGCCGCGGGCGGCAGGTGGCCGATGTTGGCGTAGACCGCCAGCACGTCCACCTTCGCCAGTTCCTCGGGCGTGAGCCGGCCGAGCTCCTCGGTGTACTCAAGTTCGATGCCCCGGGCGGTGAGCACGTCATCGATCTGGGCGAACCGGTCGGCCGGCCGGTGGTGCCCCTGGTCGCCCAGAAACAGCACCTTGAGCGGTGCTTCCGCGGCCCGGGCGGGAGCGGCGAGCACGGGGGCCGTAAGCAGGATCGCGACGACGGCGAGGATCGCTTTCATGAGGAAAAACTCCACTCAGGCAACTGCTTGATCACGCCGCCGGCCAGGGCCGACTCGTGGGCCAAAAGGCCGGTGCAGGTCCAGTTCGCGCTCTGGCGGGCGTTGGGGTACGGGTCGCGGCCCTCGACGAGCGCCGTCACGAACTCGTGCACGAGGTGCGGGTGGCTGCCGCCGTGGCCGCCCCCCTGCGTGAACGAGAGGTGCTGGTGCTCGTCGGCATCGTAGACACCACCGGCCGTGAAGCAGCGAATGGGCTCGGGCAGGAGGTGGGCGAAGTCCGGCCCCGTGACGTGCGCGGGGATCTCGGGCTCCGGCTTCTTCGCCGTGTGGAGCACTGGCTCCTCCCCCTCGCAGAGTTGCCACTCGAAGCTCTGCTTCGAGTCGTAGACGTCGAAGCTCTCACGGTACTGCCGGGCCGTGTCGAACAGCGAGCGGATCACCTGGGCCACCACGTCGCTGTCCTTGAGCCCCGTCTTGGCGGAGAGCTCGACGATCTTTTTGCAGTCGTCCACGCTCGTGGCCATCGGCACGGTGCACATCACGTGCTTGCCGGCCTCGAGGGCTGCGATCGACATCGCCGCGTGGTCCGGGATCGGCGAGTTGATGTGGACGGCGTCGATCTCCTTGTCCTTGAGGAGGTTGGCGTACGACTCGTAGCGTTGCTCCACGCCGTGGGCCTTGCCGAGCTCGTCGAGCTTTTCCCGCGACCGCTGGCAGATCGCCACAAGCTCGGCGTGGGGATGCCGCTGGTGGATCGGGATGAACTCGGCACCGAAGCCGAGGCCGACGATGGCGGTGCGGACCTTGCGGGGCGTGCTGCCCATGGGAACCTCCTGGTGCGCAGACTCCGAGCCTCGAGTCTCGCCCGCCAGGGCCGGTCAGTCCATGAGCATTTTTAAGGCCGGCTTGAGTTTTTTCACCGTCGCCGCCCAGGCCGCTATTTGACGTCGATCAGCTCGACCAGAAAGTGGAGCGTGGCGTCAGGGGGGATCACGCCGCCGGCGCCGCGGGAGCCGTAGCCGAGCTTGCTCGGGATCTCGAGCTCGATC
>JBIIYH010000179.1:0-5743 GCA_044346905.1 Pirellulales bacterium
CGGGGGCTGGCGGCTGCTCGAGGAGCTTTTGGGAATCGCCTCGAAAGGGTCACCAGCGAAGCCATCTTGGCCGTGCCACTCCATTGACTGCCACGGCGATTCCCACCGCGACGAGACAGCCGCCAGCCCCCGGGCGGCGCGCGCCCCCCGACGTCCGATAATGTCTCTTATGTCCGGTTTGGCCCCCCTGCGTTCGAGCCTTTTTTGCGGCCCAAACGCCTTCTCCGCCCTTCGCCTGCCGGCGCGGAACGGACGCTGCAGCGGTGCTCGTGATTGGTGCTCTGACTGGCGGTGCCGCGGTGCCGATCGAGGGCGGCGAACGAGCGGCCGGCGGGTTGCTCGGGGCCTCAGCGGATCGGCAGCGGAGTCTGCGCGCCCACCGGGAACTGACCTGGAGGCGGCGACGCTGGTGGCGCGAAGACCGGCTGGTTCGTAAACCCGCTCGTCGCCGGACGGGCTGGTTGTGCCGGTGGTGCCGCCGCGGGATGTCCAGGCGGCAGCGGCTGCCACCCGGGCACGGCGCCCCCCGCGGGCTGAGCCCCGAACCCGGTGGCTCCCCCCTGCCCCGTGCCCGTCCAAGCGGCGGCTGACTGGACCCCTTCCCACATCGCCTGGAACGGCGAGGCGACGGGGCCGGCGGCCGGCGGCTGACCGATGCCGGCGGGCTTGCGGAGCTCGTCCTCGAAGCGGTTCATGAACGGTCTCACGGTCTCGACGACATCGGGGGGCAGGACCTGGTCGGCCCGCACGATCAGCTCCGCCACGAGCCGGCCGCTGCGGCTGCCCACGATCTGGTCGCGATAGCCCGGCGCGAGCGTGACCGCGAAGAAGGTCACGACCACGCAGAGCAGCACCCCCTTGGCCAGGCCGAGCAGCAGGCCGAGCTGGTGGTCGAAGGAGGAGAGCTGCACGCTCTTGATCAAGCCCGACACGACGCTGAACGCCAGCCACACGCCGAGCGAGGTGGCGACGTAGAGCGCGAGCATGGCGGTGAGCCGGTTCCAGGGCGCCTGGCTCCCGAAGAACGGGGCCAACGGGCCGCCGAAACGCAGCGCGACTGCGGCGCTCGCCGCGATCCCGGCGATCCACGCCAGCTGCCAGACGATGCCCTTGAAGTAGCCGAGCACCGCGGCGGCCGCGAGGATGCCCAGCATCACCAGGTCGTAGCCTTCGATCGCCATCGCCCGAGCCGCCTCCGGGGTTTCGCTGCCGCGTGGGGCGGGGAGTGTAGGGCCTACGGCGACTGGAGCGAAGGGCAGCTCAGCGGCCGCACACCGAACGCCGTCGGCACAACAGAAACGAGCGACAGTCGCGACCCATAGCCCGCAGGCCACCCAAACCAATCATGCTCCGCAGATTCCCATCAGCCGAGGACTTCCCATTTTCGCTAGCCCACCCAGAGCCTCGTCTTTCGTGGCCGGCGTGCAGCCGTCCGGCGCAGCCTCTACCGACCGCTCCGTTCCGGCAGTGCAGGGGAGCCAAGTCCGTCGTTCCTGACGCCGGGCCCCGGAACTGACGATATGGACGTTGAGTCTGCCCGGATCGGAGCCCCGGCCCCGGTTCGGTCGGACGCGTTGTCGGCAGGGCCGGGAGGGAATCCGGCCTGCACGGCACCGCGCAGGGGGACGACTTGTCCGTGCCCGGATTCCGCGTGCACATCACCGGTTCGTCGATCGTGGGCGCCGGCTACGGCCTGGCCGCCTGGTACGTCGGCGATATGCACCCCATGACGTGCGCCCTCGGGGCCGGTCTGTGCGGCGTGGCCGGCATGATGCCCGACCTCGACAGCGGGCCCGGCATCCCGCTGCGGGAAAGCGTGGCCTTCGCGGCGGCCGTCGTGCCCATGATGATGATCCATCGGTTTCAGCAGACCGGCATGCCGCTCGAGGCGATCATCGTGGCGGGCGCAGCGATCTACCTGGCTATCCGGTTCGGGATGTCGTGGCTGCTCAAGCACTACGCGATCCATCGCGGCATGTTCCACAGCCTGCCGGCGGCGGCGATCGCGGGCCAGGTGACGTTCCTGGCTTTCGCCTCCGAGGAGCCGCTCCGCCGCTACTTTATTTCGAGTGCCGTCGTCCTCGGCTTCCTGACCCACCTCGTGCTCGACGAGATCTGGTCCGTGAAACTCGGGATGTTCGGGCCGAAGTTCAAGAAGTCGTTCGGGACGGCGCTCAAGTTTCACGGCCCGGTGCTCTGGCCCAACCTGTTGACCTACGCCCTGGCGCTCGCACTCGGGGCCCTGGCCGCCGGCGACGCCGCCTGGACCGAGAAACTGGCCACCACACGCCAGCAGATGGAGCAGGCCGCCAGGCCCTACCAGCAGTGGCAGCAGCCGCAGTGGCAGTACCGTCGTTAACCGCAGCGGCGGGCCGGGTGGCTCACGATCCTTGCCCCGGCCCGCGGCCCGGGGGATCATGAGCGACTCGCACCTCCGGGCTCCCCGATGAACCTGCTCGCGGCCGTGCTGCCGGCCACCGTCCCTTCCGCCGCGGCGCTTGGCGTCTACCTGCTGCTGATCGCCCTGGCGGCGATCGCGGGAGGCTCATCCGTGGCCTTCCTGTCCCTCGGCCACCGGACGATGCAGGTCTTGCTGTCGTTCACCGGCGGGGTGCTCTTGGGCGTGGGCATGCTGCACCTGCTGCCTCACGCCGCCCTCGAGCTCGACGGCGACATCGACTCGACCATGGGCTGGGCCCTGGCCGGATTCGTGGCCATGTTTCTCCTGGAGCGGGCGTTTCACGGCCACGCCCATCACGCCGGCGACTCGGCCTGCGACCACACGCTTGCCGACCACCAGCACGGGCATCACCAGCACGGCCACCGCTCGCCGGCCGCGTCGACCCGCGGGCCGTGGGCCTGGTGCGGCGCCTTCGCCGGCCTCGCGCTCCATAGCCTCGCCGACGGCGCGGCGCTGGCCGCCTCGGTCGGCGCCGACGCGGCCCACGGCGCGGGTCCGCTGGCCGGCGTAGCCACCTTCCTCGCGATTCTGCTGCATAAGCCGCTCGACGCCGCGATCATCGCCGCCCTCATGACCGAGGCGGGGGCCTCCCGCGGCCTGCGGCTGACCGCCACGATCGCCTACGCCCTGGTCGTGCCGCTCGGGGCGATCTCGTTTCTGGTGAGCCTGCCGCTGTTCGGCGGCGGGCAGACGGCGGTGCTCGGGGTGGCCCTCGCCCTGGCCGGGGGTGCGTTCGTCTGCATCGCCGCCGCCGACCTCCTGCCGGAGGTGCAGTTTCACACCCACGATCGACTGCTGCTCACGACGGCCCTCGCGCTCGGGCTGGCGATGGCCTGGGGCATCACCATGGCCGAGCGGTCGTCGCACGGCCACTCGCTCCACGACCACGGCGCCAACCCGGCCGCGGCCACCATCCCGCCGACCTGAGCCGCGCCGCCGGTCAGCCGCCGACCTCGAGCCCGCGGGCGGCCCGCTCGCTCCGCACCGCGGCCATGACCTGGTCGATCAGGTTGTGCTGCCCGCGAATCGCCGGCAGTTGCGCCTGGAAGCACCAGGCGATCACCGCCGCCAGGCCGATGCCGCCGATCAGATGCCAGCTCACCCACTCCCGGCTTGCCGCCGCGAATCCACCTCCCGGATCGGCCGCGCCGCCGAGCGCGACGATGCCGACCATCGACAGCATTCCGATCACCGCGAAGGGAAAGGCCCCGCGCTTCAGCCGCTTGCTCCGCTCCACGAGCGCCGCATCGAGCCCGTAGGTCTCGACCACCTCCCGGCACCAGCGACCCGTGCCGATGAAGTAGGTCACGGAGATGCTGTTGACCAGGAGCACGACCAAGGCCGTGAACATCCCGGAGAGGCGGTGGACAGTGCCCCAGCGAAGCGCCACCGGGTCGGTCGCGTCGTGCAGGTCCCCCATCCAGAGCCCGAGCCCGGCCGTGGCCGCCAGCAAGGCCACGGCGAGCAGGGCGGCGCGGGCGAACGTCTTTTCCATGATCTCGGGCGGGGGGCGACGGAGTGCGGGGCCGGTCGCGGCCGGCGACACCCGCCGCCGTTCGACGCCGGCACCTCCAGCCACGTTATAGCCTCCCCGCGGCCGCCGTATGCTGGAAGGCATGAGCCCGCCCGCCTTGTCGTCGTCACCCACCGTCCTGCTCACCTGTGGAGATCCCGCCGGCATCGGTCCGGAGATCGTGGCCGCCGCCTGGGCCGCTGCGCCGCATGAGCGAGCCCGGCTGAGGGTGGTGACCGAGGCCCGCCTGCTGGCAGGCATCCTGGCCCGACGCGGCCTTGCGGCCCCGCCGATCGTCGTGGTGGCCGGCGACGACCCGCGGCCGTCCACGCCCGCGGTACTGCTCGTGATCGAACCGCCCGGACCACCGACCCCGACGGAGAGCATTCCCGATGCCACGATCTCGGCGGCCGGCGGCCGGGCGGCGGCGACGACGGTCGAGACCGCTGCCGCAGCCGTTCTCGGCGGTCGGGCAGCGGCCATCGTGACCGGCCCGCTCCACAAGGAGGCCTTGCATGCCGCAGGCTACGACGTGCCCGGGCACACGGAACTGCTCGCCCGGGCCTGCGGCCTGCCCAACACCGCGGCCTCGATGATGCTCTGGCTGCCGACGCGCGCGGGCGCGAAAGACGGCCTGGGCGTGGTGCATGCCACCCTGCATGAGTCGCTGCGAACCGCCCTCGACCGGCTCTCGGCCGAGGGCATCACCGCAGCCGGCCTCCGGCTCCACCACGGGCTCACCGCGCTGGTCGGCCACAAGCCGCGGATCGCCGTGGCCGCGCTCAACCCACACGGTGGAGAGGGTGGCCTGTTTGGCGACGAGGAGCAGCGGCTCGTCGCGCCCGCCGTGGCCCGGCTCGTGGCCGCGGGCGTCACCGCGACCGGGCCGCTCCCGGCCGACACGCTCTTCCCGCGGGCCGTGGCCGGCGAGTTCGACGGGGTCGTCGCCCTCTATCACGACCAGGGCCACATCCCGATCAAGCTGCTGGGCATGCACCGGGCGGTCAACATCACGCTCGGCCTGCCGCTCGTGCGGACGAGCGTCGCCCATGGCACTGGGTTCGACATCGTGGGCCGCGGCACCGCAGAGGCCCGGGGCCTGCTGGCCGCGATCGACGCCGCCATCCGGCTCGCCCTGTCCCCGGGCTTCAAGGCCGCAGCGGCCCCAACGACTTGACCATTGCTTCGGTCAGATCGATGAGCCCCTCACTGGCCGGCTGATAGTAGAAGGCCGTGGGATCGACCGGGCCGTCGATCTCGACCTCCACGAACTCGATCGCCATGATGACGTCGACCGGACCGGCCGCCACTGGACGGGGGCCGGGAATCGCGAGGAACTCGAGCCGCTGCGGCAGCAGGTCGCCCCGGTCCACGGCGAGCCGGACGGCCCAGGGCATGCCGTCGGGCAGATCCTCCGGCTGCAGGCCCCCGGGACGTTTGTCGAGCTCCGCAAGTTCCGGCAGGAGCAACGCGAGCATCCCGGGCGGCCAATGCCCTTCCACCATCCAGACCGGGCGGCCTTCGATCTCCTCGGGCACGGCCTCGGTGAATCGAAACCACTGCCGAACCCACCACAGTGTTCGCTGCAGCCCGGCCAGGTAGGGAGCCGTGTCGGTCGGATCGGCCACGCCCACCTCGGTGAGCCGGCCCCGCACCCGTCGAATGTCGACCCTGTGCAGCAGCGGTGGGTCCGGGCCGTTGCGTTGATGGAGCCAGAGGTAGAGGCCGTCGCTCACCTCGGTCACCTCGAATGACTCGGACTCGATTCC
>JBIIYH010000180.1:0-5700 GCA_044346905.1 Pirellulales bacterium
GCCGCTGTCGATCGCGCCGGCCAGAGATCCGCCGGCACCGCTGCCGGTCGCGAGCCCCGGAAGCGACCCGCCGACCAGTGAACCACCGACGTTGGAGAGATCGATGGCCAACGTGCCGGAGTCCGCCGCCGGAGCTGCCGGGCCGCCGGCCAGCGAGGGCGCCGAGGCCGACACGATCGAGTCGAGCGCCAGGTCGTCGACGTCGAAAGTGCCGGACCCGAGTGCCGGGCCGCCGCCACCGCGGACGATCGTTTGGGAGCCCGCCACCGCGGCCCCTTCCGCGTCGCCGGCGAAGATCGACTCCTCGTCGATCGGCTCGCCGAGCACGAGATCGCCGCCCGAGCCACCCGAAAGCCCGCCGCCGAGCCCCGGCCCCGAGAGTTCCAGTTCGAGCGACAAGTCATCCGGCCCGCTCGGACCGAGGCCGAGGTCCGCGGCCACCCGCTCGATCTCGTCCACCTTGAACTTGATGGTCGCACCGTCCCGCATCGGGAACAGTTCCTTCCGGTCGACGAGTCGATTGACCTCGTCGATGCTGACGCCGAGCCGGCGAGCGGCCTCTTCGAGCGTGAGGAACTTTCCAGCCATGGAATCGCGTGCCCGTGGGCGGCTCCGGGGGGCCGCGGGTCTGGCCCCGGAGTGACACACCGTCACCGGTGGAGATCGGCCCGCCACTGGCTTCAGTGTACCCGCGTCGGTCAAGGCCGGCACGGCCCGCAGGGTCGGCACAACCCGCCCGGGCCGGTCGGCCGCTACGGCTGCGGGGCCGCGGGCAGTCGCAGCATCTTCTGGATCGCTCCCGGCCGCGGTTCCTGGGCGTTAAAGTCGCCGACGGACAAGTCCCAGGAGATGTCGCGGGTGCTCTTGAGCGTGAGGGTGCCGGCCGCGGCGTCGACGTGGTAGATCGCGGCGTGGCGGCTCACCTCATCGACCACGACCAGGAGCCGCCGGGTGTCGTCGAGCCGGCTCTCGGAGATCCAGAGCGGCCCCTGGCTCCCGGGGGGCGAACTCCGTTGGGCGGCGAGTTCTCCCGCCTGCCATGCTCCGAGGATGGCGATCGCGCCAAGCACCGGCAGCCATGGGCCGCGGCCCACGCCGCGCCAGCCTCGGGGGGGAATGGTCACGGGAGGGCCTCTCCGGGTGTCACGTGCGGTTGCTCGTCGTCGAGACACTAGGGCTCGGCCACGAGCTGCCGCAAGGCCACCGGCCAGCCTCGGCGGCTTGCCCTGCTTGCCTCGCTTGCGGAAGCGGCCCTTCGGCGGGCCGTGTTTCTCCGTGCCGGATGTTTCTGTTCAATCGGTCGGGCAAGACGTACCGATGGAGACGATGGCGAGGTCTGCCGTCGCGTGGACGGTGATCCTCGCCCCTGCCCTCCGGAGGCACCCGCCGGTGTCGAAGCTCAACAGCCTGTCCACGGCGCTCCTGCGGTCGCCCCTGCTTTGGGGCGGCGCCCTCGCCTTCGCGTTCTTCGCCCTGATCCATGGCGGCGTCGTCACCGACCCCAACGTGATCCGCTACCTGGCGGGCCACTGGGTCGAATACGTCGAAGTGACGCTGTTCTGCATCGGCCTGGCGGCGCTCGTGCTGCGGGCATGGGATCTCGCCGGCCAGCGGCGGCGGCTCGCCGCGCCCCTGCTGGGGCCGGTCCCGGCGGGCGGTGAGGATCCTTCCGTGGCCGCCGAATTGGCCGCCACCCTGCCCGCCGACGATCAGAGCTATCTGCCCCGGCGGCTCCGCGAGGCGCTGGATCTGGTCGTCCGGACCGGCTCGGCCGACGGCCTCGAGGACCACCTCAAGTATCTCGCCGACATCGATGCGGCCCGGGCCAGCCAGGGCTACGGCCTGGTGCGGTTCATCGTCTGGGCGATCCCGATCATGGGCTTTCTCGGCACGGTGATCGGAATCACGGTGGCGATTGCCAGTCTCTCGCCCACCCAGCTCGAAAACATCTCGGGCGTGGTCGCGGGTCTGGGCACGGCCTTCGACACGACCGCCACGGCGCTGGCGCTCTCGATGGTGCTGATGTTTCTCCAGTTCGTGATCGACCGCTACGAGCAGCAACTGCTCGGACGGGTGGACGAGGCCGCTTGGTCCGCCCTGGCCGGCCGGTTTCAGTCGCTGGGCGAGGGGGAGGCGACCGCCCTGGCCGTGACCCGACTCGGCGACGTGATGACCCAGGGCACCGGCCGGCTGCTCGAATCTCAGGAGCAGGCCTGGCGGGCGCTCGAGCGGACCGCCGCCGACGGAATTCGCCGGCTGGTGGAAGAGGGGGGCGAGGCCTTCTCCCGAACCCTGTCCGCGGCTCTGGATCGCAGCCTCGGGGCGTGGGCGGAATCGCTCGTGGCCGCCCATGATCGGGCGGCCGCCCGGCGCGACGATCGGTGGACGGCGGCGGCGGAGTCGCTCGCCGTCGCGATTCAGGGGCTCGAGCGGCACCAGGGCTCGCTGGGCCGCCAGGCGGAACTGCTCGCGAGCGTGGTCGATGCGACCCGTGACATCAGCTCGCTCGAGCGGACGCTCGGGGCCAATCTCGCCACGCTCTCCGCCACCGGCCGCTTCGAGGAGACGCTCTCGACGCTGTCGGCCGCCGTGCACCTGCTCTCGGCCCGGTCCATGGCCCGCGGGCTCGACGAGATCGAGTCGGCCCGCAGTTCCGGAAAGGCCGCATGAGCCGACGTCGCGCCCCCTCGGGGCCCACGATCTCGCTGTTTCCGTTTTTGGCCGTGCTGCTGTGCACGATGGGCGCGCTGCTCGTGCTGCTCGTGCTCTTCAGTCGTTCGGCCGAGCGGGCCGACGCCGCGGCCGAGGCCGAGGCGGTGCGGCAGCAGGCCGAGGAACTGGAGCTGGCCCGCGACGAGCTGGCCTGGCGGATCGACCAGCTCCAGGGGGTGCGGTCGCGCACGGCCGACGACCTGGCCAAGGCCCGGATGCAGCTGGCGGGGATCGAGGAGGGTGCCCGGGCGCTCGTGGACGAGCTCGAGCAACTGGACCGCACGGCCACCGCCTTAGCGCAGCCGGCCACGGAAGCTGACGGCGAGCCGCTCTCCGCTCTCGAACAGCGGTTGACGGCGGCCCGCGCGGCGGTGGAGGCCGCCCGCCAAGGCGCCGCGGACCGTCCCCCGGCTTACGCGGTGGTTCCCTTCGAGGGTTCAGGCGGCACGCACCGGCGGCCGCTCTATATCGAATGCTGCATCGACGGCGTGTTTCTTCAGCCGGAGGGGATCCGGCTCGGGCCGGCCGACTTCGAGGGGCCGCCGGGCCCGGGCAATCCGCTGGCCAGCGGCCTGCGGGCCGCGCGGGAGTATCTGGCGAACCGGCCCGGGGAGTCGGGGCAGCCCGCCGCCCAGCCGTATCCGCTGTTGCTCGTGCGGCCGTCGGGCGTAATGGCCTACTACGCCGCCCGCGAGTCGCTCCAGTCATGGGGCAGCGACTTCGGTTACCAGTTCGTCGATGAAGACTGGACGCTCGCGTTTCCGCCGGCTGATCCGGCCCTGGCCGACGTCGAGCAGCGGGCCGTCGACGAGGCTCGCCGCCGGCTCGAATGGCTCGCCCAGGCGCGGCCGCAGAAGCGGTCACGGCCGGCGGTGCAGTACCGGGCCTCGAGCGTTCGCGGCGGCGTGGTCTCCTCCGAGGGGCCGAGCGTGCTCGGCGACCAGTCGCGGTTCGACTGGACCGAGGAGCAGGCTGCCGCGGCCGGCCGCGGTTTCAGGGCCGGTGGTGACGCCCGAGGGGCCCAGGGGGATGCCGTGCTGGGCAACCGCACCGGGGCCGGCGACGTCGGCGGGGGCCAGGGCGGCGGCACCGGCGGCGAAGTCGGCGATCGCTATCTCGGGCCGTCGAAGTTTTATGGCGGCAGCGGTCAGGGCGGCACCGACGGCGAGGTGGCCTCTGAGGGAACGGGCGAAGGCTCCGGGGGGCCGCAACCGGGCGGTGGGTCAGGCGAAGGCGTCGCCGGCGGCGTTGCGGAAGGCGGCGCCGGGGGCATGACCGAGGGCATGGCCGGTGCCGGGAGCGACGGCCAGGCTGGCGGCGGCGGCGGTAGCTTTGAGTCCGCTGGTGCCGGCGATCTGGCGGCCGGATCCGCGGCCGGCGGCGGTGCGGGAACCGAGGGCGGAGCCGCAGCGGCCGGTGGCAGTGCGACGGGTTCGGCGGCTGGTGCCGGGGGGGGCGGTGGCAGCTTCGGGCCCGCGCTGCCCGGCCTGGCCGACGGCCGGCCCGGTGGGGCGAGCGGCGGCTCGCAGGACTGTGCCGATGGCACGTGCGCCCCGCTCTCGGGCCGCCGAGGCAGCAACTGGGCGAGCCTCGCCACGAGCGATCGGCCGATTCCGCTCACCCGCCCCCTGAGACTCGAATGCTCGGCCGACGAGTTTCGGCTGCTCGGCAGCGGCGGCCGCGTCGCGGCCCGCGTCCCGATTCCCGCCCGCACCGCCGACGCGGTCGATTCGCTCGTCCGCGAGGTGCACACGGCCGTGGGCGGCTGGGGCATGGCCGGTGACCGCATGTATTGGAAGCCCGAGCTCGTGCTCACGGCCACGCCCGACGGCGTCGGCCGCCGCGACGAGCTCGAGCGGCTCCTCGCCGACAGCGGCCTCGACACGCGTCGGGCCGACGACGGCGACGCCGTCCGCAAGCTGCCGCCGGTCCAGCGGACCGGCGGCGTGTTTCGATCCCGCTGAGCCTCCGCGTTCGGAGCCCGACCGATGTCACGCATCCGCGCCGAAGAAGATCGTTCCGCCGGCCAGGACTCGTTCCTCGACGTCGTCACGAACATCGTGGGCATCCTGATCATCCTCGTGATGGTGATCGGGGCCCGGGTGAGACAGATCATTCTCGAGCCTCCCGACGCGGCGGCCGCGCCGGCGGTGGCGACCCTCGCCGCCGAGGCCACCGCGCTGGGGCAGACCCTACGGTCGACCGAGGACGAGGTCGAGGGGCTGCAGTCACAGATCGACGAGCTCGAGATCGAGGCGGCCGCCGCGTCCCAGGCCCGGCTCGACCTGGCCACCGCGGTGGCCGCGGCCAAGCGGGAGCTCGAGCGCCGCAAGGCGGAGGCGGATGCCGCCAGCGTGGCCGCGGCGGAGCGGGCCGCGCGTCGCCAAGCCTTGGCCGACCAGATTCACCAGTGCGGGCTCGAGGCCGAGGGTCTGGCCCATGCCAAGGCCACCACCCAGGAGGTGCTGGCCTATCCGACCCCGATCGGCCGCACGGTCAACGGCGAGGAGATCCATTTCCGGCTCGCCGAAGGGCGGATCGCCTACGTGCCGCTCGAAGAGCTGTTCGAGCTCGCCAAGGCCCACACGCGGCGGAACGCCGACTCGCTCTCGAATCTCGCCGCCCGGGTCGTGACGGTCGGTCCGGCCCGCGACTTCAACCTCGACTACGTCGTGGAGACGAAGATCGACCGGTCCCGCGGTCAGGTGCTGGTGCGGTCGCGGGAGTGGGTGGTGCGGCCGGTGGGGCCGTCCGTCGGCGAGCCGGTCTCCGAGGCGCTCGGGCCGACGTCGCGGTTTCGCGGCGTGCTCTCGGGTGTCAAGCCCGACACCACCGTCACGGTCTGGTGCTACCCCGACAGCTTCGAGGGCTACCGGGCGATCCGGGCCGAGCTGCATCGGCTCGGCATCCCCACGGCCGGCCGGCCGCTGCCCGACGGGGCGCCGATCGGCGGCTCGACCGACGGCAGCAAAAGCGTGGTGCAGTAGC
>JBIIYH010000029.1:0-17744 GCA_044346905.1 Pirellulales bacterium
CGGTTCCACCCTGACGATCGGGAGTTTTCACCATGTCCCCTCGCATCTCGCGCCGTCAGTTGCTTCAGACCGGCTCTGTCTGCATCACCCTGCCGTGGCTCGAAAGCTTGGCCGCCGCCGCCGAGGCCGGCCCGCCCCAGCGGATGGTGTGCATCTGTACCGATTTCGGCCTCTACGGTCCGGCTTTCTTTCCCCAGCAGGCCGGGAAGGACTACGAGCCGAGTGAATACTTGGCTATCCTGGGCGACCTGCGGGATCGCTTTACCGTCTTTTCGGGCATCTCTCATCCGGAGGTGGGCGGTGATCACTCCTCCGTCTCCTGCTTCCTCACCGGTGCCAAGCACATCGGCAAGGCAGGCTTCCGCAACTCCGTCTCGCTCGACTACCGCGCCGCCCAGCAAGTGGGCGCCGCCACCCGACTCCCGTTGCTCAACCTCGGCACCGCCAATGGGAGCCCACTGACGCACACACCCAACGGCGCCGGCGTGCCGGCGATCGACCGGCCCAGCGCCGTCTTTACCAAACTTTTCCTGGCCGGCAAGAAGGGGGACGTGGAGCGGGAGATCCAGCGATTGCGACACGGTCGCAGCGTGCTCGATCGAATGGCCGACCGTTTCGGCGCGCTCCGCAACACGGTGAGCGCCGCCGACAGACGGCAGATCGACGACTACGCCGAGGCTGTTCGCGCGCTCGAAAAACAACTGCTCGCGGATGAGGAGTGGTCGCAGCGGCCGAAGCCCACCGTCGACGTGGAGTCACCCAACGAGGCCTATCCGAGCCCGTTCGCCGATGCCCAAGACCTCGTCGGCCGAGCCAGGGTGATGCTCGACCTGGCCCGCCTTGCCTTGAAGACCGACTCCACCCGAGTGGTCTCGCTCTTCATTCGCGGCGCCGAGGGCAAGCCGCCGATCGAAGGCCTGTCGGAGGCGCATCACCGCCTCACGCACCACGGCCAGAATCCCGTGATCATCGAGCAGCTGAAGATCGTGGAACGGAAGAAGATGGAGGTGTTTCGCGACTTCATCGCGGGCCTGCAAGACGACACGGAAGCGGGCCGGCCCCTGCTCGATACCACCCAGGTGCTGATCGGTAGCAGCCTCGGCGACGCCAGCAGCCACAACACGTCGAACCTCCCGATCCTGCTGGCAGGCGGTAGCCATCGTCACGGCCGCCATATCGCGGGCGACCGGCGGAGCAATACCGAGCTCGGCAAGGTGTTTATCTCGATGCTGCAGCAGTTCGGCGTCGAGACCGACACGTTTGGTTCGGTTCGTGGCGGGCTCGCCGAGCTTGCGTCCTGAACCCTCCGATCTCACGTGGCTGACGGAGCTCGAGACGATGCGATTGCCCTTGATGCTGGCGGTGTGTGGACTCGTGATTGCCCCTGCGGCGGCAGCGGAGAACGCCTCGGTGGCGTTTGAGAAGACGGTCATGCCCGTCCTCTCGACGCGGTGCGTGGGCTGCCACGGGGGGGATATGCCGGAGGCGATGCTCGACCTGTCGGGGCCGCGGCCGCTCGACCGGCTCGCCGGCGAAGCGGACACGTGGTTTCAGGTGATGGAGCGAATCGAGGCGGGCTCGATGCCGCCGGAGGAGGCCGAACCGCTGGATGAGGCGCAGAAAAAGGCCATCGTTGCCTGGGCGCGGGGCCCACTGACGAATCACCTGGCCGCCCTCCAAAAAAAGGAGGGGCGGGCCCGGACTCGCCGCCTCACCCGCGACGAGTATTCGTTCACCATTCTCGACCTATTCGGGTTTACCCCTGGCGCGCGGCAATACCTGCCCGACGATGGACGAGTTGACGGCTACGACAAAGTGGCGGATGCGGTGCCCTTTTCCGCGGCAAGTGCCGAGGGCTACCTGCGGATGGCTGAGTCGATCGTTGCCGAGATGCTCAAGCCGCCACCGAAGGATGGCCCGGAGCACGTCGCCACGGCTTTCCAGAGCGAGCAGTCGAAGGGGCACATCCTCGAGCTGCCCGACGGCTGGATGGTGTCGTTCAACACCGATCTCTACTCGGGGCCGCTGCGCGGGTTTCAGCCGCGGTTGCCCGGCGTGCACAGGCTCAAACTGCATATCTACGGCTATCAGACCGACAAGCCCCTGCCGTTCGCCATCTACGCGGGACCGGGCGGCTTTCCGCAGGTGCTGGAGATCGTGAAAGTGCTCGAGGCGCCGCCGGGCAAGCCGTCGGTGGTCGAGGCCGACGTCTACTTCCACACCAAGGGCAACAGCGACCTCGGTGCCGGCGGCGACACCTTCCGGCTGGTCCCGCTCGGCCTCGGCGTTCCGGTTCCCAAGAACAACCAGGCCAGCCGGTGCAAGGGGCCGGGGTTGGCAGTCTTGAAGGTCTATATCGAGGAGCCCGAGTGGCCGACTCCGCAGGTTCGCGGGCTGCTGGGCGACTTTTCGGAGGTGACCATCGCGGCGATGGGCAAGCCGGCGAGTTGGTTCAAGAAGAATGACGCCCGCGGTTCTTTCTTGAATGAGATGGATCTGACGATTCGCCGAATCGGGCCGCTGTTCCTGCGGCGGGATCTGACGGAGGGCGAAGTGAAGGCCCTCATGCAGCTGGTGGCGGACCGTTACGACACGGTCGAGCCGACAGTCAATCCGCTCAAAGCAGGGTTTTCCGAGGCCATGACGTCGCTGCTGACTTCGCCCGACTTTCTCTGTCGCATCGAGCAGCCCGGGCCGCTCGATGATTTCTCACTTGCCTCGCGGCTCTCGTACTTCCTCTGGAGCTCCGGTCCCGACGAGCCGCTCCTTGACGCCGCGAGGTCCGGCCGGCTTCGCCAGCCGCAGGTGCTGCGGGAGCAGGCCGAGCGAATGCTGACCGATCCCCGCTCCAGCCGGTTCATCACCGGATTCACCGACCAGTGGCTTGGCCTCTGGGGCATCGACAACACCACCCCCGACAAGGACGTCTACCCCGGGTATGAGGAGCTGCTGCGGCATTCAAGCCTGGAGGAGACCCGGGGCACGTTTGCCCGGATGCTGGCCAACGACACCAGCGTAAGCGAGTTCGTGGCGCCGCGGTGGGCGTTGGTCAATGGGCGACTGGCCGACCATTACGGCATCCCGGACGTCGAGGGTATCACCCTGCGTGAGGTGCCGCTCCCGCCAGACTCTCCGTTCGGTGGATTGCTCACCCAGTGCGCCACGATGAAGGTGACGGCCAACGGCACCGTGACATCGCCGGTGAAGCGGGGCGTCTGGGTGGCCGAGCGGCTGCTGGGTGTCGAGATCCCCAATCCCCCGGCGAACATCGAGCCGATCTCGCCCGACACGCGAGGGGCGACGACGCTCCGCGAGCAGCTTGCGCTCCACAGCCAGCAGGCAAGTTGCGCCGCCTGCCATGCCGAGTTCGACGGCTACGGCTTCGCCCTGGAGAGCTTCGACGTGACCGGCCGCTTTCGCACGAACTATCGCGTCCTCGACACCGATGCCTTGAAACTGCCGCCCCAGGAGCGGCGGGGCCGGCAGTTGTGGAAGGACGGGCTGTCGGTCGACGCGGCTGGGGTCACGCCCGAGGGGAAGCCCTTCAGCGGCGTCCGCGATCTGAGAGCCATGCTCGCTTCCGACCCCGCCCAGCTGGCCCGCGGCGTCGCCCTGCATCTGGCGACCTACGCGACCGGCGCCGAGTGCACGCCCGTCGACGATCCTGCGATCGAGGCGATCGTAAAATCGGCCGCGGCCTCGGGCTACGGCCTCCGCTCGATCGTGCACGCCGTCATCCAGAGCGATCTGTTTCGCAACAAATGAACCAGGTTTGTCCAGCCCCCTGATGATCCGCACCCGCTTCTCGATCCGCGCCGCCGCCTGCCCGACCCGACCATGGAACTGGTGGTCGCTGCTTTGCTTCACAGCGGCCTGCGCCTCGGCTGCCGAGCCATTCTGTGACCGGCAGGTGTTGTTTCCGAAGGAGGGTGCGACCGTCTGCCGCATCCCGTCGCTTGTCGTCACCAGGGACGGCGTCGTGCTGGCGACCGCGGATCGGCGGGTCGGGAGCAATCACGACTGGGGCCATGACACGCAGGTCGTTCTCCGTCGCAGTGAAGACGGGGGCCGCTCGTGGCTTCCGATCCAGCTGCTCGCGGCCGAGGAGGGCGTGAATTTTCACTCGGGGCCGTCGCTCGTCGATACCCGCTCGGGCAGGGTATTCAAGTTCATCAAAAAACGGCCGGCGAGCTTCAAGAGCCCGAAAGACTTCCATGCGGCGATGGTTCACGATCCCGAGCGCTGGCATCGGTGGGGCTGCGGCTCGTACGTGATCCAGAGCGACGACTCCGGGGCGACGTGGTCTGCTCCCCGCCGCCTGAGCCTGGAGCATCCGGACTCGACGGGCATCACCGATGTGGGCAACGGCGTCCACGGCATCCAACTCCCCGACGGTCGGCTGGTGATCCAGGCATATTGCCAGGCCTCGAGGGAATGGGAGCAGGAGCGGGACAACCCCTCGCGGTCGTTCCTGCTACTCAGCGGCGACGGGGGCGAGACATGGATCCGCGGCGCCGAGTGGTCGCCCGGCTACGCTGCCATGGAATACGGCATTGCGGCCCTGCCCGACGGACCGATCTATACCAATCAGCGGTCACTCGGTCCGCTGCGCAAGGTTGCCTGGATCGACCGCCCTGAGGCCGGAGCCGTGGTGGACCTGCGGCCCGACCCGAACCTGCCGGAGGCTGTCTGTCACGCTGGGCTGGTCTTCATGCCCGGGCCGGATGGCGGCTGCCTGCTGTTCGCCCACCCGGCCGTGGAAAACCGGCAGGGCGGCTATCGGGAGGAAACCCGACGGAGGCTCACCGTGCGGATGAGCGCAGACGGCGGGCGGACCTGGCCGACCGCACGCCTGCTCGACGATGGACGGGCCGGCTATTCAGACCTCGTCTCGCTGTCCGACCGCTCCATCCTCTGCCTGTACGAGAACGGGCCCGAGCACTATGACGACCAGATCTCGGTCACGCGGTTCAACCTGGAGTGGCTCCAGGGCGGACCGGGCGACTGAGCCACTGGCCTGCGGTCTCTGTCACACCGCGGCCAGACCACCGCGGAACCCCCGAAGCCGCTTCGGCACTGCAGCCACCCCCTGCCGGGCAGCTGAAGCCAGCCAGCCAGGCCGCGGCAGGCGGTGATCGAGGAGCGGATCGCAAACCTCGGGCATCTGTCCGTCTTGGCCGTTGCGCTGTCCTCGGATTCAGCCACGTGGCACGGGATTCGCGTCCAGGTCAATACCACGGGTGCCACCCGAACCGGCTCGAAGAACAACCAGGGCGTCTTCATCGGCCAGTCGTTCAACTCCGGTGCGAACACACTCCTGACCTCGGCGACGCTGGAGATCAATCGCAACGGGCTGGGCACCGCCAATTTCACCCTCAAACTCCACGCGGTGACCGGCTCGCCGAACCTGTACTTGAAGTCCGGCAACGCGCTCGTCTCGGCGACGTTCAGCAACTCGATCCTCGGTGACAGCCTGGCCACGTCGTACGAGTTCACGAACCTCAACTGGGCGATGGCTCCCAATACCGTCTCCATGATCGGCATCGCCAGCGAGGATACGGCGTCGGTGAAGTGGACAATCAATCAAAGTGCGACGAAGATTAACTCCACCGGATTCATCACCGGCTACACCGGATACAACGCCCAGGAGGGAAGCAACGTGGACAATGGCCTTCATGGGGCTACGATCTCGGCCGTGCCCCAGCCGTCCACGTGCATCACGGGCCTGACGGGCCTGCTGGCCCTCGGCCTTGGGATCCGGAATCGCTGACACCGGTCCGGTCGGCCGCGGGTTTGGGGGCCGGGCGGATGGGACGCTGGATCTCGGAGTACTTGAGCAGTCCGGGCACGAACGGGCTGTTGTAGGCGAGCATCCGCGGGGGGCCGGCCGGCTCCCACTCGGGGTGCGCGGCCAGCCAGGCAGCGAGCTGCTCGGCGCCCTTGCGGAAGGTCTTTTCGCCGTAGCCGCCCCGCAGACCGATCGAGGCGACCGTGGCCTCCGGAATGTCCTCGACCACCACGCCGGCGTCGGCCGGGTCGGGGCCCGCCTTGCCCATGTCGGGCTCGGCATAGAGAAACGCCATCGACTCGGGGCCGCCCTGTTCGGCCGGATCGCCCGCCCAGTCCATCGTGACCGGCGCGGTCATCGCGATCTCGTTCCGCTTGATGTGGCCGAAGAGCCGCATGAACATCCGGTCGTCGCCCCCGGCGGCGGCCGCGGTGCGGGCCAGCCGGTGGGCCGGATAGGTCTTCACGATCACCTCGCCCACCGGCCCCGGGGCCGGGAACCCCGCGGGCAGTTTGGCTTCGGAGACCATCATTGGTTTCGAGGCCTCGGGCTCGGCGGCGCTGGTGGTTGTCACGATCGCGAGCAGCAGCACGCTCAGAATGGTCGTTTTCATGGCGTCACGAAACCGTTCAAGCGGCTTCGACCTCTTCCCAGCGATCGAGTTCCGCCGTCGCGCCAGGCATCAGGAGAGCGGCCAGGGGCGTGCCCTCCTCGACCGGCGTCACGCCGTCCCGTCGCGTGAGGTGGAGCCGTTCGTGGCCGGAGAGTTGCTTCTTGAGTTGCTGCTCCAGATCCTTCTGCTCCGCCTCGGGCAACTTGCCGAAGGCGGCCCGCCCGCGGCACTTGGGGAACTTCTGGCAGCCGAGCCAGGGGCCGCGTTTGCCGTCGCGGAGGTTCATCAGCGCCCCGCACTTCTCGCAGGCGATCTCGGTGACCAGCGGCGGCGGGGCGGGAAACTTGAGGTTGCCCTTGCGGTCGAGGTTGAGGATCAGCGGGGCCGGCTCGGCCGGCTCCGCCTCGGCCGCCTTTTTGCCCTTCGGCTTGGGCGGCCGCGGCTTGTCCTCGACCAGGAAGTCGCCGAACCGGCCCGTCCGCTTCACCATCGGCACGCCGGCTGGCGAGAGGAGGTCGATCTGCTCGGGGAGCAGCGGCCGGCCGTCGCGATCGACCGGCATCGCGTAGTCGCAGGCCGGCACGTGCTTGGGCTTCTTGGCCCGGGCGGGCTTCGCCTGCTTCCCCTTGGTGGCCTTGCCCTTGGCGGCCGGCTTCTCGGGCTCCGGCTCGGCCACGTTTTCGTTGTAGCCCGAGCAGGAGAGGAACCGGCCCTTCTTGCCGAGCCGATACTCGAGCCGGCGGCCGCACTTGGGGCACTTGTAGGGGGAGGGATCGGCCGCCGCCTTCACGTGCTCCTGCTTCTCGGCCTCGTCCAGCTTGGGCACGAGCTCGTCGTGGAACTCGTGCAGCATGTCGATCCAGCCCTTCGAGCCCTCGGCCACCTGGTCGAGTTCCCGCTCGATCTCCCGGGTGTAGCCGATCTCGATGAACTGGTCGGAGAAGCCGTTCTTGAGAAACTGGGTCACCGCCTCGCCGATCGCGGTGGCGTGGAACCGCCGCTCGTTCTGCTCCACGTAGCCCCGCTGCTCGATCGTGTTGATGATGCTGGCGTAGGTGGAGGGGCGGCCGATTCCCTCCTCCTCGAGCTTCTTCACGAGCGAGGCCTCGCTGTACCGCGGGGGCGGGGCCTGGAACTTCTGCCGTGGCTCGATCTCGAAGGGGGCGAGCACGGCCCCCTTGGCGAAGTCGGGCAGCACCTGCTCGCCGTCGTCGCGGGGCACGCCGCTGATCTTGTAAAAGCCGTCAAACCGAAGCACCCGCCCGTTGGCCTTGAACACGGCGTCGGTGTCGCGGTCGCTGCGCCGCATCCGGACGGCGGTGGAATCCCACTCGGCGTCGGTCGATTGGCAGGCCAGGAAGCTCTGCCAGATCAGCTTGTAGAGGCGATATTGCTCCTCGGTGAGCGCGTCGCGGATCGCGTCGGGCTCCCGGAAGGCGTCGGTGGGGCGGATCGCCTCGTGGGCCTCCTGGGCCCCCTTGTTGCTGGAGGCGTAAAAGCGTGGTTTTTCCGGCACGTAGGCGTCGCCGTGGGTCTCGCCCAAGTAGCGGCGGGCCATCGCGATCGCCTCGCCCGAAAGGTTCGTGGAGTCGGTCCGCATGTAGGTGATCAGGCCCACGCGGCCCTCGGACGGGAGGTCGATGCCCTCGTAGAGCTGCTGGGCGATCCGCATCGTGCGGTCGGTGCTCATGCCCAGCCGGCTGGAGGCGGCCTGCTGGAGGGTGCTCGTGATGAAGGGGGGGTAGGGCCGCGACTTGGTCCGCGTGACGTCGATGCTCTCGACGGTGTAGCGGGCTGCCGGGTCGGGCCGGCCGGTCAGCCGGACGATGTTTTTCCCACGGCCCTTGGCGTCGGCGGCCGTCTCGCGAATCACCGCGATCTCGAGCAGGCCAGCGGCCTCGGCGGCCGCCACCGCGTCGCCGGCCAAGTCGGCCGCCGACGTGTTCTCCGCCTCTATCTTTAAGGGCCTGCCGCCCACCTCGACGAGTTCGCAGGAGAGCGCCTTCCGCTCCGCCAGCCAGGCCATCCGGTCGCGGACGAACGGGGGTCGGCCTCGCTCGTCGCGGCGGGCCATGAACTGGTTCCAGGCGTCGTGCAGCCCGGTCGCGGCGGCCACGTCGAACGTCATGCAGCCCGAGATCTCCCACGACTCCGAGGGCGTGAAGGCCCGAATCTCCTGCTCCCGCTCGACCACGATCCGGGTGGCCACGCTCTGGACCCGCCCGGCCGAGAGGCCGCCGGCGACCTTCTTCCAGAGCACCGGCGACACACGGTAGCCAACGATCCGGTCCACGATCCGGCGGGCCTGCTGGGCCTCCACGCGGGGCATGTTGATGGCCCGCGGCGACTGGAAGGCCCGCTGGACCTCGCTCTTGGTGATGGCGTCGAAGGTCACCCGCTTGGCGACGGCCGGATCGACGTCGAGCACCTGCGTGAGGTGCCAGGCGATCGCCTCCCCTTCCCGGTCCAAGTCGGTGGCGAACCAGACGTCACTGGCTCCCTTGGCGAGCTTCCGCAACTCGGTGACCGTCTTCTGCTTGCCCGGATCGACCTCGTAGGTAGGCTCGAAGTCGTGTTCGAGGTCGACGCCCGGCACGGCCTGCTTCGTGCCTTTGGGGGCCCGCTTGGGGAGGTCGCGGATATGGCCGATCGAGGCCTTCACCACGAACCCGGGGCCGAGGTACTTCTCGATCGTCTTGGCCTTCGCCGGGCTCTCGACGATCACGAGCTCATAGGCTCCCCGGGGCCCG
The DNA here is from genome assembly GCA_044346905.1 of Pirellulales bacterium. Classification (GTDB taxonomy): domain Bacteria; phylum Planctomycetota; class Planctomycetia; order Pirellulales; family UBA1268; genus QWPN01. The sequence continues at coordinate 9,152 of JBIIYH010000029.1, forward strand.
GATGAACGGGCCTTGGTCGCGGGCTTGCGGCTGGCGGGAGCTTTTTTGGCCATCGGCTCGCGGGGGGCTGGAGAGGAGGCGGGGCGAAGACATCGGGATTGGCGCCAACCGGGCTGGCGCTACAATCGCGTCCGGACCGTCCTTCACAAGCGTTACCCTGCGCTGTTGCGGCTTGTCAAGTGTCGGACGTTTCGCCGTTCCTCCGGAACGGCGGGTTTTTTGGGCAGGAGCCGGGCGAGCCCCAGACGAGCATATGGCCGGATCGTTCAATATTTTCCGCCGCTATCAGAAGGCCGCCCTGGCGGGCCTGGCGATCATGGCGATGCTCGCCTTTTTCGTGCTGCCGCCGCTGCTCCAGATGGGGGACAGCATCGGCCCGGCAGCCGATACGGTGGCGGTTGCCTGGAAGGGGGGGAGCCTGCGAGAGAGCGGTCTCCAGCGGGCGGTGATGGCACGTCGGGCCCTGAATCAGTTTCTGATGGCCCTCCAGGCGGCCGCCAGCGGCAGCGAGCGGGTCCAACCGCCGCTCCGGGACGACGAAAAGGCGGTCGTCGATTCGCTTCTCATGGCCCGCGAGGCGGAAGCCAACGGGCTCGTTGTCAGCGACGCCGTGGTCAACGATTTTCTCGCCATCTGGACGGGCGACCGCGTGCCTCAGGCCGACATTCGCGGCGTGATCGACCAACTTCGCGAGCGGGCGGGCGTGACCGAGCAGGACATCTTTGACGGCCTGCGAACCCTCCTGCTCGGCGAGCGGATGCAGGCGCTCGCGCTGCGGGGGACTGGTTTTGCGACCGCCCCTCCCGGCTGGCGGTGGGACGCCTTCCGGCGGCTCGAGCAGTCGGCCACCGTCGAGGTGGTGCCGGTGATCGTGGAGTCGCTCGGCGGTGAGGTGGCCAAGCCGACGGCCGCCGCCCTCGAGGAGGTGTACTCGAAGCACAAGGACGACCTGCCGCAGGCGGCGGCCGACACGCCCGGCTTCAGGGAGCCGGCCCGGATTCGTTACGACGCGCTGGTGGCCACGCCCGACGTGTTCGTGGCCGAGGCGGAGAAGGCGGTCACCGAGGAGCAGATCGCGAAGTTCTACGAGGATAACAAGGACGCGATGTTCAAGCAGGAGGCGAAGCAGGAAGCGACGCCCGCCGACAAGCCCGCCGACAAGCCCGAAGAGACGCCGGCCACGGAGCCGGAGGCGAGCAAGCCCGCCCCCGCTGAGCCAGCGCCCGCCACGTCCGAGCCTGCGGCCCCTGCCGGGGATCCCAAGGCGTCCGACGGATCCCGCCGCGGCCTGATTCGTCAGGCGGCGTTTCGCCAGCCCGGCGAGGCCGCCGTAGACGCGGCCAAGCAAACGGCGAAAGACGCCGCGGACGTGACGCCGCCCGCACCGCCCGCTGCCGGGGGCGAGAAGCCTGCGACAGCCGCGGCGGTTGGCGAGGAGGCCGCTGCGGGCGACAAGGCTGCGGGCGACAAGGAGGCCGTCACGGCTGACGCAAAGCCCGAGGAGAAGGCCGCTTACCAGCCGCTCGACAAGGTGCGGGACGACATCCGCAAGCGGCTGGCGCGCGAGGCTGCCGACAAGAAGCTCGGCGAGATCTTCGACAAGGTGACCGGCCGGATCGCCACCTATGCCGACGACGTCGAGCTGGCCCTCGGCGTGGGCGAGCCGGTGCCGCCGGCGCCCGACGTGGAGAAGATCGCGGCCGAGCACGGGCTCGAGGCGGTGCGGTCTGACTTCGTCGATCCGGGCGAGGCGATCGCCGCCGGCGGCGTCGGCACGAGCTTCCAGTTGACGTTCTCGCAGCCGATGGGCGTGCGGCAGGTGCAGTGGGCCGACATGCTGTTCTCGCCCGAGGCGGCCCGCTGGCGGCCGGTGGCCACCCGCGATTTCGCGGGCAACCGCTATCTCTCCTGGAAGACCGAGGATCGCCCCGAGTTCACGCCCAGCTTCGCCGACGTCCGCGAGGAGGTGGAGCGGGTCTGGCGGCTGATGGAGGCGCGGCCGCTCGCCAAGCAGCGGGCCGAGGCGATCGCCGCCGCGGCCGCCGGCAAGGATCTGACCGCGGCCATCGCCGGCCAGGAGGGGGCGGAGGTGACGAAGGTCGGGCCATTCACCTGGCTGACGCGGGGCACCGCGCCCTTCGGCTCGGCACCGGTGATCTCGCAGCCCGCCGGCGTGCAGTTGGTGGGCAACGAGTTCATGGAGGCCGTCTTTGGCCTCGAGCCGGGGGGCACGGCCACCGCGTTCAATGAGCCCAAGACGATCTGCTACTGCATCCGCCTCGTGGCCTACGAGCCCGACGAGACGGTGCTCCAGGAGCGGTTCGCCGATGTCTCCACCGATCCACGGCGGCTGGCGATGCTCGCCGACGACGAGACCCGCGAGGTCCGCGACCGCTGGATGGCGGGCATCGAGAAGCGGTACGGCGTCGTGTGGAAGCGGGATCCGCGGTGAAGCGGCCGCCAGGTCACGCTTTCAGCGGCGGGGCTTGAGGACCACGGTCGCCAGCGGCGGCAGCGTGACCGTGACCGAGTGGTCGCGGCCGTGGTGCGGCTCGGCCCGGGCGACCAAGGCCCCGGAATTGCCGAGGTTGCCGCCGCCGTACCAGGCCGAGTCGCTGTTGAAGACCTCGTCGTAGTCGCCGCCGCGGGGCACCCCCAGCCGGTAGCCGTGGCGGGGCACCGGGGTGAAGTTGCAGCAGATGATCAGGAAGTCTTCCGGGTCGCGGGCCCGGCGGACGAACACCAGCACGCTGTCCTGCCAGTTGTGGCAATCGATCCACTCGAAGCCGGCACCGTCGAAGTCGAGCTGATGAAGGGCCGGCTCGCGGCGGACGAGGTCGTTCAGGTCGGCCACGGTGCGGGACAGGCCGCGATGGCTCTCCCACTCGAGCAGGTGCCACTGCAGGCTCTCGTCGAAGTTCCACTCGGTCCACTGCCCGAACTCGCCTCCCATATAGAGCAGCTTCTTGCCGGGGTGGCACCACATGTAGGCGTAGAGCAGCCGGAGGTTCGCGAACTTCTGCCACAGGTCGCCCGGCATCTGGCCGAGCAGCGAGCCCTTGCCGTGGACCACCTCGTCGTGGGAGAGGGGCAGCACGAAGTTCTCGTGGAAGGCGTAGATCAGGCTAAAGGTGAGCTCGTCGTGGTGATACTTGCGGTGGATGGGGTCGTGCCGCATGTACCGCAACGTGTCGTTCATCCAGCCCATGTTCCACTTGAGGCTGAACCCCAGGCCACCCACGTAGGTGGGCCGAGAGACGGCCGCCCAGGAGGTCGATTCCTCGGCGATCGTGAGCGTGCCGGGGAAGTGCGTGTGGGCCTGGATGTTGAACACTTTCAGGAACTCGATCGCCTCGAGGTTTTCGCGGCCGCCGAAGCAGTTGGGCTCCCACTCGCCGTCCTTGCGGCTGTAGTCGAGGTAGAGCATCGAGGCCACGGCGTCCACCCGCAGCCCGTCCACGTGGTAGCGGTCGAGCCAGAACAACGCGGAGGAGACGAGGTAGTTGGCCACCTCGTGGCGGCCGTAGTTGAAGATCAGCGTGCCCCAGTCGGGGTGCTCGCCCTTGCGGGGGTCTTCGTGCTCGTAGATCGCGGTGCCGTCGAACCGCCGCAGCCCGTGGCCGTCGCGGGGGAAGTGAGCCGGCACCCAGTCGATGATCACGCCCACGCCCGCCCGGTGGAGGGCGTCGATCAGCGACATCAGGGCCTGGGGCGGGCCGAACCGGCTGGTGGCGGCGAACAAGCCGATCGTCTGGTAGCCCCAGCTCGCCGAGAGCGGATGCTCGGTGGGGGGAAGGAACTCCACGTGGGTGAAGCCCATCTCCAACACATAGGGCACGAGCTCCCGCTCGAGGTCGGCGTAGGAGAGCCAGCGGTGGGGATCGTCGCCCGGCCGCCGCCAGCTGCCGAGGTGGACCTCGTAGACGTTGAGCGGCGCGTCGAGGCCGTTCTTCGCGGCCCGGGTCGCCATCCAGTCGCCGTCCTGCCAGGCGTAGGCGGCGAGGTCGGTGACGACCGAAGCCGTCCGCGGCGGCACCTCGGCCCCGAAACCGTAGGGGTCGGCCCGGTCGCTCGCCGAGCCGTCCGAGTGGACGCGGTATTTGTAGAGCGTGCCGGCCGAGAGCCCCGGCACGAACAGCTCCCAGATGCCGGAGGGAATCCGCTTGTGCATTCGGTGGGCGGAGCCGTCCCAGCCGTTGAAGTCGCCGACCACATCGACGCGGTCGGCGTTCGGCGCCCAAACGGCGAAGTTCACGCCCGCGACGCCGTCGTGGGTCTCCAGTTGGGCCCCGAGCTTCTCGTAGCTCTTCCAGTGCCGGCCCTCGCCCAGGAGGTGCAGGTCGTAGTCGGTGAGCATGGCAAACCAAACCGGGGACGAACGGGCGCGAGACCGTACAATCGTGCCACACGGCAGGGCTTCACGCGACGAATCGCGGGAATTCCGCTGGGAAAAAGGCTGTCGAATATGACGATTGCAGCGGCACGAAGGCAGCCCCGGGATGGCATGCGAATAGGCCGTGACCCGTCCGACAAGAGGGGGCGTGGCCAGGTTTTCAGGTCAAACGACATGGGCCGGGGTTGCCCGTGCCATCTCGCCGGACGCTCCCTGCGGGCATCCTGCCCTTCGGTCGCTCGATGCCAGCTTCACTTCGGCATCCTGCCTGCGCTCGCTGCCAACGCCGCTCGATTGGCACGGGTAACCCCTCCGATTCACGGGCTGCGGAAGATCAGAAAACCGAACCGGGCATCATGAGCCAGGCTGACGACTACGAGCGGTTTGCGCCGGTCGAGCGGCTGATCGACGTCCGGGGCACCGTCTACCGCTTCTGGTGCCCGCCCGACGTCGATTCGCTGATCGACGAGGAGGCCTTCGCGGCCGACGAGCGGATTCCCTATTGGGCGAACGTGTGGGAGTCGGCGCTGGTCCTGGCCGAGGAGTTGGCCCTGATGGACGGGGCGGGCCGCCGGTTTCTGGAACTCGGCTGCGGCCTCGGCCTGCCCGCCGTCGTGGCGGCCCGGCGGGGCTTCGCCGCCACGGCCAGCGACTACGAGGAGGCGGCCCTCGAGGGCGTTCGCTACAACGCCGACCGCAATCGGGCCGAGGGGCTCGCGGTCCGGCTCGTCGATTGGCGGCGGCCGCCCGCCGATCTGGGCCGCTTCCACCTCGTGACCGCCGCCGACGTGCTCTACGAGAAGCACCACGCCGTGGCCCTGGCCGGGATGCTGGTGGCGACGCTCGCGGCCGACGGCCAGGCGCTGGTAGCCGATCCCGGCCGGGCCCGGGCCGCGGAGTTCGAGCCGGCGGCGGCCGCCGCCGGCCTGGTCGTGGAAAAGCAGCCGGCCCGCCGGCCGCTGGGAGCGACCGACGGGCCGGCGATCGATGTCTATCGGGTCGCGCGCGCTCGGTGAGGTTGCCCGGTCGGGTGGGCCGCCGGAAGCGGCAGCTGTCTCGTCGCGAGAGGGAATCGCCGTCGCCCGTGATGGCGTGGCACGGTCAAGATGGCTTCGCGACCACCTCCAACCGGCAATTCCCTAAGCTCCTCGAGCAGCCGCCGACTCCCGGCTCACGTAAACGGTGTCGCACCCTCACCTCCGACAGGGGAGGGTTCTTCGGTCAGGCCACGAGCCGCATCTCGGGCACCACGCCCGTGATCCCGATGATGAACTCCTCGAAGATCTTCACGTCGAGGGCCGAGGCGGTGTCGGCCTCGGGATGGAACTGGACGCCGATCGCGGTCCAGTTCTCGACAACGCTCTCGATCGCCTCGACGACGCCGTCCGGGGCCCGGGCGGTGACGCGGAAATTCGCCGCCAGGTCGTCGATCGCCATGTGGTGCATGCTGTTGACGCGGATTTCCCCGTCGCCGTAGACCCGCTCCATCACCGAGCCCGGCTCGACGAGCAGGGCGTGGCGGTGGGCCAGATCGGTCGGATCCTTGTGGGGGATGGCCTTGGGGAGATCCTCCGGCAGATGGAGGAAGAGCGTGCCCCCCTCGGTGATGTTGAGCAGCTGCATGCCGCTGCCGATCCCGAGCACCGGCATCTGGCGGGCGCAGATGTGCTTGGCCAGCAGGCGGTCGAAGTCCTCGCGGCGGGGCTCCATCACGCGGACCGACGGGTGGGGCATGTAGCCGTCGCGACGCGGATCGAGGTCGCCGCCGCCGACCAGCACGACCCCGTCGAGCATGTCGAGCACCCGGATGACATCGTCTTCATCGGCCAGGGGGGGCAGGATCACCGGGATGCCGCCCGAGGCCAGGATCCCGTCGTAGTAGCCGGCCGCGACGAACGACAGCGCGGCGTGCTCCTTGCGGGCGGAACGGTAGTCGGTGTTGATGCCGATGAGGGGCTTGGCAGCCATCGAGGTCCTCCGTGACAGGGAATCAAACCGGCTCCCATCCATGGGCACCGGGCCGCGGGGTCGCGACAGGGGGCGAACTTATTCCCGACAAGACCGATTGCAACGATTTTTTCGATTTTGTGGTTTGTGACGGGGGCTGCCACAAGATCATGTGCTAGCACGGGGCGTGCTAGCAGATCGGCAGGCCCGCGGGCACGCGGCTCGGGGTTGCCCATGCCCCTGAGCCGGACGCTCCCTGCCTAGGCCCTTGATGCTGAGGAGCCGGCCGGGGGCACGCGCAGGAACCGAGGAGCTTTGCGGAGCACGCAGTTGGCAACACCTATGGAGTACGTACTCGCAAAGTCCGAAGGTTCCGAGCATGTCCCCGGCCGGCGAACCAATGCGGCCAGCTGTCACTGCGGGCTCGGGCCCTTAGGCTCCGATCCAGGTGGCGTTTTTGAAGCTGCGGAACCAGGTGCGCTGCCGCTTGGCGAGCTGTCGGGTGCGCACCTGCGTGCGGCGGATTGCTTCGGCGCGATCGATCCGGCCCGCAAGGAGATCGATGGCTTCGGTGTAGCCGGCGGCCTGGCTGGCCGTGGGTCCGATGCCCCCCGGGGCCGCGAGGGCCGCGGCCGTCTCCTCGACGATCCCCCCGGCGAACATCGCCTCCACGCGGCGGTCGATCCGGTCCGCGAGCGCGGCCCGCGAGACGTCGAGGATCATGAGCCGCGATTCGAAGAGCGGGTCGGGCTCCTGGGCGTGGGCCGCGGAGAGCGGTCGGCCGGTGAGCGCGGCCACCTCCAGGGCCCGGACGATCCGCTTCGTGTCACGGGGGTGGATCCGGGCGGCCGCGGTCGGGTCGAGCGTGGCGAGCCGGGCATGGAGGGCTTCCGGGCCGAGGGCGGATGCCTCGGCCATGAGGGCGGCCCGGAGGCCCGGGTCGGCGGCCGGCAACTCGGCGAGGCCGTCGCGGAGGGCCCGCAGATAGAGTGGTGTGCCGCCGACGAACAGGATCCGGCGGCCGCGGGAACGGCAGTCTGCGAGGGCGGCAGCAGCTGCCGCGAGCCAGCCGGCCACGCTGAACGCCTCGGCCGGGGTCACGAGGTCGAGACAGTGGTGGGGCACGGTCGCCCGGTCGGCGGCCGAGGGCTTGGCCGTGCCCACGTCGAGTCCGCGGTAAACCGCCATCGAATCCATGCTCAGGATTTCGGCCCCGAGCCGACGGGCCAGCGGGATCGCCAGGGCCGACTTTCCGGCCCCTGTCGGCCCCGACAAAAACCAGCAGTCTTCGGCCAGCCGCAGGCGGGTCTCCCCAAAAGAGCCCGGCGGGCATGCTAGAGTTGGACGTCCCGTTGCAGGCGGCCGGAGCGGATCCGGCGGCCCGGCGGGATCAATGGCCGAGAGCGGCCCCGGAGCGGTTCGTGGCGGATTCCCAGGCATCGAAGCGGCAGGTCGGCGAGGTCCTCGAGGCGCTCGAACAGGTGATCGCCGCGCGGAAGGGGGGCGACGCCGGTCGATCCTACACCGCCAAGCTGCTGGCTGGCGGGCCGGCCGCGGCCGGCCCGAAGGTGACCGAGGAGGCCGAGGAACTCGTCCGGGCGGCCGGCGACGAGGCCGACGAGCGGGTGGTGGCCGAGGCCGCCGACCTCGTCTATCACACGCTCGTGCTGCTGGCCTGCCGAGCGATCTCGCTCGAACAGGTGGAGGCCGAGCTGGCCCGCCGGTTTGGCGTCTCAGGGCTTGCAGAGAAGGCGGCCCGTACCGGAGGGGGAGGTTCGACGTGACCGATCATGGCGGCGAGTGGCTCCTGCGGATCGGGATCCCGAGCAAGGGGCGGCTGGCGGAGTTGGCGGCGCAGTTGTTGGCCGACGCCGGGCTCTCGTTCCGGCGGACGGAGCGGAGCCTGTTTGCCCGCTGCAAGGACATGCCGGTCGAGATCACCTTCCTGCGGACCGACGACATCCCTGTGCTCGTCGCCGAGGGGGCGATCGGCCTGGGGATCACCGGGGCCGACCTGGTGGCCGAGAGCGGGGCCGAGGTGGTGCACCGGCTCGACCTGGGCGTGGGCTCCTGCCGGCTGGCGCTCTGCGTGCCCGACGACGCCACCATCGACGACCCGCGGAAGCTGGCCGGTCGGCGGGTGGCCACGAGCTTCCCGCGGATCACCCGTGGCTGGCTCGCCGAGCGGGGCGTGACCGACGCCCACTTCGTCGAACTCTCCGGCAGCGTCGAGGTGATGATCACGCTCGGCGT
>JBIIYH010000183.1:0-5674 GCA_044346905.1 Pirellulales bacterium
GGACTGCCTCTGCGCGTGGCATCGCTCGACGATATCAACGCCAGCAAGAAGGCCGCGGGCCGCGATCGCGACAAGGCCGTGCTTCGACCATGAGCGCGCGAGCCAAATCGAGGGCGACCTCTCGGCCACCGGGCCCGGCGGCCCTCGCGAGCCCGGGCGGCCAAAGCCCTCGTAGGCTCAAGGTCCCCGGCACGAACTATTCGTCACCCGGAGGACGGATGCGGAGCCGCCCGGGTTCAGCCGTGACGATTCCACCTGCGACCAGTGATTCGCCATGGCGGGCGAGCACAAACTCGCACATCGCAGCCTGCCGTTTGACCGAACAGTCAACCAGCCTCACGATGCCGCAGTGCGGCTGACCGCGCACGATGGCGAGTTCACCGAAATCCTTGTCGAGCGTCACGAGGATGCGCTCCTCATCACGGGCCCAGGCCAGGATCGCGGCGTCTCCTGGATCGGCTGGCCAGTCGCCAACCCAGACGACATCGTGCCCGGAGTCACGCAGTGCCGTGGCTGCTTTGCCCGACAGGCAGGTGTCGAGCAGCAGCCTCATGGCGCAGCGGTGACGGGTAACGGCTCCCACCGCTCGTGGCCGACGAGGCGCCGGGCAAACAGGAGGCAGGCGCGGACGTCATCCCGTTCGAGCCACGGATAGTGCTCGAGGATCGCCGCCGTTTCGTCGCCGGCCGCGAGCATTCCCAGCACATGCTCCACCGCAAGCCGCCGGCCGCGGATCACGGGCTTGCCCCCGAAGATATTCGGATCGGTGACAATCCGCTCGAGCAACTGGCGATCGTCCATCGATGACGGGCTCCGTGTCGCGGGCCACGGCGAGCGGTTGGCTCGCTGAGCGGCACGAGCTTGATCATACCAGCCGCCACGGCCTGGAGCCTGCCCGGCTTGGCCGTGCGAGGTCCGGCCACGAGCCGGCCGGACTCCCAAGACCGTTGACGATTATCTGGACGGGCGTATATGCTGTAGACCATCCCATTTCGATCGCCGCCACCTGCCAAGGACCCTCCAATGCAACCGGCCCTCTTCGACGAGACGCTCGGCGCCTTCCGCAAGCGTGCGCCCTTCCGGCCGTTCACCGTCGCCCTGGTCAACGGCGACCGCTTCGAAGTCGATCACGCCGACGCACTCGTGGTCCGCGACGGCGTGGCGATCTTCGTGGCCCCAGGCGGCACACCGGTGGTGTTTGACCACGAGGGCGTGAGCCAGATCGAGGGCGACCTCTCGGCCACCGGGCCGGCCTGAGGTCGCTGAACCACGGAATCCTGGCCCGCCGCAACCGGGCCAGTCAAAACCTCCAAACGTCGATCACGATCACTGTCGCTGGCTCATCGAGCACCTCGAACAGAACCGCGAACGGCGCGATGACGCCGAGGCGGACGTTTTCGAACCGCGACTCGCCGAACTCGAGCGGCCCACGGGCCAGCCAGAAGTCGATTTCCCGGAGGATCCGGGCCGCTTGACCAGGATCCACACTTTCTTCAATCAGCGTTTGAAGCCGTTCGTCTGCTTCGGGCGACCAGAAGACCAGGTGCTTCATCGCTGCCCGAGGCCGCGGAGGATCTCCTCGAGAGTGCGGCCGTCGCGGGATTGCCGCCGCGCGGCCAGCTCCTCGGCCGTCAGCGGAATCGGCAGATCCGCCGGTGGCACGCCCCGCTTGATCAAGGCAGGGATGCCGTCGGGCAGGAACAGCCCGATCACACGGCCGGTCGCGTCACAGACCTCGACCGGTTCAGCCGCCCCATCGAGCTTCTGGCAAACGTCTGCACCGAATCGAATCTGGACCATGACCTGATTCCTCCGGGGACGTGAACATACACGTGTTCATCTGTGTGAGGCAACTCCCGACAGCGGCGGATCATCTTGAAGCCCGGTACACACGCAGGAGCCTTTCACAAAGGCTCGGCCGTGGCAAACGCCAAAAACTCGTCGTCGGAAATCGACTGCTCGGCTGTCCCGGCTTCAAGCACCGTCAGTAGCACGCCGCAGGGAACCCCCTCGCGTTGACGAGCGACCACGAGGCGGTTGTACTCCTGGTATGAAAACGGCCGTTTCGATCCCTGATGATGTCTTCGCGGATGCTGAGCGGCTGGCGTCACGGCTCCATACTTGGGGGGGCCTGCAGCAGCCGGCCGTACGGGCGGGGCGATACAACACCGGCATCTATACCGGAAAAATGACGGCAAGCCGACGGCGCTGCGTCCGATGCGACCCGGCCACGGCGCGGCAGTGATCCAGAACATTGCCGCCCGAACAGCTGCAAAATGCCGGTTATGCCGCCCCACGGCCCGAAACCACTGGACAAAACCCTGCCCCCGAGGAAAATCTCACGGGTCGCTCATATTTCACTCATCTTGGGAATCCATACTTCGGCCCTGGCGGATCCGAAAACTCTGTCCTCGGGAACACACTGCGATGGACGCGGACTTCGACACAAACGTCGGGCCAGTTGCCGCTGCCGGCACCCAGCCTGCTGTCAACGGCGTTCACCGCAATGGTGAAATAAAGGCCGCCCCGGCGGCGAACGGATCCCCCTTCGCGGCCCGGCTGCGTGCCACACAAGCCCGCCGTTGGGACAGGCTCGTCGGCGAGTCGCCCGCCGCGGTCGCCCTCGAGGCCACGCTCCGCCGTGCCGCCCGCGTCGAGTCCACGATCCTGATCACCGGCGAGACAGGCTGCGGCAAGGAAGAGATCGCGCGGGCCCTCCACGCCCAAGGCCAGCGGGCAGGCAAGCCGTTCGTGGCCGTCAACTGCGGAGCCATGGCCGCCACGCTGATCGAGAGCCAGCTCTTCGGCCACGAGAAGGGATCCTTCACCGGCGCGGTCGGCCCCTCCCGCGGCGTGTTTCGCGCGGCCGAAGGGGGCATCGTGTTCCTGGACGAGATCGGCGAGATGCCGCTCGACCTCCAGCCGCGGCTCTTGCGGGTGCTCCAGCAACGCGAGGTCACGCCCGTCGGCTCCACCGACTCCTTCGAGGTGGACGTGCAGGTGATCGCCGCCACCAACCGCGACCTGTCTGCCGACGTCCGCGACGGCAAGTTTCGCGAAGACCTCTACTACCGGCTCAACACGATCGAACTGGCCGTGCCGCCGCTCCGCGACCGGGCCAGCGACATCCCGCTCTTCGTCGATCACTTCCGCACCTTCTTCGCCGAGAAGTTCGGGGTGAACCCCTGGCAGCCCGACGCCGCCACGCTCTCGCGGTTCATGCGGTATCGCTGGCCCGGCAACGTGCGGCAGCTCTCCCAGGTGATCGAGCGGGTTTACGCCCTCGGCACGCCGCCGGATATTCCGACCGACGACGACGTGCCCGGGGCCAACTCCCACGAGCTCTCGGCGGTCGGCCTCGCGGCGCTGCCGCTCGCGCTCGACCAGCCGCTGCCGGTGGTGAATCTCGAGGAGCTGCGAAAGCTCGCCGTGCGGCAGGCCCTGGCGATGACCGACGGCCACAAGGGCCGGGCGGCCGAACTCCTGGGCGTGCACATCAATACCATGACCCGGCTCGTCGAGGAGGCGCTGCCGGAGGCCAGCCTGCGGCGCACCGGCCGCCGCCGCGTGACGCCGAAGTAGCAGCCGCTACCGGCGGGATGCCGGCGGCCCCTCTGCCAAATGCTCGAGCAGGATCCGCTCGAGCTCCGCCACCGCCAGCGGATGATGGTGCACCTTCGTGTGCTTGGCCGGCACGCAGATCTCGCTGCGGGCGTAGGGCGTGTGGGCGCTCGCCACCGGCACCACGCAATCGTCGCGGCCGCCGGTGAGCGACGGATGGATGTCGCCTACGATCGAGTGCGATGCCACCCAGCAGGCCGGCCGCAGCCGCTCGAGGGCCTGGAGCGTGAGCGAACTCGGCTGCAGCAGATCCACGGTGGTCGGCACCCGCCGGGCATACTCCGGCCGCAACGCGCCCGGATTCAGCGCTACGGCTTGCTCGCGGATCGCCCCGATGTCGGCCGGCTCGCGAACCGCCAGCGATGCCAGCCGGCCGATCCCGAGCGACGCCAACACCGAACCCTTGTGGGGCGTGGCGATGAACACCACCCGCTTCACGAACGGCAGCGGCTTGAAGAAGGCCAGCCGCTCGATCACTGCCAGCGACTTCGGCGGCAGCCGGATCTGCTCGAAGGGCACCGTCGCGATCGAGTCCCAGATCGCCGTGCCCGAATCGGCCACCATCATCTTGGCATGCAGGCCGCCCATGCTGTGCCCCACGAGCACGACCCGCTGCAGGGCCGGATCGCGGCCCTCGGGATCGAGCGCCGCCACGGCCGCGGCCAGCTCGCGGCGGAGATTGGCCGAGGCCTGGAGAAACGACGACCCGGTGGGATAGTGAAACACCCAGGGCTCGAACCGGCGGTGAAACACGGGCCAGGCCCGCAGTTCGTTGAGGAGGTCGAACCAGGTGGCCTCGTCGCTCGCGAGGCCGTGGATGAAGACCACCGGGATCCGCCCCGGCTGATGAGGCTCGAGAAACTCGAGCCGCGGACGGGTGTCGGCCAAGCTGAAGGGCAGCAGAAACCCCTCGATCCCGGAGCGGGGAGTGCCCGCCAGCATGTCGAGCAGCGGGGCCGAGAGGTCGGCGGCGAGGTGGGGCCGGGCCGGGCCGAGCTTCACCGCCGCGATCTCCACCGGATTGGCCAGATCGAGCACGGCCGCCGCGTGGTCGCGATAGACCGGGCCGGCGAACTTCTCGACCACGTTCTCGCCGCCGGGCATGTCGAACCGCAGCACGGCCGTGGCGGCGAGCGACTGGCGGTCTGCGGCGAACCGCTCGTCGGCGCCGCCCAGCCGCCGCGGATCGACCCGCACGACCACCGGCAGCCCGAAGCCGTCCCGCAGGTGCCGCCGCGAGATCCGCTTGTCGCGGTCCTGGGCCTGCGGCTCGAGCGACGCGATCGCCTCGGGCGGAAGCGGCAACGCTTTCGGCGCGAGCGGCACCTTGATGAGCCGGCTCGGCGGCCCCACCCACACCCCGCCGTCGTGGATCCGGCCGTGTCGCGTCGCGGCCTCGAGAAACCCCGCCAGGGCGTCGGCATAGAGCTCGCTCGCCGCGCAGAGCACCTCCGGCGACTCAGGGCAGAGCTGAACCGCGTTCCAGGCCTCCTGGCAGGCCACGTAGTAGCCGTCGATCGCGTGCCGCCGGCCGTTGCGGAGCATCTCGCAGGAGGCGCCGAGATACTCCTCCGCCTTCCGCAGCGACCGCTGCGCCGCCGGCAAGGGCTCCTCCGCCGGCGCTGGAGGCAGCCGGGGAGCAGCGGCAGGAAGTCGAGGCGGCGCGGCGACCGCGCAGGCCGCAGTCAAGGCGAGCCCAGTCAGCCACGCGAGCAAAGACGAGCACCGGCGCATCGAGCACCCCCACCGGGGTTATCGACCATTCACGGGCTCGATGACCGGCACGACGGGCACGACCGCCACGCTCTGCCGGGATTACCCAGCCTCCGCGGTCTCAAACCCGCGGGATCGCGTGCTCTTCGGCGACCATCTCGAGATCGCTGGCGAGATACTTGACCGTGGCCGAGGGGGCCAGGTTGAAGTAGACGCGGCCGTTGGTCTGCCAGCGGGTGCCGTCGTGGACGAACTCCGCCGTGGCGGCCCGCACCCGGCCCACCGCCTCGGCCTGATCCTCCTCGTCCATCACCGTGCCCTCGACCGCCTCGAAGCTGAC